>PLIR01000238.1 GCA_003139415.1 Myxococcales bacterium | reverse complement strand
ACCACCGGGCGGCCCAAGGGCGCCGAGCTCACGCACTTCAACCTCTATTACAACACCGAGACGGTCGCGACGCGGCTCTTCCCGCCGCAGCCCGACGGCGTGTACCTGTGCGTCTTGCCGCTCTTTCACATCTTCGGCCAGACGTGCGTGCAGAACGTCGCGCTCCACCAAGGCGGCACCCTCGTCATGCTGCCCAAGTTCGACCCGATCACCGCGCTGGCGCTCATGCGCAAGCACGGGGTGACGAGCTTCTCCGGCGTGCCCACGATGTTCTTCGCGATGCTCCACCACCCCGAGGCGAGCAAGCACGCGCCCACGACGCTGCGCTTCTGCTGCTCCGGCGGGTCGGCGATGCCCGTCGAGGTGATGAAGGCCTTCGACGAGAAGTACAACGTGAACATCCTCGAGGGCTACGGCCTCTCGGAGACGTCGCCCGTCGCCAGCTTCAACGTCCTCGACAAGCCGAAGAAGGTCGGCTCGATCGGCCTGCCCCTCGCGGGGATCGAGATGAAGCTCGTGGACGACAAGGGCGCCACCGTCACGGCGACCGACACTCCGGGCGAGATCTGCATCAAGGGCCCGAACGTGATGAAGGGCTACTACAAGCGACCGGAGACCAACGCCGAGGTGATCAAGGACGGGTGGTTTACTACCGGCGACGTCGCGACGCGCGACGCCGACGGCTACTACTTCATCGTCGACCGCAAGAAGGACATGATCATCCGGGGCGGGTTCAACGTGTACCCGCGCGAAGTCGAGGAGACGCTCTACGCCCACCCGGCGGTCGCGGAGGCGGCCGTCATCGGCGTGCCCCACCCTAGCCACGGCGAAGAGGTCAAGGCCATCCTCGCCCTCAAGCCGGGCGCAGCGGCCACCGCCGAGGAGATCACCGCGTATTGCAAGGAGCACTTGGCCGCGTACAAGTACCCGCGCATCGTCGAGTTCCGCGCCTCGCTCCCCAAGGGCCCGACGGGCAAGATCTTGAAGCGCGAGCTTCGCGGCTAGGGGGTGTCGGGCTGAGCGTGGGGGGAGTTCGAGTGGCGGACTCTTGGCCGTGGCCGAGACGTGCTCGCGCATCTTCTTCGTGGAGAGATGCACGTCCGACGTNNGAGAGACGCCCCGGCTTGCCCGGAAGAACCGCGTTCCGGGTGTTCTCGGGCACCAACGAGACAGAAGGATGCCCGCGTCAGCCTGAAACGCGTGCAGGACCGATCGGAAGATGGGCGAGTGAGACAGGAAGATGCATCTCTCTCGCTTGCCCGCGCGCAAACCAACTTGGAACGCACGCGAGTCAGCGAGAGAGATGCATCGCTCTGCGAGGCTCGCGCGCAAACCAACTTGGAACGCACGCGAGTCAGCGAGAGAGATGCATCTCTCTGCGAGGCTCGCGCCCGTCTTTGCTTGAGAGATGCACGCGCGAGCGAAAGAGATGCACCCATCCCTCGCGATCGCTACCGCCTTGATAAAAGGGAGGGGCCGCCGAGGCTCAACGGGTGGACGCTGTCGCTCGGCGGCGTACCTTTCGTGTCAAGGGAAGGCACGGTCGGCGCGAGGGAAGCGGCCGAGGTCAGGACGCGCGAGGCGCTGCGCCAAAGGGCCGCACGGGTCGGCGGCAGGGATGGATCCTCGTCGCTCGTGGCAGGAGCGGTCTCGCGAAGGGTCTCGTCTTACGTCGTCGACAAACCACCCGACCCGCACCGAAACGGCAAAGGTTTGACCGCGTCTCGACGGCGGTGCGCTACATAAGGGCCCATGGCCAATCCGCTCGTTGCCGACCGGAACGTCGAGTTCCTGCTCTACGAGGTGTTCCGCGCGGAGGAGCTTTGCCGGTTCCCGGCGTACGCCGATCACTCGCGCGAGACGTTCGACCTGGTCCTGCAGAACGCGCGCAAGTTCGCGCGCGAGGTGCTCTTGCCGGCGTACAAGCCGATGGACGAGGCGCCAGCGCGCCTCGTGGGGACGGGCATCGCGGTGCACCCTGCGATGAAGCAGCTCTATCCGAAGCTCGTCGAGCAGGGGATGGTCGCCGCGACGAGACCGTACGAAGTCGGCGGTCAGCAGCTCCCGCACGTCGTCACTTGCCTCGCCACCCTCTACGGCATGGCGGCGAACCTCAGCGCCGTCGGCTACATCGGCCTCACCAGCGGCGCTGCGCACCTCATCGAGGCATTCGGAACCGACGCGCTGAAGGCCGAGATGATGGCCCCGATGTACGCCGGCAAGTGGACTGGCACGATGGCCCTCACCGAGCCGCAAGCCGGCAGCAGCCTGACCGACGTCAAGACCGCCGCAACCCCGACCGACGCCGGCCACTACCTGGTCCGCGGCAGCAAGGTCTTCATCTCCGGGGGCGACCAGGACATCACCGAGAACATCGTGCACCTGGCGCTGGGGCGCATCGACGGCGCGCCTCCGGGTATCAAGGGAGTCTCGCTCTTCGCGATCCCCAAGAAGCGTCGCGAGAAGGGCGATCTCGTCCCGAACGACGTCCACTGCGCGGGCGCCTTCCACAAGATGGGCTGGCGCGGGATCCCGAGCATCGCCCTCAACTTCGGCGAAGGCGGCGACTGCCATGGATGGCTCGTGGGCGAGCCGAACCGCGGCATCTCCTACATGTTCCAGATGATGAACGAAGCGCGGTTGATGGTCGGGATGAACGCCATCGCCACCGCGTCGGTCGCCTATAACGAGTCGCTCGAGTACGCGCGCACGCGTCCCCAGGGCCGCCCGCTCTCGGCGAAGAACCCAGCGGCGCCGCAGGTGCCCATCATCGAGCACGCCGACGTACGGCGCATGCTCCTGCGCCAGAAGGCGATCGTCGAGGGCGCGCTCTCGCTCGGCGTGCAGACGGCCCTCTACGCCGACACCGCCGCGCACGCGCCGACGCCGGAGGAGCGGCGCCGCGCGTTTCTGCTCCTCGAGATCATGACACCGATCGTCAAGTCGTTCTCGGCGGAGAAGGGCTTCGAGTCGAACGCTCTCGCCGTGCAGATCCACGGCGGCTACGGCTACACGAGCGAGTACCTCCCGGAGGCGTGGCTGCGCGATCAGAAGCTCAACAGCATCCACGAGGGGACGACGTGCATGCACAGCATGGATCTGCTCGGCCGCAAGGTCGTCGCCGATCAGGGCAAGGCGCTGCAGCTGGTCGGCGACGAGATCGCTGCGGCGACCAAACGCGCCCGCGCCGCCGGGGTCGACGCCGATTGGGTCGCCGCCGTGGATCGCGCTGCCGCCCTCGTCGGGGATCTCACGCTGACCCTCGGCGCCCTCGGCATGGCGGGCAAGGTAGACGCGATGCTCCTGCACAGCGTCGACTACCTCGACTTGTTCTCGACGGTCGTCGTCGCGTGGCAGTGGTTGCTGCAGGCCGCCGTGGCCAAAGAGAAGCTGTCCGCCGGCGCCGGCGAGACCGCGTTCTACGAAGGGAAGCTCTGCGCTGCCGAGTACTGGCTGAAGACCGAGCTTCCGCGCATCGACCACCTCGCGCACCTGTGCCGGACGGGAGAGACGTCCTACGCGCGAATCGAGAACGCCTGGTTCTGATCGGGCGCGGTTCTCGTCTCGAAGAGTTCACGGGTTCGGCACACTGGACGCGCCGGGAGCGTTGTACTCCGGGCCTCGATGCCCCGAGGATTCTTCGTGTTCGCGGCGCTGGCCGCCCTCGCGATCCTCTCGTGCAACGCCGAGCCCCCGCTCGCCGTGGCCTCGAACGTCGAGCTCTCGCGCTTTCAGGGCAAGTGGTACGAGATCGCCCGGCTGCCGCGGACCACGCAGACGGACTGCCACGGCACGACGGCCTTCTACACCCAGAACAGCGACGGTTCGCTCACCTTCGTGAACCAGTGCAACGTCGGGAGCCAGACGGGCCCGATGAAGACGCTCGCGATGGCCGCGACGGTGCCCGACTCCAACGTGCAGGCCAAGCTCGCGCTCGACGTGGGCGGGTACGTGGGCGACTACTGGATCCTCGAGGTCGACTCGAACTACCAGTACGCCGTCATCGGCCACCCCTCGCGGCTCTACTTCTGGATCTTGAGCCGGGCGCCCACGCTCGACAGTGCCACGTTGCAGGGCATCGTCAGCCGCGCCCAGAGCGATCACTTCGACATGTCGCAGCTCGAGTACACGCCGCAGCCGCCCCCCGACGATCGCACGACGTCCGACACGCCCGTCGGCACCGTCCCACCCGCGCTGACGACGGGTTGCTCCGTGTCCGACCCCGCCGCGGTTGGGGCGGAGAGCGCGCCGCTGTGGCTCGCCGTCGCCGCCATCGCCGCGCGTCGGACACGCCGCCGCGCTGCTGCCTAGGCGAAGTTCTCCTCGGCGCAAGGCGCAAGACGGGACGGTCAGCGCAGGACGATGGTCGTCGCGCTCCCCGTCGCGCCCACCGGCGACGGGAGCGTGTAGGTCACGACGCAATCGGTGCCCGTGCACGTGATCGCCGGCGCAGCGCCCGCCGCCGCTGTCACGCCGATCGTCGAGCTCGAGTTGACGAGGTCATACGCCGTGGCCTTCGTCAGCGACGGCGCGCCCGAGATCTGGAACGTGACGGGCAGCGCGGCGTTCGTCTTGTTGATGGCCACCACTTCCACCTCCGAGGGGTCCTCGGAGTGCGAGAACGCGTAGACCGACGAATTCTCCACGTTTGACGTCTGCGCGTACACGGTCGTGTCGCCGACAGTCGACCCCTTCGCGTCGTAGTTTCTGTAGAGGTCGAACGCTGCGACCACGTAGTTCGCGAGGGCGGTGCCGTTCGCGATGGTCTTCAGCGGCCAGGCCGTCGCGGCGTACACGCCCTCGCGGCCGAAGATGCCGAGCAGATCGGCCTCCGCGACGCCGCCTTCGATCGACCCCTCGCACCCCGGGTCGTACTCGCTGAACGAGAGCCCCGGCGCGCTGGCCCCCGTGCCGGAGTACGCGGCCGAGATGTACTTCTGGAGGCGCGGGATCATCTGCCTCGGGTAGAGGTTCGCGTCGAAGTAACCGACGTTCATCGCGTTGGGCTTGCCCGCCCAGCCGTAGTCGATGGAGTCGGTCGCGGCCGCGGTGAAGTCGGTGAAGTTCGGGTCCCAGAACATGCGCGGGACCTGCACGCACTGGGCTGTGCTGCCGTTCGACGTGTAGTAGTGGACGTCGTACGAGTCGAGGAGCGCGTGCCCCGCGGCCACGGAGGCGGCGGCCATCTTCTCGAGGTAATACTGCGTGAAGACCGTGCCGGGCAGGTTGGGGTCCGAGTAGTCGCCGGCGTAGATGATGCCGTCCTGCGCGACCACCGGACCGAAGACCTTCGCCTCCGGCCACGTCGCCTTGATCGCGGTGGCGTACGTCGTGTCGTACGAGACGATCTGCGCGAACGTGACGGTGCCGCTCGTCCCGCAGCCGGGCGTGCCCGTGTAAGGCCAGAGCTCGGGGTGGGTGCCGGGCCAGTAGTTCGGTTCGTTGTCGAGCGAGAAGAAGATCGGCGCGCCCGACGAGCCGTACGTGACCTTCATGTAGTTCACGAACTCGTTTTCGTAGACGGCTCCCGTCGTGTTCACCGCGCACGCGGACCCGCACCCGGTGCCGGCGCAGGTGCAGAGCGCCGTCGACTTGGTCGCGCTGTTGGCGACGAAGGCGTGGCTGCTGGAATCGACCGACACGAAGTCGAGGTTGCCCACGTTGGACGCGTAGCCGTTGGCGGACGCGCACGACGGGCTGCCCGGGCACGGCGGGCTCGATCCGGACCAGACGTTGTTGGTAACCGCCGACGACGAGACGTGGTCGAGGATGGGGACGGTGACGAGCGCCGCGGAGCCGTGGCTGTTGGCGGTGCCGACGCTCGGGTACGTGGTGCCGCCGATCGTCGCCGCGAGGCCTGTCCCTTTGCCCTCCGCCCCCTGCCAGAAGCAGTAGTCGGAGCCCGAGTTGCTGTAGTCGTTGGTCCAGTTCCAGCTCGTGAACGCGTCGCCGCCCCAGCGCAGGGCGCCCCACTTCGTCGTGCTCTCCCACGCGGCGAATTGGTTGACTCCGTACACGTACGGCGAGACCGCCACCGGCGTCGACGGAGGATCGAACTGCCTCGCGGGCCCTTTGCACATGTTCACGGAGAACACGACGCCCCCGCCGCTCACCGCCGGGAACGACCCTGCGCCGCCGTCGCTGCACCGACTGCCCGCGTCGTACGACGACGTGGACGTGGAGCTGCCCGTGTCGTCGCCGTACGACGAGCCCCCGTCATCGTCGCCGCCGCCGGACGAGCCCGAGCTTCCGCCGCCTGTAAGCGTGAGCCCAGGAGGCTGCCCGAGGGCCGAACCGCCGTCGCCGCCTCCGTTGTGGTCGGACGAATTCCCGCATGCCGCGAGGAGGGCCATGACCGTGACGGAGGCCCATGACAGACCGGTGCTCAGGTTCACGATCCCCTACCTTTCCGGCACGTCACCCCCTTCAGGGCGACGGCGGCATCTTGTTGATCCACTCGATGACGTGCTGAGTGTCCGGGACGTCCACGATGTACGTGGCGATCGGCGGCATCTGATTCTGCGCCGCGTTGTTGGTGCCCCGGCTGGTGATCAAGGTTACGAGAAGGCTCGCGCCCGCGTCGCCCGCGACGATGCGCGTCTGGTCGTTCCACATCGGGTTGTTCGCTGTGACGCCGATGGTGGTCGTGCGCGGGTCGAAGTTCGTCGACGGGCCGCCGTCGAGCAGCGTCGGATCGAGCCGCAGGCGCATGCTCGAGCCGTAACCCGTGGAGTCGGGGTTGTCGTTGTGACACGACACGCCGCAGTTGACGTGCAGCCACTCGAGCGGCGCTGCGGCGACGCCGGTGCCGTCGTCGCCGGCCGTCAGGTGCGTGCTGGGGGGCGGGGGGGAGAGTAGATTCTGGGCCGCGAGCTCCGAGAGGGTGAGCCCCGACGCGTCCGGAAGCCCGAGCGAGACTTCCTCGAACCCCATGAGCCGGTCGTTGCGCCCGCGGTGGCACTGGTCGCATTCGTCGGGGGTGGGGATGTGATAGAGGCCGCCGTCGGCTCCCCAGGGGATGTCGCCGCCGCCCGAGATCGTCGCCTCGGTGCCGGCGTCGTTCCACGCGTACGTCGTGTAGACCCAGAAGCCCGTCCGCTCCTTCTGGAAGAGGCGCGTCTCGACCGTGATGGGCTGCCCATCAAGGTCGCGGCTGAATTGCTTCCACACCTTCGTCCCGACCGGGAAGACCCACTCGTTCGGGTCAGAACGGTCGATCGTGGTGCCCGGCGGGAGCCAGATCCATCGCTCTTTCTCGGCCGTATCCGCCCAGAGCGGCACGGCCGGTGCGTACGGTTGGTTGACGGGGGCGATCTCCTTGGTGGCGAGGTTCGCGTAGAGCCCCGTGCACTCGATCGTCTCCGGGGGGACGGCGGCGTCTGCGCACTCCGCCGCGTAGGGGTTGGTCCACGCCGCCGCGTCCACAGGCAACTGGGCGTCGGCCGGCGACTGGGCGTCGGCCGGCGATCCGTTCGCCGCGGTGGGCTGTGAGCTGCACGCCGCGCCGAGCATCACGACAAGGAGCACGGCGGGTCGGAGTACGGCGCTGGTCATCGGTAGAACCGCGAACGCTCAGGGAGGGCCAGCGTCGCCATTGGCCACGCAATCGAAGGGATCCTGGCTCTGCAGGCCGCAGATGTTGAACGAGACGCCTTCGCAAGTCTGGCTGACGCAGTCGCTCTGCGTGCACTCGGCCTGCGTGCCGCAAAGTTGCGCCGCGGCCTGGGTGTTCGTTTGCGGATGCGGCTGACAGAAGTCGCCCTGGGCCACCGCCCGGCACGAGGAGCCTACGACCTGCTCGAGCTCGAAGTAGTAACCGCAGCACACCTGGCCGCCGGGGCACTCGCACGATTGCAGGCACGCGACGCTGTCCTCGGACGTCTCACACGGTTCTGGCTTGGCGACACACCGGGTGGTGAGGTTCGGGCTGACGCAGCAGGTGTTGTAACGGAGGTCGCACGTCTCGCCGTAGCCGCAGGTGGGCGGGCTGTAGTTCTCGCAGGTCAGCTGGGGAGGGCCAGCCTCGCCGCCGTCGTCGCCCGACGCGTCGCCTGCGTCGGGGACCGACACGGCGACCGTCGCGTCGCTGGTCGCGCCGCCCTCCTCGGCAGCGTCGACGAACGAACCTCCGAACGGATTCGTGAGGCCACCCGAAGAGCCCCACGTCGTGCTGCCACCCGTCGTCACCTGGGTCAACATCCCGGGCGGCCGCGTGGTCCCCGCCTCAGGGGCGGGCGTCGCGCCGCCGCTGGACGAACCGCAGCCCGCGCCGAATGAGAGCGTAAGAGCCGCGGCAGACACCAGCGCGCCCGTGAGATACCGCCAGCCGTTCGATCCGTTCGAAGCGCCAGCGATCATCCGCGCGCCCTCCTGCCGATGAGTGCGGGATGTTAGCACGCGGCGAGCGTATCCTAGTGCGCCCGCGACGCGCTTCATCCCGTCGCCCGGGCGATGAAATTTTCGTTAAGCGCTCACGCGTCTCTGACGCGCTGTCCCAAACGGTGACTCGTCCTCGACGAGGGGGCTACGCTGCGATAGCGTCGGTTCGATCGCGCGGGCCGCGCGGCAGGCGAGAGCCACCGAGCGGCGCGGCGGTCCATGGCGAGGAGCGACGCGGCGATGCGCAGGCGCGTGATGGCGGGCCGGATGTTGGCGGTGGCGGCGTGCAGCGCGTCGGCCATGGGCTGTTCGAGCAGCCCTGGTGCGATAGCCTTCATCGGCGATAGCGGGTCGACCGACGCGACGTCCGCGGTCTCGCCGAGCGTCGTGCCCCAGTGCGACGCCGGCGGCCTGCAGGTCGCCTTCAACCCGATGTACTCCGCATACGACGGCGTGCACATGTTCCAGGTGCCGGCGGTCGTCGTCGGCTCGAACGAGAGCGTCGTCTGGAGCGCCGATTCGTCGATGGTCGGCATGCAGTCCGACCCGGAGCGCCCCAACGAGGTGCTCATCACGATGCTCAACTCGGGCACCACGACGATCGAGGTGCAGAGCGCCGACGGCAAGTGCGCGACGGCGCAGCTCATCATCACGGCCGCGACGCCGCAGGAGTGGGACATCGGCAACGCCCGTTACTACGACGGGAAGTCGCTCGTCCTGAACGGCGCCGCCGGCGGCACGGGCAGCCCCCTCGAGCAGGCCGGTGGCGGACCGGCCTGCAACAATTGCCACGGGGAGACGGCGACGAGCGAGCCCTTCACCGACGTCTCGCACACCCCCGAGCAGACGGGCGGCTTCAGCAATCAGGATCTGCTCAACATCATCTTGAACGGAGAGTTCCCCGACGGGGGCTACTTCGACACGAGCATCGTCTCGTACATGGGCTGGCACCAGTTTCACCAGTGGCGCGACATCACGGCCGACGGGGGCGAGCAGGCGGGCATCGTGACGTTTCTCCGGTCGCTGCCGCCCGCCCCCCAGGACGGGCGCGCGAACTTCGCCGCCTTCGACTCCGGCTCGGGATCGACGCCCGTCGACAGCGGCGCCGAGACGGGCTCGGGCGCGACGGGCGAGGTCGACGCGGCGAGCGAATCGGGCACGACTTCCGGTGTGCCGGAAGCCGGTGTCACCGACGCGGGCGGGCCGGACGCGAACGCAAACGACGCCGCAACGACGGACGCCAGCGAACTCGATGCAACCGTCGACTCGGCCGCGTCGGATTCCGCCGCGTCGGACGCCGAACCCGACGCCGGAGACTGAGCGCCTCTTGAGCTGCTAGTGCTCGCGCGAGACGTCGGAGGTCGCTGGTTCGCGCTTGGGCAAGGCGCCGGCCCATACGATGGCGTCGGGGAGTTCGGCGAAGGGGAAGTGCTTGAACTCGGCCTTCACGAAGCGCTCGGCGACGCGGGGGGCAAGGCGGGCGACGCGGCCGTCGGTCGCGAGCGCTACGCGCCGCACGCTGAGATGACGCTCGCGGACGAACTGCACGTTGCGGATGAACGCCCCGATGCTGTCCCAGCCCGGAAACTCACGCAGGTGCACCACGAGCCCGCGGAGCGCGCCGTGCGCTTCGACCCACGTGTCGACCACGGCGGCGAGGCTCTCGAAGTCCTCCGGCGTCCAGGGACCGGTTGGCTCGAGGACCAGGACGCGCGCGTCGGGGATGAGACGGTGGGAGCGATACTTCGCGATCGGCGCCGCGAGCCATTCGAGGGCTTCGCCCCGCTCGGCGAACACGTGAATGGGGCAGGGCAGCATCGCCCCGATGACGTGCGCGCGGTCCCTGGTGGCGGTGCTCTCGCTCACGATGGCGCACCGTTCGAGGAGCCGCAGGTACTGCAGCCCGAACCTCGCGTCTTCCCACACGGCGCCCGCCGTGAAGCCGTCGAACGACGGCGCGAGCTCGTAAAGGAGGCGGATGCGCCGG
>PLIR01000290.1 GCA_003139415.1 Myxococcales bacterium | reverse complement strand
GCGTCGTGGCCGCACTTGAAGCTCGAGAGATCGAGGACGACGACGTTCGGGTGGTGCGCCGCGAAGCTCGCCGCCCAGACTTTCTGCGCGCTGTTGACCGAGTAGTTCTCCGGCCACACATGGTTGATTTCGAGCGGGCTCTTGATGATCCCCTGCTCGAGCTCGTCCTTGTAGTAGCGATCGAGGTACTCGCGGTCCTTGGGGATCGAGCGGATGGACAGGATCGGGTACCCGAGCACCTGGAACTCCTCGGGGATGCCGTGATTGAGCCCCGGGTCCGAGTGGTACGGGCGTCCGATCATGAGGATCGCGACGCGGTCTTCGGCCTCCACCGTCTCGAGGATGGCGCGGCCCTTGGTCTCCACGTCCTTGTCGAAGACCTGGAGGGCGCGCCACGCCTCTTTGCACGCGAAGTCGTTCTCGTCCTCGGTGATCCCGAGGCGCGGGCCGAACGTCTCGAACATCCGCCGCGCCATCAGCGTCGGCTCGACGAACGACAGCGACGGATCGAGGAACTCGATGCCACGCGTCGCGAAGAAGTCGACCTCCTTGGTGAAGGCCGCCTTCATGACGTCGGGCGCGCCGGCGACGATCGGACAGCTCGCGTTGTCCATCGTGTCGGCGACGAAGTTGTTCACGTGCGTGAGGATCGGGAAAAAGATGTACTTGAGCGGCCTCTTGGCCTCGGGCTCGTGCACGTGAAAGAGCAGGTGATGGATGTGCGCCTGCGCGACCTTGCTGGGGTAACACGGGTCGATCGACCCGTACTTGCCGCCCTCGACCCACATTTCCTCGGTCGTCGCGTCGCTGAAGAGGATGCACTGCTTGGCGATGCCGATCGTCTCGAAGTACGTCCGGAACCAGGGCGCCGTCGAGTACACGTTGAGCACCCGCGGGATGCCGATCCGCACCCGCTTGCGCGCCGCCCAGCTCTCCGGGGACGAGCGCTCGAACGGCCGCGTCACCTCGACGCGCCGGATGCCGAAGAAGCCCTTCTTCAGCTCCGTCGTCGTGACGGGTGAGCCGGCCGCCGGCATCGGCGCCGGATCGTAGAAGTGCATGAACGCCTTCTTCGACTCGTAATCGACGATGTTCGGGAACTCCTGCGCGAGCTTCTTGCGCTCTTCGACGAGCGCGAGCATCGCCTCTTTCGACTCGACGGTGCCCTTCTCGCAGCTGAAGCCCGCGATGTACCGGCTCGTGCTCCCGTCGGGGCGCTTGGTGTCGATGAACGTGCGCTTGCACTCGTTCGGGCAGAAGTGGCAAACCGTCTCGACGTCGTTCTTCGACGTGTATTCGAGGCCGATGGCCGCATCGACGCCGATGAAGGTCGACTGACCTTTTCGCTTCACGACGCGGAGCGTCTCCATCGCCGCGCCGATCGCGCCGGCCTCGCCCGTGTGAGGGTGCACGAAGACCTGCGCGTCCGGCACGCGCTCCTTGATGTAGTCGACCTGCGCCTTGACGGCGGCCAGGTTGTACTGCGTCCCGCCCTGAAGGACGTACTTGGTGCCAAGCGCCGCGAGGCGCGGGATCTGCACGACGTACTGCCACACGTTCTTCGGCAGGACTTGCGCGAGACCCGCGAGCATCTCCTCTTTGGAGAAGCCCTCTTTCTGGAAGTTGACGCGATCGGTGTCGAGGAACACGGCGCAGCCGTACGAGAACTTGGGCGCGAGCTCGGCCTTGAAGGCGACGTCGGCGAAGTCGGTCACTTTGACGCCGAACGAGTCGGCCGTGGCCTGCAGCAGCATCCCGTTGCCCGCCGAACAGCTGTTCGACAGGCGGAAGTTGGCGATGTCGCCGTTCTTCATGAAGAGGACTTTGATGTCCTGCCCGCCGATGTCGCAGATGACGTCGACGTCGCCGAAGAAGTGCACCGCCGAGAGCATGTGCGCGACCGTCTCGACGATGTTCACGTCGGCCCGCACGCACTCCTGGAGCACGTCGGCCGCGTACCCGGTCGCGCCGAAGCCCATGACCTCGAGCTTGGCTCCCTGTTCGACCTCGACGTACGTGCGGAGCTGGGCGAGAAGCTCCTTGGTGTCCTGGATCGGGTTGCCCTTGGAGAGCTGGTAAGCCTTGCAGAGGATCTTGCCGTCCTCGTAGTCGACGAGCACCGCCTTGGACGACGTCGAGCCGCCGTCGAGGCCGATGACCGCGCGGACCGCCTGCCCGCGCTCGAACTTCGTCGGCTGGAACTTGGGGATCCGATAGAGCTCGCGGAACTCGTTGAGCTCGATCTCGGATCGCGACAGCGGCGGACCGGCCGTCTCGCCGAGGCGCGCCTTGCGGCCCGTCGTGATGTACTCCTCGAGGGGCCCGACGGTCGAGAACGCGCCGATGTGCGCCTCTTCGTGCAAGCCGTAGAGCACGGCGCCAAGGGCGGCGTAGTACTGCGAGTTCTTGGGGACGAAGATCGTCTCCTCGATCGGCCTGTCCTTGGGCCACGCGTAGCCGCGCTCGTCCCACGTCTGCGGGATGCGCAAGCGCCAGCACTCCTGCAAGAACGGCAGGTAGGTGTTCGGCCCGCCGAGGAGGAGCACCTTGTGCTTGAGCGTCCCGCCGCGCGTGAGGACGCTGAGGTTCTGCAGGACGATCGCGTCGGCGAGCGAGCAGAGCACCTCGTTCGACGGGATCCCGCTCTTTATCAGGTTGACGATGTCCGTCTCGGCGAAGACGCCGCACTTGGCGGCGACGTGGTGGAGCTTGCTGTCGTCGAAGTGCAGGCTGGTCACGAGCTCCGGGGGCGCGTTGACCTTGAGGAAGCACTTATCGATGGTGGCCCCCGTCCCGGAGGCACACTTGTCGTTCATCGACGCGGTCGGCGTCTTCTCGCCGGACTTCTCGTCCTGCTTGAACATGATGATCTTCGCGTCTTGTCCGCCGAGCTCGATCACCGATCCGACGTCCGGATGCAGGTGCTCGACGGCGAGCGTGACGGCGTTGACCTCTTGGACGAACTTGCTGCCCGTCGGCGCGCACAAGGGCGCGGCGCCCGATCCCGTCATGAACATGCGCCAGCCGTTGGCCGGGTGCTTCGGGAACGCCGCAAGGATCGTCTGCAGCATCGAGAGCACGTACTCGGGCTGCTTGGTGTTGTGGCGCTGGTAGTCGCTCCAGAGGATGCCCTTGGTGGCGGGGTCGACCACGACGGCCTTGACCGTCGTGCTGCCCACATCCATGCCGATGGCGAGCTGCTTGACGTCTTCGTTCGGCATCGGTCTCCTCGTCGAGGACGGCGAACCTGGCGGCGAACTGAAACAGCACGCCGGAGCGACACTGCAGACTTCGGAACTGCTCAAGCTAGACTGACGTGTCAGTCGGTATTCACCTGACGTAGCCCAACCGAAAGGCTACGAGAAGCAAAAAGTGAAGACGGCGCGGAACATAGGCAAGCCGGAGCGACGCCAGCAGATCCTCAACGTCGCGAGGGATGTGTTCGCTCGCAGCGGCTACCACGCGGCCAAGATCGACGAGATCGTCGCCGCCGCGGGCGTCGCGCGCGGCACCTTTTACCTCTACTTCGAGGACAAGCGATCGATCTTCGAGGAGATCGTCGACGGCACGATCGCGCGCCTCAGCGGGTCGATCGTCCGCGTGGATCCTCACGACGCCAAGCGCACGGTGACCGACCAGGTGCGCGACAACGTCCGTCGCGTCGTCCGGATCCTGCTCGAAGATCACGACACGACGAAGATCCTGCTGAGCGACGCCTTCGGCGTCGACCCGGAGTTCGATCGCAAGCTCCTCTCGTTTTACGACGAGATCGCGACGATGCTCGGACGGACCCTGCGCGACGGGCAAGGGCTCGGGATCGTGCGGCCCGGCGACGTGCGCCTCATGTCGTGGCTCGCGATGGGCGCGCTGAAAGAAGTGATGTTCCAGATGGTGCAGCGCGGGATGGAGTACGACGAGGACAAGCTCGTCGACGGCATCCTCTCATTCATGCGAGCGGGCTGCCTGGAACGCCTCGCATAACGGCCGGTCACCGCCCGTCTACCCCAGCGCGGCGAGCATCGCGCCGCAGGAGCAGGTGCGCACTTCGACCGTCCAGTCGGCCGGTACGCTCAAGTACGCCTGCACGCTCGCGGGCGGGAGCGACAGGGCGAGCGGCAGGGCCGCCCAAGCCTGGCGGCCGTACGTCGACCGGCAGCAGCCGCACCCTTTTGACCACGCCGCCGGGATGACCCGCGCCGGCGAGGCCACGTTCACAGATCCTCCTGCGTCAACAGCTCCTCGAGCTTCTCCATCGCCTCGTCGAGAACCTTGCGGGCCTTGCGCATCGTCACAGGGCGCATCCCGCCGCGGTGGATGGCCTTCTTGAAGAGGCGCACGAGGCGCCCGACGCGCTTCATCACGTGCGCGACGTCCTCGGCGTGGTTTTCCCACGGGGCGCTCTCGTTCTGGGTGTCGTAGAACTCCGCCACCTCCTCGGCGTGCGCGGCGAGCTCCCGGCGGCCCTCATCGGTGATCTCGTAGATCTTGCGGCCCTCACGGTCGGTCGTGCGGGCGTGGCCCAGCTCTTCGAGCATCTGCAGCGTCGGGTACACGACGCCTGGACTCGGCTTGTAGGAGCCCTCGCTCTTGTCGCCGATCACCTGGATGATCTCGTAGCCGTGCCGGGGCTGAGGCGCGATCGCGTCGAGCACCAGCCAGCGAACCGTCCCTCGCTCGGCGCGCGGCGCGGGGCCGCGCCACCAATCCTGCAGGGCTGCGGCCCAGACGTCGGTGCCCGGCCCGCGTCCTCGCACCCATCCCCCGTGTCCTCCGTGTCCCATGCGGCTCCAGTCGCGGTCCCAGGGTCCGTGCATCGTCGTCACCTCACTTCTAGATATATCTTTAGATACACACTGCAGACATGTCAAGAGAGGGTCTCGTCGCACGTCGGCTCGCCGGCGAGGGCCCTGAGATCCCTGCCGCGCGACCGGCACGATGGGCACGCTTGCCGACGGTTCGTGGGCGGGTAAGACCACTCGCCTGGTGCGGAGCTCGTCTTCCACGCGCTCGCTCTTTTTGCTGGCGCTCCTCGGCGCGTGCAAGCCGTCGCGGGGCGACCTGGTCACGAGCGGCGCCCCGCCGGTGACGCCTCAGGAGTCCACGGCGTCCGCAGCTCAGAACGGTGCGGCGGACGCCACGCGCCCTTCCGGCGACCGATGCCGCGGGATCGCGCTGCCCGCCGATCAGCACTACGTCGCGCCCGGCCTCTGTGCGCGGGCCGTCGCCGTCGCCCAGGGCCCTCTACGCGAGATCACCTTCCTGCCAAACGGCGACCTCATCGCCGTCCGGCGCGACGGAATCATCCGGCGCTACCGCGACGTGAACGGCAACGGCGTCTTCGACGAGGGGCCGCCGGAGACGGTCGACTGGGCCATCACCGGCGGGTCCCACGGGCACAATTGCCACCCCGACGGCGACTACCTCTACTGCGGATCCGACGACGGCGTGAAACGCTGGAAGTACTCGCCCGCGCTCGAACGAGGCGGCGAGGGCGAAGACGTGATGGTCGGACAGCCGGGCGGAGGCAACCATCCATTCCATCCCGTCCACGTCTACGACGGCTGGATGTACGTCGACTCCGGGTCCGAGCGGAACACGCTGCTCTCGCTTCCGGACGACTACGTCACCGACAGGGCCGTCATCAAGCGCTTCCCGATCGCCCGCTTCGCCCCTGGAAAGCCGTTCGACTGGAAAGACGGCGAAGTCTTCGTCCGCGGCGCGCGCAACATCACCGGCTTCACCCGCGACTCGAAGGGACGCATGTACGGCGTCATCAACGGCCTCGACGACCTGCGCTACGACGGCGACGACATCCACCAGGACAACCCGGCCGAGTACTTCGTCCGACTCGAAGCGGGGCAGGCGTACGGGTGGCCCTTCTGCTTTGCCGCGCAGCGCGTCGTCGCCCACGGCGCCGTCATCCCGGCCGGCATGCCGCTTCACGCCGAGGAGTACTACGATCACTTCCCGCAACACCTGGTGACGTCGAACAAGGACGACGCCTGGTGCTCGGCGCACATGACGAAGCCGATGAGCTTCGTCGAGGCACACAGCGCGCCCCTCGATGTCGTGATCTTCGAAGGCCCCGATGGCGCGCTGCCGGCGCGCTGGAAGGGAGGCGCCTTCGTGTCGACGCACGGCTCGTGGGATCGAACGCCGTCGACCGGGTACAAGGTCGTCTGGTTCCCTCTCGACGCCGAGGGCCATGCCCCGATGCCCGTCTCGACGCCGACCGAGACGAGGTTCCCCTACGAGGTCGTCTTCGGCGGCGGCGACGCGGCTGGCGCCAAGGATGGAGAGTGGGGGTGGGCGGCGAACGGGGTCGGCGAGAATGTCGTGCGACCGGTCGGCATCGCGGTGTCGCCCATCGACGGAGCCCTGTACGTGTCGAGCGACGATCAGGCCGTCGCCGATCATCCGGGGCGCATGCCGAACGCCCTAGGCGAGGGCGCAATCTACCGGATCGCGACCGCACCCGAGCGCGGCCCTCGTTGATCGGGGCGAGGTTTCTCTTCGTCGTGGCGCGGCCACGGCGCGCTCGCGAAGGCCTCGCCCGGGCGTGGTATGGCCCCCTTTCTCCTTGCCGTCCTACTCTTTTTCCCCCATTGGCTTCGTCCACTCGCCCTTTCGTGATCGCGCGTCCGCGCCGCGCCAGCCCTCGGCGTCTCTCTCCCCAGCCACGGGTCGCATCGACCTCCTGCCGGGGCACGGCTACGAGGACGCCCTCGACGGGCTCGAGCAGTGGACGTTCGCGTGGGTTCTTTTTCTCTTCCACAAGAACATCGAAGAGGCCCGCGGTTGGCGGCCCAAGGTGCAGCCCCCACGCAGCGCCACCAAGCGCGGTGTGTTTGCAACCCGCTCGCCCCACCGCCCGAACCCCATCGGCCTCAGCGCGGTGAAGATCGAACGCGTCGAGGGCCTCTCGATCCACGTGGGCAACCTCGACATGCTCGACGGCACGCCCGTGCTCGACGTCAAGCCCTACGTCCCTTACGCCGACGCCCACCCCGAAGGACGCGAAGGGTGGCTCGCCGCCCCGGACCCGATCGCGCCCTGGACGGTCGTGTTCGGCTCGGCCGCGTCCGACCAGCTCGCATGGCTGCGCGAGCAAGGGGTCGATCTCCGGCCCGCGATCGAGGCCGCCTTGGCGCTCGGCCCCAAGCCGCACGCGTATCGACGGATCCGTCCGCGCGGTGACGGCATGCGTCTCGCGCTCAAAGAGTGGAGGGTGGACTTCGTGGTCGAAGGCGTCGAAGCGCTCGAAGGCGCCGCGCCTCAGGCGAGCGCGGCAGCGGGTAGGATCCTTGTCAGGGCCATTTCGAGCGGCTATCGGGGCAGTCAGCTCGCAAGCGATCCGGGCCTGGCGCTGCACAGGGCGTTCTTGGGAAGATTCGCAAATCTGGACGGGTTGTCCGTCCTCTGACGGCCAATGCGCACCGCCTGCTTCTTCTTCGCTTCCGTCGTCTTGATGTTCGTGGCGCTCGCCTGCCTGGCGGGCCCGGCGCGTGCGGAGATTCTCGAGGCTCCCGTCGGGGGTAAGCCGATTCCCCTCGGCGAGTCGGTCATCGCGTGCACGACGTCCGCGGGCCCGTGGAAGGTGGAGCCCGGCGGGCGAACCGTGCGACCGCCAGTCGCAGAGTCCGCCGTCGGCGTCTCCGTGGAGCTGCCCATCGCCCTCTCGCAAGCCGAGTGCGCGCACACGCCGTTGACGATCCGCCTCGTGTCGACGGCTGCGTGGCCGGCCCTCGACGCGTCGTCGTTCGTTCTGGCGGTCGACGACGGGCGCCTCGAGGGTCACGGCCGCGGCATGCACGGCGTCCTCGTGACCTGGCCCACCGACGCCGAGCGCGCGTCCGACAGCTGTCGCAACCTCGACGTCGGCGGCGGCGTCGAGACGTGCACGTGGGGTGTGCCCAAGACGCTCTCCGCCGATCCCAGTCAAAGCGCGCTCCGCTGGTTGCCGGCAGGGGCCCAGGTCGCCTCGTCCGCGCAGATTTTCGACGCCGAAGGGCGGCTTGCGGCGCCCGAGAGCTTCGCCATCACGCCAAGCCGCGTCGAGGTCACGGATCTTGTCCCGGCCGACGCGTCGATCGACGTGTCCTCGGGCACCGGGCGGCTCCCCCTCTCGCACGCCGAGGCCGTGACCAGCGTCGATTGTGCGCCGGCGACGTGCCGGATCGACTCGGCGACGCTCCTCCTCCAGTCGCCGCCCGCCTCGGTGAGCTCGGTCGACGTCAAATTCCGCCTTTTGCCCCGCGTAGTGTACTCGCGCAAAAAGCCTCCAGACCCGCAGCCGACGCTGCACATCTCCGTCCTGCGCTGCCCGATGGCCGTCGTGTCGGGGCCGCCGCTGCGCGGTGTGGACTCCGCGCGCACCATCCTGCGCGTCGAGGGAGCCTGCATGCAGGACGCCGCGTCGCTCCGCTTTCTCGCCGGCGGCCGCCCGGCCGACGTGACGCAGGTGGAGGGGGCCAAGGACGCCGCGTACGTGGTGCTCAACCTCGGGAACACGGACGCCCCCAACCTCACGATCACCGCGCTCCGCGAGGGCGACACGGTGGTCGCCGTGGCCCGAACGGACACCCGAGCCGCGCCCACGATCCGCACCGTGCTCGAGATCCCCGGCTTTCCTCCGATCGACTTCATCCCGAACAACCGCTTCGCGGTCGTGCACTACCCGCGCGTGCCCGGAGGAGAGCTGGTGCTCTTGCCGCTCGAGGACGTGTACGAAGCCAAGAACGAGCCCGGGGGCCTGGCTACGGTGCGGGGCGACGTCAACGCCGTCGGCTCGGTCGCCCTGCAGTTCGGCTACCGCGTCGCGGGGCTCCCCGCACCCCTCGCCGGCGTGAACCTCGCCGTCCTATCGGATCCGCTTCACCGGCCCGTCAAGCAGGCCAACGTGCCGGCCCCTTTCGGAATGTCGGCGCTGACCGCGGATCCGTTGGTCGAGGTCATTTGCACCGACGAGGCCAAAAAGGACCACCGCGTCCTCCCCGGCGTCCCCACGCACTTGTCGTTCAGGATCCGCGACGATTGCCGGCTCGTCTTGCACCGCGAGCGAATGTCCCCGGAGTACGGCACGCAGAAGCTCGCCCTCGAGATCGAAGTCGACAAGCTCGACGGAACGCCCAGGCCCGAGAGCCACGTGAGCCAGGTGCTCATCCTCCGGCCGGGTCCCGAGCCGCGCCTCGCATGGATCAAGGGCGTCATGCAGCCCTACGACCGCGTGCTCGTGCGTCTGTCGCACGTGGCCGACGAGGCGCACTACCTCGACGCGCTCGACATCCCCACCGGCGCCCCGATGGTCCAGTGGAACATGGGCTTCGAAACGGGTCACGTACGGCTCTACGCGACGACCGCCATTCCGACGGGCCTTTATCGGTTCGGCACCGCGAACACCAGCGGCGTCCTCTCGCTGAGCCTCGGCATCCTGACGCGCCTCACGTGGCTCGACACCGACGGGCACGAGGGCCTACTCGGCCTGGAGGCCGGCTTGATGGCCTTCGGGCTGACGGGCGATGTCTCCGCGAGCGGCGCGCCGCTGACCCAAGTCGGAGCGGTGGTGGGGGCCGGTCTGACCATCCCCATCGCGGGCGCCGGCTCGCCGACGCAGGCGTCGATCAATCTTCACGCCTGGGCCGAGCAGCGGATCACCGGCAGCGGCGCCGAGGCCGCGAGCACGCGAGCTCTCATCTTCGGTCCGAGCATCTCGCTCGGCAACGTGGGCACCACGTTCTAGCAGCAGCGGCTAGCAGCAGAGGCCGAAGCAGAGGACGGCGCTGTAACACATGCCGTACTGCGTGGAGCCGGCCTTTGTGCAGCACGTCGTGCCCAGGGTGCACACGGGACAGGGCGATGCGGGCTCTGCGCCAGGCTCCCCATCGTCGCCCCCGGGGGCATCGTCGGGGGCGGCGTCGTCGTCTTGCGAGGCCTCGTCGCCTTGGCCTTGAGATGCGGCGTCGCTCGTCGAGGCGTCTACCGTAGACTCGCTCGCGTCGTAGTGGGTCGAGGTGGACGCCTCAGCTGACTCCGTCGCGGAGGCCGGCGGCTCGAGAAGAGGGCCGTTGGCGGCGCCGCTGCACGCCACAACCCACACGAGGGCGAGGGGCCCCGACGCCGAGCGGAGGCACGACCAAACGTCCCCCCCCTTTGTGCCGCTCACGTCCACGCGCCCAGCCCCTTACCGAAGTATATGTGGTGACGCAACCATCCCCCCGCCGCGTCCGATGTTCCGGGTGGGAGGGATGCCCACGCACAGCAGGGCCAGATTTTTACAATTGCCGCTTCGATGACCGCCGCACCGCCCCTCGCCCCGCCTTTCGATCTCCCGCTCGATCCGAGCCACGACCCACTGCTGGCCGTGCTTCGCGAGCGCTTCGGTCTCGCTGCGTTCCGACCCTGGCAAAGGGAGGCGATCGACGCGCTCCTCGACGGAGGCCGCGTGTTGGTCGTCGCGCCCACGGGGGGTGGCAAGTCGCTCACGTACCAGGTGCCTGGCGCCGTGCTCCCAGGGATGACGCTCGTCCTCTCGCCGCTCGTGGCCCTCATGGAGGATCAGGTGCGTGCGCGCGAGGCGCGCGGCGTCCCGGCGACGTTCCTCGCGGCCACCCTCGATCCCGACGCG
>PLIR01000213.1 GCA_003139415.1 Myxococcales bacterium | reverse complement strand
CGATCTCGGTGCGCAGCTTCGCCCCGGCCTCGTCGACGAGATCGATCGCCTTGTCGGGGAGGAAGCGGTCCGTCACGTAGCGATCGCTCAGCGTGGCTGCGGCGACGAGCGCCGCGTCCTGGATGCGGATGCCGTGGTGCACCTCGTAGCGCTCTTTCAGCCCGCGAAGGATCGCGATCGTGTCCGCGACCGTCGGCTGCGAGACGAGCACGGGCTGAAACCGCCGCTCGAGGGCGGCGTCCTTCTCGATCCGCTTGCGGTATTCGTCGAGCGTCGTCGCGCCGATGCAGCGAAGCTCGCCGCGCGCCAGCGCAGGCTTTAGCAGGTTCGCCGCGTCCATCGATCCCTCGGCCGCGCCGGCGCCCACGATGGTGTGAAGCTCGTCGATGAAGAGGACGATCCGACCGTTCGACGATTCGACTTCCTTGAGAACGGCCTTGAGCCGGTCCTCGAACTCACCGCGGTACTTGGCTCCTGCCACCAGGGCGCCCATGTCGAGGGAGCAAAGCCGCTTGTTCTTGAGCGACTCCGGGACGTCGCCCCGGACGATGCGCTGCGCGATGCCCTCGACGATGGCTGTCTTGCCGACACCCGGCTCCCCGATGAGCACCGGGTTGTTCTTCGTCCGGCGCGAGAGCACCTGCATGACGCGGCGGATCTCCTCGTCGCGGCCGACCACAGGATCGAGCTTGCCCTTGCGAGCCGACTCGGTCAGGTCCCGGCAGTACTTCTCCAGCGCCTGAAACTTCCCCTCCGGGTCCGCATCGGTGATCCGCTGCGAGCCCCGGACGGCCGCCAAAGCCGCGAGGAGCGGCTCGTACCCGAGGCCGCCATGAGCCTTCAGCACCGCCGCGACGTCGCGGTCGTGCTGCGCCATCGCCAGGATGTAGTGCTCGACGGAGACGTAATCGTCCTTCAGCTTCTTGGCCTCGTCGTCCGCCCGACGGATGACCTCGAGCGTGCGCCGCGACAGACCGGGCTCCGCGCCCCCGCTGACCTTGGGAAAGCCCTCCAGCTTTTTGGCGAGGGCGTCCCGCAAGACGCTCACATCGCCGCCGGCTTTCTGCAGCAAGGGCCCAGCCACGCCGCCTTCTTGATCCAGCATGGCGGCGAGCAAATGTTCGGGGTAAAGCTCCGGGTTTCCCAGGCGTGACGCCCGGTCGATGGCGTCCTGGAACGCCTCGCGGCTCTTCGTGGTCATTCGGTCCGGGCGCATATCTCGTGTCTCCTCCGTGGCAGAGCTCACCCGACGCCGACATCGCCCGTCGACACTCGGTCGCGCGACTCGACTCCTTGAGCCGGTTCCTCGCGTACTGCCAGAGACGAAGCTAAGTCGCCTATCCCGCCGCGCAAGAGCCACGCCAACCCGCCGGAGGCCCCCTCGACCGTGCCTAAATGTCGAGGTTTCTCGCGTTGAGCGCGTTGTCCTCGATGAACTGGCGGCGAGGTTCGACCTGGTCGCCCATGAGGATGGTGAAGATCTGGTCGGTCTGGACGACATCGTCCATCCGGACCTGGAGCATGACCCGGGTATTCGGGTCGAGGGTGGTCTCCCAAAGCTGCGACGGGTTCATCTCGCCGAGCCCCTTGTACCGCTGCAGCTGCGTCCCTTTGCGGCCCCGAGCGTCGATGTAGTCCCAGAGCGCGTCGGCGTCCTCGAGCTCGACTTCGGGCTTGGCCTTGTCGCCCGTCTTGTCGGTCTCGCGCACGAAGTAGGGCGTGGGCCCTATCGAACGGACATCCAGCTCGATGGCGACGAGCTCTTCGTATTCGGCCGAGTCGACGAGATTCCAGTCGATGACTACGGGGCGCGCCGCCGAACCAGGCCGCGGCGCAATCTCGATGCGGGCAGCGCCGTGCTCGGCTTCCCAGTTGACGTCGATCCGGAAGGGCGAGCAGTCCGGACGACGCTTCTCCAGCCGGTCGCGGATGAGCGGGATGGCCGCCTCGACCTTCTTGCGTTCGCGGAGCTCCGCCTTGCCGAGCGACGCGGCGTGCAGCGCGTGACCTACGATCGACGCATCCGCGCGACGATCGAGCTTCGCCAGCGCGCGCCGAAACATGCGAAGACGCTCGGCGAGCCGGAAGAGAGGATCTCCTGACAAAGTGGGCCCCTTGCTCGCGCGCACGGCGAGCCCTTCGACCCCGTGCTCGAGGAAGAAGCGATCGAGCGCCGGCTGGTCCTTCAAGTACACGTCCTTCTTGCCGCGCCTTGCGCGGTAGAGCGGAGGCTGGGCGATGTACAGGTACCCGCGCTCGAGCAGCTGGGGCATCTGGCGATAGAAGAACGTGAGGAGCAACGTCCGGATGTGACTGCCGTCGACGTCGGCGTCCGTCATCAGGATGATCTGGTGGTAGCGAAGCTTCTCGATGTCGAAGCTGCCTTCACCGATGCCGCAGCCGAGCGCCGCGATGAGCGTCCCGATCTCGGCGCTCGACAGCATCTTGTCGAGGCGCGCCCGCTCGACGTTGAGGATCTTTCCACGGAGCGGCAGGATCGCCTGGAACTTGCGGTCGCGCCCCTGCTTGGCCGACCCTCCGGCGCTGTCCCCCTCGACGATGTAGAGCTCGGCCTCGCCCGGGTCCCGCGTCTGACAGTCCGCGAGCTTGCCCGACAGCGTCGAGTAGTCGAGCTGCCCTTTGCGTACGACCTCGCGCGCCTTTCGAGCGGCCTCGCGCGCCTTGGCCGCGATGATTGCCTTCTCGATGATCTTGCGCGCCGTCTGAGGATTCTCTTCGAAGAACTGGCCGAGCTTGTCGTAGACCGTGGTCTCGACGATCGTCTTGACCTCGCTCGACACGAGCTTGCTCTTCGTCTGCGAGTCGAAGCTAGGGTCCGGGTGCTTGATGCTGATGACGGCCGTCAGCCCCTCGCGGATGTCCTCGCCCTGGAGCCCGCTCTTCACGTCCTTGAAGAGGTTCTGCGCCGTGCCGTAGCTGTTGAACACCTTCGTCAACGCGGCGCGCAGACCCGTCAGGTGGGTGCCCCCGTCCTTGTTGTGGACGTTGTTCGTGTAACAGAAGATCTGCTCCTGGTAGCTCGCGTTCCACTGCAGAGCCAGCTCGATCCCGATCGGAGCCGCGCCACCTTCGACGAGGTGTTCGGCCACCAGCGCGATGACCTTGTCGTTCACCGGTTCTTTCGTCTTGTTCAGGTGCTCGACGAACTCGCGGATGCCGCCCTTGTAGTGGAAGGCTTCTTTGCGACCGCCGTCGCGCTCGTCCGTCAGCGAGATCAAGAAGCCCGCGTTGAGAAACGACAGCTCGCGAAGGCGGCTCGCCAGGATGTCGTACTGAAAATCGACGATCGTGAAGATCGACGGATCCGGCTTGAACGTCATCTTGGTGCCCGTGCGCTCCGTGTCGCCGATGACGGCAAGGGGGCTCACCGGTACGCCGCCGCGGTACTCCTGCAAGTGGACGTGACCCTCCCTGCGGATCTCCATCTTGAGCCATTCGCTAACGGCATTGACCGCGCTGACGCCCACGCCGTGCAAGCCTGCGCTGACCTTGTAGCTGGAGTGGTCGAACTTGCCCCCGGCATGAAGGACCGTCATGACGACCTCCGCCGCGCTCACGCCGCGCTCGGGCATGATGCCGACGGGGATGCCGCGTCCGTCGTCGTCGACCGTCAAACTTCCATCGAAATGGATGGTGACGTCCATCCTCGTGCAGAAACCGCCTAGGTGCTCATCGACGGCGTTGCCGACCACCTCCCATACGAGATGGCGCAAGCCGGACCCGTCGTGAACATCGCCGATGTACATGCCCGGCCGCTTGCGGACGGCCT
>PLIR01000407.1 GCA_003139415.1 Myxococcales bacterium | reverse complement strand
CGCAAGCGCGGGCGCGGGCGCACTCGCTCACCCCCGCCCCCGCGCTCGCCCTCGCGCTCGCCCTCGCGCTCGCGCCCACGCTCTCACTCGATCCCTTCTCTCACCCACTCGCCGAACCTCTCCCCCATCATGATGACCGTCAAATTCAAGTGCGAGCTCGGGATCGTCGGCATCAAGCTCGCGTCGGCGACAACGAGGCCTTTCACTCCCCTCACCCGCCCCCGCCCGTCGGTCGCGGCGTCCTCGGCCCCTTCCCGTCCCATGGGCACCGTGCCGCACGGATGATAGCTCGAGTCGCACGCGCGACCGATCCAGCGATCGAGGCGCTCGTCGCTCGCGAGCGCCCGCGGAGGGGGCCAGAAGAACGTTGCCAGGTGCTTCATCGGCGGCGACGAAGCCATGTCGGCCAGGAGGCGCAGCGCCTCGACCGCGCATGCGCGGTCCACGCCGTCGACCAGCAAGCGTGACTCGATCCTCGGACGAACGCGCGGGTTGGGCGACGTGTACTCGATCGTTCCGTACCCTCGCGGCTTGCCGAGGCTGCACATCAGGCTCACGAGCGGCAGCGTGCCCCACGGCAGCGGCAGCACCGATCCCGCTTGCAGCACCATGTCGTTGCGCACGGCGCCGTCCCGTCCTCCGGCGCGCGACGCATAGCGGAGCACCGTCTGGATGAGAGGGTGGTCGAGAGACTGGATGCCCGGCTTCGGCCGCAGGAAGATCGCTGCGCCGGGATGATCCAGCAAGCGTGCCCCGACGGCGGGCACGTCGGCCACCACCTCGACTCCGAGCCGTTCGCCCACTGCGTGTGGCCCGATCCCCGAGCGCAGGAGGATGCCCGGTGTGTTCGTCGCGCCGGCGCACAGGACCACGAGGGGCGACGCGATCGTGTACACGCGTCCATCGGTCTCCACCTCGACGCCCGTGACGCGGCCATTGGAGAACAGAACGCGCCGCACCAAGGTCATCGGCCGCAGGCGCAGGTTGCGGCGAGCGCGCACGGCCTCGGTGAGGTAGGCGCGTGCGACGCTCATCCGCTCGCCGCCGATCAGGTTCATCGCATGCGGGCCGTAGCCGGTCGTCGTCGGGTCGTTCGAATCGTCGCAGCGAGGAAAGCCCTGCCCGGCGCACGCCTCGAGGAAGGCGGCTTGCCACGGGACCAGCTCGGACGCCGCAAACCGGCGGAGCGGCATCGGACCGTCCTGCGAGTGCCAGGGCCCCCGCATGTCCATGTCGTTCTCGAGGCGCTTGAAGGCCGGGAGGCACTCGGTCCACTTCCACTCGGGCAGCCCCAGCGAGGCCCATTCGTCGTAGTCCGCCGGCTGTCCGCGAAGGGCGATGCACGTGTTGACCGCGGAGCTGCCACCGACGACTCGCCCGCGAGGAAACCAGAAGAGGCCCCAGTGCCCAGGCGTTGGACGGTGCATCTGCCCCCAGTCGTGCAGGCGCATCGAGTTGCGGGTGCCGTTGCGGAGGTCGCTCGGTAGGGGGGTCGGCGGCGCGTAGTCCGGTCCGGCCTCGAGCAGCAAGACGTCGCGGTCGGAGCGCTCGGTCGCGCGCGACGCGATCACCGCTCCGCACGAGCCGGCCCCAACGACGACGGTGTCGGCCTGCCGGGCAGATCGGAGGCTCACCGACGCTTACCTCGCGCGGCCTGCGTCGAGCGGCGCTGCACGGAGACCGAGGCGGCCCTGCTCAGTCCCAGCCCGCGTCGAGCGCGGCCAGCTCCTCGTCGAGGGGGGAAGACGGCGTGACCGTCGGCGGCTTCGGGTCCGGGGGCATGACGACGACGACGGTCTCTTGCGGGGGCGCTGCGGGATTGCGCGACTTGCGGCTGCGCGGCGGTCGCGATCGACGCGTCGACATAGGGCGAAGCTCCTCTCGTACAAGGTAACACGAGGGGCGCCCGATTCCGCGCCACTGCCCTGCCCGATCGACGCAGTTTGCACGCACGCGAGCATACAGCGTATGCGGTCTTTTCCAGCGACCGCGACGCGAGCATCGCGACGTTCCGGAGGACCGCCNNCCCCCCACGCCCCCACCCGGGAACCGGTGCGATCCGCTCTACCGTTTCCGCCGCGCCCGGTGCGCTTTGCCGGGGATCTTCGCCAGGGCGCCCGACTCGTAGAGCTTGCGTAGCTCGTGCTCCATCGCACGACCGAAGAGCACGCGTACGGCCTCCATTCCGAGGGGCCGCAGCGATTGGAACGACGCTCCGAAGTCCTTGGGCACGATGCGACCGTCGCCGAAGCCATCGACGAAGAGCTCGACCAGCTCGCTCGCGGCGCGGCCAATGTGCTTTTTCACGATCGACTCGGCGTGCATGGCGGTCGCGACGTCGACCCCGAACTCCTCGAACTTCATGGCGATGGCGAGGAGCGCCGGGCTCTCGATGATGAACACCTCGCCGCGGCGCTCGATCGTGTGGGAGCGCAAGAGATCCGCGAGAAGGCCCGGGCGCCGCGAGCCGGCGAGCTGGTAAAGCTCTTCTTCCGTCACCGTTCGCGGTTGGTCGTTGGCCCACGGGGCCTGCACTTGCTGCTCGACGCCGAGCCACTCGGCGAGATCCACCTCGCCGCGATCGATGCTCGTCAAAAGGTCGCGGATGGCGTCGATGCGAAGGCCCCGATCCTGAAGCTGCGCGATGAGCTTGAGGCGGTCGACGTGCAGCGGACCGTAGTACGCCACGCGCCCGCGAATCTCCGGCGGCATGAGCGCCCCGCGCGACTGGTAGAAGCGGATCGTGCGGCTCGGCACTCGGGCGGCCGCCGCGAGCTCGTCGATGGTGTATTCGGTCCGCTCCTGCGTGGACGAAGGGGGCGTTGTGGCCATGGGTTCTGCGGCGATGCCCAGTTCTAGCAGCATCAGGCCATCTCGCGAATGATCTCGCCCACGCCGCCGGCGCGTCCGAGAGCAGCGATGTGAGTCAACGCCTTCTTGAGCGTGCGGCCCCAGGAGTCCGTCTTGTACTCGACGCCCCAGCGCTCGCACGCCGCGCGCACCTCGGGGGCGATCTCGCGGAGGCGCTGCGGGGGCAGCGTCGGGAACAGGTGGTGCTCGATCTGGCGGTCGAGCGCGCCGCAGAGGACCGAGACGGGCCGGCTCACCTCGAAGTCGTTGGAGGCCTCGACCTGCATCGCGTACCACTCGCCGCGGCCCTGCGGCCGGGTGCCTTCGGGGTAGCTCTTCACATCGTGGCCTACGTGGCCGCAAAAGATCGTGCAGGCCGAGTACACGTCCCGCAAAAGCTCCGCGAGCACGTTGCCGAGCAGGACCTTCCAGAACATCGGCCCGGCGAGCGCCGGGAACAGGACGAAGTTGTAGAGGTAGTAGGGCACGTACTTGCGGAGGGCCTTCTTCAGCGCGGCCCGGCGAGTCGCCTTCGACCGATCGGGGAGCAGAAAGAGGGGGCGGTCCTCGCCAAGCAGGATCTCGCTGAGCCCCGTGACGTGCGTGTTGATGACGAAGGCGAAGAACGGAAAGACGATGCCGAGCGCGAACGGGAGCTGCCAGCGATGCTCCTCGGCGTACGGGCTTTGCTCCGTCAGGCGCACGAGCCCGTAGTTGACGTCGGGATCGCGGCCGTAGACGTTGGTGTTTCCGTGGTGCCGGACGTTGTGGGCATAGCGCCACGACTCCTCGTCGATGGGCGTGTCCCAGCGGAACCGCTTCGATTGGAAGCCCTCTGCGCCGGGAAGGCGGTCGTAGGCGCCGTGCAGCGCCGTGTGGCCGATCTCGGTCGACTGGAGCTGCTTGTGCACCCACAGGGCGACGACGCCGAGCCCGAAGGTGACGGGCTCGGGGCTCACGTGAATGAGCAGCCGCCCGATCACCTCCATCGCACGCGAGAACCGATTCAAACGTCGGACGTAGGTCACGTCTTCGACGCCGATTCGGGTGGCCACGCGATCGCGGATGGCGTCGATCTCCTCGCCGAAGCGGCGATAGCGCTCCGACTCGGCCTCGGACCGCGCGATCACGAGCTCCTCCGCGCCGCGTCCCGGAGCTCCGCGTGGCTACGCAGGCTCAGCTTGATTTCGTTCGTGGTACCGGCCGCTGTGCGCACGGGCGCACCTCGGCGAGATGATTGAGTCATCATCGACCGCCTCCTTGGGCTTTTGGACGAGGGCGGGCGTCCTCGGCGGCGCTCTGTCGGCGCCCCTCAGCCCGTCCCTTCAGTGTGACTCACTTATAACTGTGACAGTGACCACTGTCAATGTCGCGCGAGCGTTTTTTCTTCAGGTGCTGCGAAGCACGACGCAGGCCGTCAGACCGCCGATGCCCAGCATCACCTTCACGCCCACGTTGCCTCGAAGGGGCGACGCCTCGAGGCCCACGACGGCCGACGCGCGCCGGACGCGCGGATGGAGCTTGTCGGGGGACACGCCCGTCGGTAGCGCGGCGCCGCGCGCGAGCCCCAGGGCCAGGGCGGTGAGCTCCCATCCCCCCGAGTTGGCCATCCCGTGTCCGAGCTGGCCCTTTCGGGCCGTGATCCACGTGGCGGGTCCGATGAAGTCGTCGACCAGGGCGAGTTCGTTGAGATCGCCCGGGGTCCCCGTGGCGTGCAGGTCGATGACGGCCACGTCGTCGGGGGTGATCCCTGCCTCCTCGTAGGCCTGGGCCAGAGCGCGCCGCGGCCCGGACTTGGACGGCGTGATGATGTGCTCCGCGTCCGACGACAGCGCCACGGCATCCACGTAGCCGCCCACCGGACGCAGGCCGCGACTCTCACACCACTCCGGGTCGCCGACGATCCAGACGCACGAGCCGCCCGAGACGTGCGTCCCCCGCAGGGACGTGAACGGCACGTTGACCTCGCCGATCCCGGGCATCACGCGGGCGGCGTGAAAGGCGCCGGTGAGGGCGCCATCGGGTCGCGGGTCCGTCGTCCCGACGATCGCGACCTTGGCCTCGCCACGCAGGATCGCGTCGCGCCCGCACTTGAGGGCCACGCCGAACGTCGAGCAAGCCCCGACCGGGGCCCAGGCCGCGCCATGAGTGCCCAGCAGCATCGTGATCTGGGCGGCCGGCGCGTTCTGGATGTTCCAAATGAGGTTCGAGCTGACGGCCGTCCACGGCGGCGCCGGGCAGCCGATCTCCTCGACGAGCGCCCGGTGCGCGCGGACGCGCTTTCGGATGGCGTTGAGGTGCGCCTTCTCGTGATCCTCGTCGTCGGCATCGAGGCGCTCGATTTCGGAGAAACGGACGAGGAAGGCCCGCAGATCGGTCGAGTGCGAAGCCCAGTAAGCATTCCACGCTCCGAGCGCGTCGTGGCGCGCCTCGGAGTCGATCGGCAGGGTGCTCGGGTCGGTGGGCGGTGGGAGGCCGGCGGGCAAGGCTCGCTCCTGCTCGTAGCGCCGCCGCGCGCCGCACCGCGCAGGCTGGGCCCAGAAGCTGTTCCACGCCCTCGTGGCTCGTTCGAGCGATGACGCGGCCCGGTAGCTTTCGGGCAAGTCGCTCACGCCCGAACCGATGAACACCTGGCAGGCCCCGTCGGCCTCGCGCACGACCGCCTCGAGGTTGGGCTCGCACTTCAGCGCCTGGATCGCGGCCCCGACGGCGAAGAGCACGTTCTCGCCCATCTTGCTGCGCATCCGTGCGACGTACGCGTCGCCGTGGCGCTCCGCGATCCACCCCTCGTAGTCGGCCACGGAGAAGTCCGGATCGCCGGAGGCGAACAGCCCCGCGCCGAGCTCCTGGCGGGTCTCGGGCCCGCCGACGCTCAGCGCCGTGCGGCCCGAGGCAAGCAGGGCCTCGAGCGCGGCCACGTTGCGTGCCCCCGGCGCGACGACACCCCAGCCGTAGACCCCGACTCGGCGAGAGGGCAAGCGCGGCGCGGGTGGCGGCGGCGGGGGGAAGGACGGTTGCATGGGCCCGGGGTCGTCACCTTGCCGTTAGCATCTTTCGGCGCGGCGTCGTACGCCAAGTACCAGGCTCGGCGCGCCCCCGGCGTTCACGGTCGAGCCGGCTGCAAACCGCGCCGCCTATTGCCAGCTCTCCCCGCCGGGGTGGGTGCCACAGAACGTCGACGCCGGGTAAACAGTGCCCGCCGTGGTGCCGTTGGTGGTTCCGCCATAGACCCAGACGTACCCCACCAGCGACGAGTTGAAATAGCCGACCGCCGCGTACGTGATGGCGCCGTGCACGCTGGTGCACTCGATGCCCGTGCAGGCGCCGGTCGTCGACACGGTCGCGAGGTAGGCGTTGCAGGCCGCGGTAGCCTCCGGCTCGCTGTACGTATCCAGCGCCGCGCAGTCGTAAAACGACTGGCCGACGCCATTGGCGTGCGTGGTCTCGCAGCCGTACCCGGCGCCGCCGCCGCCGGGCGCCGCGCCGGGCGATGCGCAGCAAGCCGGGGTGTTGCACGCGCAGCCGGCGGTGTTGGCGAGGGTCGCCGTCGTGTCGCAGTTGCTCCAGCCGGGCGCGCAGGCGTACGTGCACCCCGTGGCCCCGCAGCCCGCGTCCACGCTGT
>PLIR01000304.1 GCA_003139415.1 Myxococcales bacterium | reverse complement strand
AACCTGCGGCTCGTCGTCTCGATCGCGCGCCGGTACAACCGCGGGCGCCTGCCGCTCATCGATTTGATCCAGGAAGGCAACATTGGCCTGATGAAGGCCGTCGAGCGCTTCGATCACAAGCGGGGCTACCGATTCTCGACGTACGCGTCGTGGTGGATTCGTCACGCCATCAGCCGCGCGCTTGCCGACAAGGGACGCGCGGTGCGGATCCCCGTGCACATGCTCGACACGCACAACCGCATCCAGCGCGCGACGCAGGCGGTGCTCGCGCGGACGGGGCGCGATCCCACGCTCGGGGAGCTCGAGCACGAGACAGGCATCCCCCAGGAGAAGCTCGACAAGGTGAAGGGCTCGTGGGCCGACACGCCGTTCTCGCTCGACCGTCCAGTGGGCGACGAGGACGGGCGCAAGTTCATCGACTTCTTGCAGGACGAGGTCGCGCTCTCGCCGTACGAGTCACTCGCCACGCACAAGTGGACGGCCGAAGTGCGTCGTCTCCTGACGACGCTGACGCCGATCGAGTCGCGCATCATCCGGTGGCGCTTCGGCCTCGACGACGAGGACGAGCTGACGCTCAAGGAAATCGGCGACAAGTACAACCTGTCGCGCGAACGCATCCGCCAACTCCAAGAACAGGCTCTCGGCAAGATCCGCAAGCACATGCGGGAGTAGGGTTTGCTGACGGCGGAAGAGTTCTAATGATGATCGGCCCAATGGGCGATGAGCTCGACGAGGCGGTCGGCGGCGTGGCGGGCGCCGTCTTGCTTACCCGAGACGTGGTTGAAGAAGATGGAGAACGCGACGGGGCCGTGGCCGTCGGTGCGTAGGACGTAGCCGCTGAGGGCGATGACGTCGTCGAGGGTGCCCGTCTTGGCGCGGACGCGGCGGCGCATCGACTCGGTGCGGAAGCGCTTTCGCAGGGTGCCGTCGACGCCGCCGACCGAGAGCTGGGCGACGTACTCGGGCTGGATGGCCGGATCGCGCCACGCCCAGCGGAGAAGCTGCGCGGTGCCGAACGCCGAGACGCGGTCGGCATCGAAGAGCCCAGAGCCGTTTTTCATCAGCACGCCCGGGTCGCTGGCGCCGATGCGCTCGAGAAAGCGGCCGACGATCTCGCCGGAGTCGGCGCTGTGGGCGGGGCGCGCGTGGCCCTCGCCTCCCAGGCTCTTGAAGATCATCTCGGCGTAAAAGTTGTCGCTCTGCTTGCCGAGCGAATAGAGGAGCGACGACAGCGGGGCCGACGCGTGCTTCGCGATCAGATGGCCGGCACGGCCCGGACCGAGCTTCACCGTCCCGCTCACTTTCACCTCCGCGCGTTCGAGCAGGGCTGCCAGGGCGTAGCCGGCCAGAAGGCGCGGGTCCTCGGCGCGGCGGGTGAAGCGGACGAGGCGCGAATCGCCGGAGACCGCGCCGCTCACCTTCGCGCTCATTCGCGAGCCGTTGCCCGACAGCGTCAGCTCGACGGTGTCGGCGCCGCCGGCCGTGGAGGTGCGCACGGATCCGTCGACGTCCACGAAGCCGGGCGGATCGAAGATCACGTGGGCCGGGTTGCCGGGTGACGACGGGCGCACTGTCATCGTGACGCAGTTCTCGTCGAGGGCGACCGCGCTGACCGGCGCCCGGAAGGAGGCCCACTCGTTGGGTTGCTGTTCGAACGCGGGCGGCGTCGTTTGATCGTCGTAAAACTCCTGGTCGACGACGACGTCGCCGTCGACGCGCGTGACGCCGAACTCCCGGACGCCCTGCACGAGCTCCCAAAGGTCCGCCGTCGTGAGGGACGGATCGCCGTACCCGCGGAGCACGAGCGGACCGGCGACGGCGCTCCCTTCGACGCGGCCCGAGAGCGTCGTCTCGTAGCGGTGGTCTCCGTGCAGCGTCGCCAGCGCGGCGGCCGCCGTGTAAAGCTTGGCGTTGGACGCAGGGTTCATGGCCGTGTGCTCGTTGACCGCCGCCAGCACGTGCCCCGAGTCGACGTCGAGGATCGCAATGCCCACGGCGGCCCCGCCGAGTGCGCGTTCGGACGCGATCGCGCGGACGGCGGCGTCGAGCTCGGGGACGACGTCCGGCGGACGCGCGGCGCTGGGCGCGGCCGGCGCATCGGGTCGTCCATCCGGGGACGCCAGCGCGATGGCGCCCGCGAGCAGACCTGCGACGCCGCGCCTGCCGAGGGGTTTGCCTCGCGCCCGTGAGAACATCCGAAGGACACCTTCTAGAACGCGCGGGCCTGGGTGGGAAGCGTGGGACGCGGCGGGGTTGGTCCTCGCGGCCTTGCTCGGAGGTGGGTGCGGGCGAGCCGCCGGGACGACACCCCCGGGGCCGAGGGCTCTCGAGGTGCTCGTCGCGAACGATCCGGAGACTCTCGACCCTCGGTACGTGACCGACGCCGTCGGCCTGCGGCTGACGCGCCTGGTGCACGCGGGCCTCGTGCGCCTCGACCCCGACACGCTCGCCCCGGAGCCTTATCTCGCCGCGAGCTGGCGCTGGCTCGATGCGCAGTCGCTGCGGGTCGAGCTGCGGTCCGACGTGCGCTTCCACTCCGGAGCCCCCTTCACCGCGCGCGACGTGGTCGCGACGCTGCGCGCGTTCGCGTCGCCGGTGGTCGCCTCGCGCCACGCAAGCGTCGTCGAAGCGATCGCCGGCGCCGAAGAAGACGGCGATCACGCGGTCGTCGTGCACCTCGCGCACCCGCATGGCACGTTGCTCACCGACCTCGAGCTGCCCATCCTGCGGGCGGATCAGGCGTCGGGGCCCCCGGCGCCCGACGGGACGCTCGACGGCCTGGGGCCGTACACCGTCGCGAGCAGGTCGGAAGGCGCGGTCGCCCTTTCGCCCGCCGACTTTGCAGCGCTCTCGAAGCCTGCGCACTCGATCATCATTCGCACGGTCCACGACGAGAACGCCCGCGCCCTCCGTCTCGAGTCCGGACGCGCCGACGTCGCCCAGAATCTCATCTCGCCGACGCTCCTGCCGGCCCTCGGCGCGCAGCCCGGGCTCGCCGTGGCGTCGCGCGCCGGGGCGAACCTCACGTATATCGTCATCGACGAAGAGCGAGGGATGCTCGGCGATGCGCGGGTCCGCAGGGCCGCCTCGGAGGCCATCGATCGCTCATTGCTCTGCGCGACGCTCTTCGACGGTCGTGCCGAGCCCGCCGGGGGCCTCGTCGCTCCCACCCACTGGGCACACGCCGACGTCCCCCCGCTCGCCTTCGACCCGCACGCCGCGCGCGCCGGGCTGGCGGAGGCGGGAGTGGCTTTGCCGCTCCGCGTGACGTTGCTCACATCGACCGAGAGGCTACGCGGCGACGTCGCGCGCGTCGTGTCGCAGGAGCTCGCCGATGTCGGGATCGTGGCCGACGTCGTCCCCTTGGAGCTCGGGACGATGATCGCGCGGCTCAACGCGGGCGAGTTCGATCTCGCGATCCTCGCGCTGCCCGAGATGACGGAGCCGAACGTGCTGCGACGTTTTCTGCACAGCGCGCTCGTCCCCCCGGCGGGGGCCAACCGGGGCCGCGTTCGCGACCCGGAGCTCGACCGGTTGCTCGACGATGGCGCCCGTGTTTCCGCTCCCGACGCGAGGCGCACGATCTATGCACGCATGGAGGCTGTGGAGAACTCGGCGATGCATGTGATCCCGCTGTGGTACGAGGATCAGGTCGTCGTGACGAGCGTGCTCGCCCGCGCGTTCGTGCCGAGCGCCGAAGGCCGCTGGCTGGGCCTCGCGCAATTGCGCTGAGGCCAGCGTCGCGCGTTCGAGTATGCTAGTTGCTGCGGATCGAAGATGAGCCGTAAGCCAACGAAATACGTCTTCGTCACAGGCGGAGTCGTCTCCTCGATCGGCAAGGGTCTCGCGAGCGCTTCGGTCGGCGCTCTGCTCGAGGCCCGCGGTCTGCGGGTCACGCACGTCAAGCTCGACCCGTACATCAACGTCGACCCNNTTCGTCACCGACGACGGCGCCGAGACGGACCTCGACCTCGGCCACTACGAGCGCTTCACCACGGCGCGGATGACGCGCCAGAACAACCTGACGACGGGCCGCATCTACGAGGCCGTCATCTCCAAGGAGCGCCGCGGCGAGTACCTTGGCGCGACGGTGCAGGTCATCCCGCACATCACCGACGAGATCAAGGCGCGCGTGCGCGACGCGACCGACAGCGTCGACGTGGCCATCATCGAGATCGGCGGGACGGCGGGCGACATCGAATCGCTGCCTTTCCTCGAAGCCGTGCGCCAGATGAAGCTCGAGGCGGGGCCGCAGAACGCGCTCAACATCCACGTGACGCTCGTGCCGTACATCCCCACGGCCGGAGAGCTCAAGACGAAGCCGACGCAGCACTCGGTGAAGGAGATGCGCGAGATCGGCATCCAGCCGGACATCCTGCTCTGTCGCACGCAGATGCCGCTCACTCGATCGGTGAAGGACAAGATTGCCCTCTTCTCCAACGTCGCGGTCGAGGCGGTCATCAGCGCGCCCGATGTCGGCTGCATCTACGAAGTGCCGATGATGTTCCACGACGAGGGCCTCGACGAGCTCATCGCCGAGCGCCTGAACATCTGGAGCCGCGCGCCGGAGATGGCGGCGTGGCAGCGCGTGGTGGGGCGCTTCAAAAACCCGCTTCGGGGCACGGTCAAGATCGGGATCGTGGGCAAGTACGTCCACCTGAAGGACTCGTACAAGTCGCTGCACGAGGCGCTCGTGCACGGAGGGCTCGACAACGAGTGCAAGGTGGAGCTCGAGTACATCGACTCCGAGCAGGTAGAGCAGCAGGGTCCGGAGGCGCTTCTCTCGGCGCTCGACGCGGTGCTGGTTCCGGGAGGATTCGGCGACCGGGGGACGGAGGGGAAGATCGCGGCGATCGGCTACGCCCGCAAGAACCGCGTGCCGTTCTTCGGCATCTGCCTCGGGATGCAGCTCGCCGTCATCGAGTACGCGCGCGACGTGGCGGGCCTCAAGGGCGCCAACTCGAGCGAGTTCGACCTCGACACGCCGCATCCGGTCATCGATTTGATGCCCGACCAGCGCGGCGTGAGAAACAAGGGCGCGACGATGCGCCTCGGCGCGTATCCGTGCGTGCTCGTGCCTGGCACCGTGGCCGCAGAGGCGTACGGGTCACTCGAGATCAGCGAGCGGCACCGCCACCGGTACGAGTTCGCGAACGACTACCGCGAGACCCTTTCGGCCGCCGGGCTGACGCTGAGCGGCGCCTCGCCAGACAAGCGGCTCATCGAGATGGTCGAGCTGCGGGATCACCCGTTCTTCGTGGGATGCCAATTCCACCCGGAGTTCAAGAGCCGCCCGGCCGCACCGCACCCGCTCTTCGCCCGCTTCGTGCGGGCCGCCCTCGAGCGCCAGACCCAGCGGATGAAGTCCGAAGGCCGCAAGCAGCCCGAGAGCACGACGGTCGCCAACTAGGTTTTGCCGGTGAGAGGGGACGGATCTCACTCCCCGGCGTGCGGGAAGACGACGGTGAAGGCCAAGCGGAAGCCCCAGATGTGGCTGTTGGCGCCCTGCAGCGGGGTGCCGATGCTGGTGAACATGCTGATCGCGGGCTCGACCCTCGGCAGGACGAGGCGGACGTTCGGGGAGATGACGACGGAGGCGCGATCGCCGTCCTGGATGCCCGGGACGCTGATGGCGTACGACTCGAAGGCCTCGAAGCCGACGGCGACCCTTGGGGTCGCCCAGAGGCCGAGGTAGAGGCCGGCCGTCGCGTAGATGGAGAGGGACGCGCCCGCGGAGACCGTGGACGTCGTCACGTCGAGGCCCTGGCGGAACTGCGCGACGAAGGGGCCGTCGATCGCGCGGACGTCGATGAAGGGGCGGCCGCCGATGGCGCCCGGGATGAACATGCTCACGTCCCACGGCCGGAGCGTCCCTGCGTCGAGCGCCGCGACGCTCGCGGGACCGTCGCCCACGAACTGCGCGGTCGGGATGATCAGCCCCAGCCCCCCGCCGAACGCGAGGCCCGTCCGCGTCGCCCACAGAGTGCGGCCGTCGATCACCAGGTTGCTGCCGACGACGGGCCCGTGCCCGGCCGCCATCTCGAACGTCGCGCCGACGAACCAGCGCCGCAGGCCGAGCGGGACCTCGACGTCGATCCGCTGCACGTACGCCCCCACGGGCGCGCCGTTGCCGTTGGGAAGGATCGTGCCCGCGGTGGACTCGAGCGTGGCTTCGATGTCCGAGTGGGTCAGCTCGGGAAGCGTCGGCGCGCGCGGCACCGGGGGGACCGCGTAGGGGTCTTCGACCGCCGGTCCCTCCGCGAGCGCCCGCCCAGAGGGCGCGGCACCAAACACGGTCGCCGCGACGACGAACGTCGCGCGAGCCTTGTCCCTGCGGGTCATCGTCGCACCAGGATCCCGTCGGCGACCGCGCGCGCGAAGGCAGCGGCGTTCGCGGTGTGCCCGGGACGAGTCGCGCGAACGGACCCGAGCGGCGGGCCGCCGTAGACGTACAGATCCCCCATCAGATCGAGCAGCTTATGGCGCGCGGGCTCGTCGCGCGCGAACGGACGCCCGGCGTGGTGCACGGCGTCGGGCGTCAGGACGACGACCGACGACGGTTCGACGTGACGCGCGAGGCCACGGCCGATCAAGGCCTCGAAATCGTCGACGCGTGCGAACGTGCGCGCCGGGGCGACGCGCTCCCGGAAGTCTCGCGCGTCGCCCGCCCAGCTGGCTTCGCCGTCGAGCCGATCGTCGTCGAACTCGATGCGAACCTCGACGCAGACTTGGGCGCCGGGAGTGAACTCGTACCGGCTCGATCCGAGCACGACGACCGCCTCGCGCGCGACGCGCGTCGGCGTCACCTGGGCGGCCCCCTGGAGCCCGAGCTGCCCGAGGGCCTCGCACCAGGCCGCGGCCGCGCCATCGAGCAACGGCATCTCCGGGCCATCCACGTCGATGGCGACCCCCTCGACCAGACCCAGACCGGCGAGGGCACCGAACAGGTGCTCCACCATGCCCACGCGCACCGGCCCCGCGGCGACGGTCGTCGATCGCTCGGTCGACACGACAACGAGGTCGGCGAGCCACGCCTCTGCACCACCGGATCGAAGTCGCGACGGCCCAGGCTCGGCCCGGAGCGTGACGCTCGACGCGCAGCCCGTGTGCAGCCCGACGCCGCGGACGGTCACCTCGCCATGCTGCGCGATCATGGGTGGGTCATCCGCGGGAAAGTTTGCCGGAACCGCACGGATTCGCTACGAGAACCTTGCGAGCGCACGAACGCGCGAGACGGGGCTCATGTCGACGAAGCGAGTGCAGGTCATCGTGCGCGGCCGGGTGACGGGGGTCTTCTTTCGCGCGGCCGCCCAGCGCGAAGCCAAACGTCTCGGGATCACCGGCTGGGTGAAGAACCGCCCCGACGGCAGCATCGAGATCGTCGCCGAGGCCGAGGAAGAGGCCATCAAGGAGATGATCTCCTGGTCCCACCATGGCCCGTCTGCCGCGCGCGTCGACGACGTCGACGTCCGCTGGCGCGGCTACACGGGCGAATTCTCGGACTTCCGCATCATCGGGTGAACGCATCCCATAACGGGGCGATGCCTTCGCGCCCTCTCGCTCGGCCTCGCCCCGTTCTGGGACGCGTTCTCTGCGCGCGTTACTGGGCCTTGGCGGCTTCTTTTGACTCGGTCGCCACGACGGCTTTGGCGGGGGCGCCCGAGGCCTCCGATTGGCCCTGGCGGTCGACGAGCTCGATGAGCGAGATCGGGGCGTTGTCACCGCGGCGGGGGCCGAACTTGATGATACGCGTGTAGCCGCCAGGGCGGCTCTCGTAGCGGCGGGCGAGATCGAGCAGGATCTTCTCGACCAGATCGACGCGTGTGGTCGCGCCGCCCGTCTCGACGCGGACGCCGAAGCGCGGGATGTACGCCGCGATCGTGCGAGCCGCCGCGAGACGGCGAGCGCGGTCGCCCGGGGAGAGATCCTTCTGCACGGTATAGGCGACAGGCCCGAGCCGGCGTGCCTTGGTGATGAGCCGCTCGGCGACGCGACGCAGCTCCTTGGCCTTGGCGTCGGTCGTCTCGATCCCCTCGTGGAGGATGAGGTTCGCCGTCAGGTTGCGAAGCATCGCACGCCGGCTGCTGGTATTTCGGTCGAACTTTCGACCCGCGTTCTTGTGGCGCATGGTTCTCTACCTGGTGTCAGTCGCCGGAGGTGGCTTCAATCCGTGTCAGTCGCCGGAGGTCGCTTGAACCCCGTGGGGAGCTCGAGGGGAGCGTGGGTCGCTCCCCTCGACCGAAACTAATTCTGCTGCTGCTGCTGCTTCCAGCGCTCGAGCATCTGAGGCCAGCTGTCGATCTTCATCCCGAGCGACAGGCCCATGTTCGCAAGGATCTCTTTGATCTCCTTGAGGCTCTTGCGGCCGAAGTTCTTCGTCTTTAGCATGTCCTGCTCGGTGCGCTGAACGAGCTCGCCGATGAGCTGGATGTTCGCGTTCTGCAGGCAGTTCGCGCTGCGGACGCTGAGCTCGAGCTCGTCGACGCTGCGGAACAGGTTCTCGTTGAGGGGCTCTTCTTCGGAGCCGGAGGGGGCGTACTGCGTCTCCTCGGTCTCTTCGAAGTTGATGAAGATCGAGAGCTGCTCCTTCAGGATCTTCGCCGCGTAGGCGACCGCGTCCTGGGGCTTCACGCTGCCGTTCGTCCACACTTCGAGCGTCAACTTGTCGAAGTCCGTCTGCTGGCCGACGCGGGCGTTGGTCACCGTGTAGTTGACCTTGCGGACGGGCGAGAACAGCGAGTCGATGGGGATCGTGCCGATCGGCATCGTCTGCGTCTTGTTGCGCTCTGCCGGGACGTAGCCGCGGCCGACGTTGACCGTCAGCTCCATGACGAGCGGGCCCTTCTTGTCGAGCGTCGCGATGACGTGGTCGGGGTTCAGCACCTGCAGGCCGTCGACGAGCTGGATGTCGCGCGCGTGGACGACGCCCTGGCCTTCCTTCTCGATACGGACGGTGTACGTCTTGGGCGAGGCGGCCTTGAGGACGACTTCCTTCAGGTTGAGGACGATCTCGGTCACGTCCTCGACGACGTCGCCGACGGTCGTGAACTCGTGGAGCGCACCCTCGACGCGGACGGCCGTGATGGCCGCGCCCTGGAGCGACGAGAGCAAGATGCGCCGCAGCGAGTTGCCGACGGTGATGCCGTAGCCGCGCTCGAGGGGCTCGGCCGTGAACTTGCCGTAGAAGTCCGTGAGCGTCTCGGCCTCGACGTGGATGCCGCGCGGGCGAATGAGATCCCGCCAGTTTCGAGTGATGACGTTCGATGTGCTCATGTTTTTTCCTGTCTCGCTGCTCCGTACGGTCGTCGTACGGCCCGTTCACGCGGTGAGCCCGGCGCGCCTTTGAACCCGCTCTCCGGCGGCGCCCGTCACCTGCCCGTGTGCTTTTCTCGTCTCGGTCGTCCTCGTCCTGCCGCGCGAATCAGCGCGAGTAATACTCGACCACGTACTGCTCGCGAATCGCCGGCTCGTTCATCTCGTCGCGCACCGGCACACCCTTGAAGGTGCCGGCAAAGTTCGCCTTGTCGAGCTCGAGCCACGAGAGCACGGGGCGTTTGTCGACCGACGCGAGCGACGCGATGATCTCCTTCACCTCGCGGCTCTTCTCGCGGATCTCGATCTTGTCGCCG
>PLIR01000116.1 GCA_003139415.1 Myxococcales bacterium | reverse complement strand
GACTGTCCCGGCTTGCTACCAGGGCGGCGGCGGGACGAATCCGCCGACCAACACGTTTTACTTCCCCGTGGGCCTTGGCGTGTCGGCGGGAGGGCACGTCCTCTACGCCGCGAACTCCGACTTCGACCTGCAGTGGAACGGCGGGACGCTTCAGAGCTACGACCTCGCGGCCGTGCGGCGCGACACCCTGGCCCTCATCCAGGCCAACTTCGGCACGTCGGGCGGCGACGCATCGGGCCTCGGCAACAACGTCTGGCTGGCTGACGGCGGCGGAGATGCGGGCCCGCCGCCGCAGACCCAGGTCCAGTGGTTTCCGGACTGCCTCGGCGATGCGGCCATCCTCTCCAACGGCAGCCGCATCCCGCTCGGCGAGGCGTGCGCGCCCCCGGTCGACTCGACGCGCTACAAGCAGGACTCCGCCATCATCGGGGCGTTCGCCACACAGCTCGAGCTCGAGCCGGTGTTCACGTTCGGGTACGGGACGAGGGTCTCGATCGCGGGCGCGGGACCGACGCGCATGTACATTCCCGTACGCGGCGACGCGACGCTCACCTGGGCGGACCTCACCTACGACGACCCGAACACGCTGCCCCCGAGCATCACCGACGGCGGGGCCGCTCCCTCCGCGTTCCGCATCCAGTGCGGACAGTCGCCCTCCGACCTGATCTGCGACGGCGAGCACCATACGAACAGCACGGCCCCGGACAACACGCGCCAGGAGACGCTCCCGGGCCAGCCGTTCGGCCTGGCGCTGACCGACGACGGCACGGCGATCACCATCACGGCCCAGACGGAGCCGATGACGTCGCTCCTTCTGTCGGGCTTCAGTTCGCCCTTCGGCACGGGGCAGATTCAAGGGGCCGTCGCCGGCACGGATGCGAACGTGAGCGAAGCTGCGTCCGCGGCGAGCGTGGACGCGGCGAGCGCCGACGCGGCCGTGGACCTCCTCGACGCCGGGACGGGCGTCAGCGCGGGCTTGCCGACGATCAACCAGCCGACGATGGAGTTCGTGCTGAACGGGGTCCCCAACGCCGGCGACAGCCTCGTGCCCGTGCCTCACGACTTGGACGCACCCCAGCCGCCGTGCGAGTCGCTTCCCCCGAACTCGGGGATTTCCTGCGTGCGTCCGGCGTTCCTCGAGACGTTCCACGACGCGGCCGAGGTCGATCTCCTTCGCTACTTCAGCGACGACGGATCGTCGCTCGAGCGGCCGTATCTCCTGCGCGAGAAGGCCTTCGATCTCACGGTCAACCAGCAAGGGACGGACTCGCGCGGGATCGTGATCGACCCGTCTCCACGCCTCGCGTGCAAGCTCCAGGCGGGGGGGCCATCGGCGCCCTTCGCCGCTCGCCAGGCGTGTGCGCAGATCCCCGCGCGAGTCTTCTTCGCCAACCGCACGCCGCCCTCGCTCGTCGTGGGTGAGATCGGCGAACCATCGGCCTCGGGCGACGGCAGCTACGATCCCGACCAGCTCAAGCTCCTAACGAGCGTCCCGGCGCTGACGGGGGTATCGCGCGTGTACCTTGCTCCCATCATCAGCGCGAGCGGTCAGCTCGTGCTGCGGGTCTTCTTGGTGAACTTCGACTCCTCGACCATCCAGATCTTCGACCCGAACGACCCGGATCTCGCGCTCGTGGACACGCTCTACGTGGGAGCGGGCCCCTTCGCGATGGCGTTCGATCCGTTCACCCTCGACGACGTGGTCGCGAGCTCACTCGACCCGAACGCCGTCGTACCCGAGCTCGCCCGCGACTCGAGCCAGCCGAACGTGGATCTCAACCGCTATCGGTTCGCGTACATCGCGAGCTTCACCAATTCGTACGTCCAGATCATCGATCTCGACGCGCGGCAGCCCACGTTCGAACAAGTCGTCTACAACCTCGGCTATCCGACGCCCCCCAAGGGGACCCAGTGATGCGGCGCAAGATCGGGATGGCGGGCGGCGGGACGGCGGCGTTGTTCGTCGCCTTGGCGGCGTTGCAGGGCTGCCCGCAGACGCCGCCCAACCAAGGGATCCGGAGCTTCGAGGGTCCGCAGAAGGCCGCGTCGGTCTGCTTGCAGGTGAACGACCCGCAGGGCTACCCCCTCCTCGCTCCGCCGCTGCCGGTGCCCATCGACGAGTGCGTGTCGGTGCCCCAGGGGGTAAACGGGGCGCTCTTGCCCAACCACCTCTACGTGCTGGTGACGCAGACGGTGCGGGGCGAGATCGGCGTCGTCGACCTCACCTCGGGCGACGTCGTCGACGAAGACCGCTCCACGCCGGAGACCAACTTCATCCCCGTCGGACAGAACCCGACCGACGTCACGGTCGCGCCCGACTCGAAGTTCTCGTACGTCTCGAGCGCGCTGCCCACGGCGCCGGGCATCTATGCTCTCGACAACACCCGGATCCTCGGCACGTCGGTCAACTGGGAGACGGTCGGCTCCTCCGGCGCCGTGTCGTACGCGGCGCCGCTGCAGCTCACGAACCTCACCGCCTGCTCGCTCCCGGACATTCCGCTCGCGCTGGGCACGGTCCCCGTGGCGGCGACCGGCGGCGGCGACGGTGGGACCACCGCGTCGTACTACGTCGCCGCGATGCTTCAGGGGGCCCTTGGGCCAGCGCGCGTCGTTCTGGTCGATCCAGTGCGCTCCGGATTGATCGGAGGGACGCCCGGCGCTCTTCCCAAGTGCGTGATCGCCGGCTCCGTCGATCTGTCGTCCCAGCTCCCGGCGACGTGGGTCCCGGGCACGTCGTGGCCCGACGGGATCATCTACGCAGACGCCGGATCGCTCGCGGCCGCGGAGCCGTTGCCCGGCCCTGCTTGCATCGCGACGCCCACGACCCTCCCCGAAGCGGGAGGCGGCGCGACCCCCCCGGCGGCGCCGGCGCCGGTCGAGGCAAGCGTGCTGCCGGACGCGGGCCACGCGACGCTGACCGACGGCGAAGTCGACGACGAGGGCGGCGCGCCGGCCGGGTCGTCCGACGAGGCCGACGCGGGCGCATCGATCGAGGCCGACGCCGAGGCCGCCGCGGCCGCGCAAACGGCGGCTGCCCCGCAGGTGTTCCCGCTCACCGTCCAGCCCGCGAGCACTTCCAGTCCGCGCTTCATGGTCATGCGCAGCGACTTGCCAATCCTCTATGTCGCCGACGACGGGGTCCCGCTCATCCACGTCATCGACCTCAGCACCCCCTCGTCGCCGCAGGAGCTGCAACCTCTGCTCGCGACGAGCCTCGCCGAGCCGACCCGGCAGGTGCATGTCGGGGCCCTGGCGATCAGCCCCCCGACGCGCGACTACAAGATCTACCTCTACGCCATCGACTCCCACGACGGGAGCCTGATGGTCTACGACGTCTCGAGTCCGGCGGCGACGACGCACATGCCGATGACGCGCCCGCACGCGGAGCTCAACCCGCTGCAGCCGCCCGACCGCATCAGTTTCAGCTCGCCGGTGGCGACGCTCGCCTTCATCCAGCACGACTGGCCCGTCCCGGCCGTCGCGGTCAGCGGCATCGTCGGCAACGGCGACAACGTGCACACGTTCTCGGGGCTCCTTTGCAACCCGAGCCCGAACGCGCACCCGAGCGCCAACTCGTTTTTGGATCTCGGCGCCTGGTACCGCGCCGATCAGGTGGCGCAGATCGAGCCGCAGGCGACGATCCAGACGATGCCCTCGCGCCTCCGCGGCGTCTTCGGGCTCGCGACGCTCGCGAACGGATCGATCGTGACGATCGACGTCGACGACTGGGACGCGCCCTGCCGTCGCCCCGACCCGATGACGAACACCCAGGTCGTGTCGAACGGCCCGAACGGCTACCAGACGAGCGCCCTCGATCTGCCCGAGCCGGCCCCAAGTCCACCGACAACCGATCTCAACGCGTACCATGTGCCCGTCGCGTACAACTCGGCTATCCCCGAGAGCCCCGCGGTCACGCTCGAGCCGTTCTATCCCGTCTCGGCCCCGAACCGGGCGCGTTCGTCGGCGCTCCTGCGCAACGATCCGACGACGGGCAATCATGCGCCGAACCTGCTCGCTACCCCGATCCTCGTCGACGTCAACGGCAACCCCGTGCCGTCGTCGACGACGAACGGCCTGAGCCCCATCATGCTCCCGACGACGCTCCCGCCGGGATACATCGACCCCACGCTGGCCGAAAACCCGGTGGAGCCGAACCCCGCCAACCAGAACTTCTCGCCCGTCGTGGGCTCGCTCGGAGAAGCCAGCAGCCTGCCGGTGCCCGACGTCCGGTTCTCCTTCGAGGACCCGACCGTCATGCAGAACCAGGACTGGTCGGTGACGTACGAAGGCGTGCTGCCCGCCACCGTGGGGGTCGAGGCCGACATCGCGTCCACGGCGCCCGCGGGCTCGCCGGGCGCGTACGCGTCGCTCACGTTCACCATCTCCGCGCAGAACCTCTGCTCGATGGGGATCGAGGACTACTCCATCGGGCAGCTTCGCGCCGCCCAGGTCGAGGCGGCGCTCGCGTCGCAAAATCCACCGTTGCCCGCGATCCAGACGAACGTCGCCGGGGTGGGCAACGTGGCCCTCGGGCAGTGGACGGCGGACTACGTGCAGATCATCGACGACGTCGCGCCCTACGGCGATCCCTACTGGTCGGTCAACCCGCCCGGCACCGGGTCGCTCCCCACGGAGGACGGCGGGCAGGCCGAGGACAATTGCTGGGCGGGAACGCCCTTCGATGAGCCCTCGGACAACTACGCCAATCTGCGGTACCAGGCTTGCTACAACACGTTTGGCCCGTCCGACGAGGCCGACTCCTTCTACGCGCGCGACCTCCCGATCGTCGCCGCGTTCTCGGACCACCTCGTCGTGGGCCGGTTCGGCTGGATCGGCCCGACGGAGCAGACGAACAACCGCATCGTCGTGCCGTACGATCCGGTCAACAGCCCGCTGCCGCTCAAGCTCGCGACGTGCTGCTTCCACCGGCAGGCCGCCTTCAGCGTGCGCACGGGGGGCGAATGGGTGGCGGTCGGCCAGAGCGGCCTGGGCCTCCTGCACCACGTGGTCACCGATCCCTCGTCCGGCGCGTGCCGGCTCTCGTGCGACCCGAACGACGTCCTGATGAACTCGCGGTCGTTCGACATCCCTTACGGCAACCCTTCTGGGTCGACGGGGGGCTGCACGCCGCCTGGCTTCCCGTTCCCGGCCGGCCAGGTCGCGCCGCCCATCGACCGCAACTCCGTGCTCGCGATGCGCAACCCGATGTTCTCCTACGTCACGTGGAGCGGCTGCTCGAACACCTCCCTGAGCGCCACGAGCACCACGACGGGGCAGCACACGTTCACGTCGCGCGACCTCAGCTGGCACTTCTCCACCCGCGGCGGCTTCGCGCCCCTCACGATGTCGTTGAACGGGGGCACCGGCGGCGCGGTGAACCCGCAGTCGATGCTGTTCATCGATCCGCTCGGGCAGATCGCCATCGTCGACGGCGCAGCGGAGGGGCTCGTCGTCTTCGATCTGAACTCGCTCTCGCCGTCGCACTCACCGTTCTACTGAGCGGCGGCCGGCCTCCTGGACCGCGCCGGGCCGGCGGGTTACTCCCCTGGCCGGATGTCGAAGGGCAGCGCCGCGCAGACTCCTGTGATGCGGCAGTACGTCGCGGCGAAAGCGGCCAACCCCGACGCGCTCCTGCTCTTCCGCATGGGCGATTTCTACGAGCTGTTCTTCGAGGACGCCGAAATTGCCGCGCGCGCGCTCGGCATCATGCTGACCAACCGCGGCAAGCACCAGGGCATGGACATCCCGATGTGCGGCGTGCCGGTGGAACGCTCCGAGGATTATCTGCATCGCCTGATCGCATCCGGCCACCGTGTCGCGGTGTGCGAGCAGATGGAGGACCCGGCCGCGGCGCGGGCGCGCGGCAACAAAAGCGTGGTGCGCCGCGACGTGGTGCGGCTGGTGACGCCGGGCACG
>PLIR01000134.1 GCA_003139415.1 Myxococcales bacterium | reverse complement strand
GACCGGGTTCGAACCGGCGACGTTCAGCTTGGAAGGCTGACGCTCTACCAACTGAGCTACTCCCGCGTGGGACGTTGGGACGTGTGGGTGGCCTGTCGCTGGTGGGTGTTGCCGATGGGCTTCGTGGGGTCAGGCTGGGGAGAAGAAGTGGAGGGTGATGGATTCGAACCATCGAAGGCATAGCCGGCAGATTTACAGTCTGCTCCCTTTGGCCACTCGGGCAACCCTCCGATATTCTTCGAATCTTTGTGATGTACGTTCCTTGTGTCTCGAGCGGTTCTTCCAGGTGAGCTAGCGAGGGGACTTGAACCCCTAACCGCCTGTTTACAAAACAGGTGCTCTGCCAGTTGAGCTACGCCAGCCCTCGCGACGGACGGGCCGACGCTTTGGGGGCGCGAAGATTACTGTCCGCTCCGGGGCCGCGCAAGTAGCAAAGCGTGCGCCGCTGTCAAGGGAGCGCCCGCATGCGGGGCTAGTGAGCCGTGGCGGCGACCTTCTTTGTGAGGAGGTCGAGGGCCTGCTTCACCTCGTCTTCGGTGAAGGGCATCCGGGCGATCTGGGCCTTCTCGTCGGCAAGCGCGGTCTGCATCTCGACGGCGGCGTCCTTTGCCCTGGAGATCCAAGGGGATGAGTCGCTCGTCCGCTCGCCGAGGGCGATCGTCTGACCGATCTCTCGCAGGCCCTTCTCGAGGAGAATCCTGTACCGCAAATGCATGAATGCAAAGAATATTTGCTTCTGTCGCTGCGTCTTGGACGTGGCCGGGGGAGGGACGCTCATCAAGTCCTTGTGCAGCTCCCGGTACATTTCGCCGACCCGGTACCCCGACATGGCCGCCCAGTGAGGGTCGACGGAGCGAACGGCCTGGGCGTAGGCAGCCTGGGCCTCGAGCAGCCCGCCGCAGCGTTCCTCCAGCTTGGCCACGAAGTCGGGCGGCAGCGGCTCGAGCCGGATCCGCTCCGAGCGGACGCGCCTCAGCTCGCCGAGGGCAAAGCGAAGCTGCGCGACGGCCACGGGTAGGACATCTCGGTCGCCGTAATGGAGCTGATCGGCCAGGTCCAGGCCGTCGTTGATGTCGGCGGACGCGTGGGTGTCGTCTCCGAGCTCGACCCGGGCGAGACCGCGGGCGCCAAGGCCCACCAGGCGATCGACGTCGTCGAGGTCGGAGCGGACGAGCAAGACGCGCCCGATGTCCTGGAGCGCTTCCCAGTCCTCGAGGTAGGCATCGAGGGTCGCCGCCCGTACGAGGGCCGAACGCGCCTTGACGAGCTGGGGGAACCTCCGGGCAAGGTCGAGGAACTCGTCGCGAGCCTTGGTGCGCTCTTGAAGGCCCTCGAAGGCGAGGCCCAGGTCGAACATCCAGTCGGGTGCCCGAGGGCCGTCCGGCTCGGCCGCGAGCAACGTGGAATACGCATCGACGGCCTGCTGCCAGTTCTGCTCCATCAAGGCGCGCTCGCCCTTGGCCTCGAGCTCGGCTTCGGTGCTGACATCCTCCGCCGTTACGATGCGCGCCTGCGCTTCGATGTGCACCGGAGCCGCGAGCGGCGGCGGGCGAGCGCCGCAGCCCAGGAGAGCCAGCGCGGCGAGCGCGGCGAGACGGTCTTTCCGCAAGAATTCGCGCATGCGCTAGGGACAGACTAGCCGAGCCCGTCGGTTGTTCCGCGATGGCGCGCCCACCTGAACGTACGCCTCCGTTGACGCCCGATTTTCGGAGAGTGACGGTGAAGGCGTCGGGACGAAGGGACCCTCGCCCACGGCCCAGCAGGAGGCAAAACGATGAAGAGCATGGACGTCCGAGTTCTCGAACTCCGCCATCGAACGCTCGACCGAGAGGTCCACGAACTCGAGCGCAGAGGGATGCGGATGACCCCCGAGGACCGGACCCGAGCCGCGGAGCTGAAGAAGCGCCGGCTCGCCGCGAAGGACCGCCTCTACGCCCTCCGCCACCCGCAGTAGCGGGACGTCGTCATTCGCTGGGTGGCGCGGCTGGCTTGGCCGGCGCCGGCTCGGAGTCGGTCTCGTCGTCGTCTTCCTTGGCCGCGGCCTTGTGCGCGGACGGGGTGTTCGACAGCGACGCGATGCCGGCCGTGTAGACCGATTCGTCGAGATCTTTGAGGGCCTCTTTCAACCGCTTCGCCCAGTCGGCGGGGAGCGCGTCGGGCGTCTGCTTGACGATCGCGGCCGACAGCGCCAGCCAGTGGCGGGCCTCGAGCCTGTACCCGATGCGGTAGTCCGTCAGCCCGCGCAGGTAGCTGTATTGCGCACGTTCAGTTTCCGTGAGACGCCGCAGGTCTGGCTCGAGGGTGCGCAGGATGGCGAGGGCGCGTTCGTGCTCGCTCTGCTCGAAGGCGCGGCGAGCCCTCGAAAGGCTGTCCGCGTACGTGTTGCAACCGAGGGCCAGCGTCGCCGTCAACGTCAGCGCGGACACCCAAGCGATCGAGCGACAGAGGGGACGCACTACGCAAGGGTACCGGTGATGGAGACCCCGAATCAACTCCGCCGACTCGACCAGGCGGACGCGCGCCGTCTCGCGGCCGCAAAGGCTACCGCCGCGAGCCCCACGAACACGCCGAAGGGCGACGTGCGGGTCCCAGGCGCGGTCACGGTGCAGCGTGGTGACGGGGCGGCCGGCGGGTTGGCCGGAGGCGGAGCAGCAGCGCGAGGGGGCGCGGCATCGACGAGCGGTCCAACGCCGCCACTGTCGCCGGCGTTCGTGCTCGGCGCAGCGTCGCAATCCCAGGGCCCGCCCCTCTCGAATCCGCAGCGCTCGATCACCGAGCCGTCGACCCGGATCGCGACGACGCGGAGCGCATCCGCCCCCGCGCTGACCGTAACGAAGTGGTGCGCGGCCTCGACCTTGCGCGTCGTCGCGGTCGGGTGCACCGGATAGAGCGGCGCCCCTCCACCTCCGGAGACGATGTACTTGAGCACGGCCGCTCCCCGCTCGTAGATGTGGTCGTGCCCCGAGAGGACCAGATCGATCTTGTGGGCCGCGAGGAGCTCGGGAACGTGCGCGTCGAGGAGCTCCTGGTTCGGTCCGTGGGGACCGGCCGCCCACGGACCATGGTGCATGACGGCGATCCGCCAGACGCCCTCCCCTTCGGCGTCCGATCGCGCGAGCTCGCGTTCGAGCCAGTCGCGCTCGTCGCCTTGCCAGTTCTCCACCGTGTTCAAGAGAAACAGACGGACGTTGCCGATCCGCGTCGTGCTGTAGGGGGGTGGCACCCGGCCGGCGGCAGCGTCGACCGCCGCGAAGTAGCGCGCGAATGCAGCCCCGGCCCGGTCATCGACGAGCTCGTGGTTTCCGATGGCGGAGAAGATGGGATGATCGGCGAGCAGCGGTCGCTCGATGTCGAAGAAGCGCTGCCACTCCGCCTCGTTCCCGCCGTCGGCAACCATGTCGCCCGTCTGGACGATGAAGTCCGAAGGAACGGCCGTCATCGCCTGCACGACGGCGGCGTGGGCGGCATCGTCGGTGCGGTTGTCGCCATAGACGAGGAACGTCGAGGGCGTCGAGGCGTCGCCCGCTCGCCCGGTCGAGAAGCGCCCCGCGCCGATCGTGGCCGCACCGACACGGACGTCGTAGACATACCGCACAGCCGGCTCGAGCCCCGTCATCCGCGCGACCTGAACGCCGGAGACGCTCTTGCTCGCGACCGTCTTCGCATCGCCCTTGCCGTCGTCACGCGCGACGTGAACGGCTGCGCTCGCGGCACCCTCGAGCTGAAACCGCACGGTGACGTCGTGATCGTCGAGCTCGGTCATGTACGGGCCCTTGACGAGACGAGGGCCGCTCGCGAATGCGACGGACGAACTGATGAGCCACGCAGCGACGACGAACACCTGCACCCGCCGTGTCGGAGAGCGAGCGCGGTCTCGCATGGCGTGGTCGAAAGGCGTCACGATCGTTGGTTATCCCGCAGCACAGTGCGTTGACCAGGGTACCGCGGACGGGTAGGGTCCGGCCTCAGATCGGGGGTTGTCGCAAAGGCGCCTGCCCCTTCGCACGGTCTCGCGCAAGGATGCACGCTCCGAATCCCCCTCGCGGTGGCGAGTCGCTGCCCCGCAAACTGGGCAAATACACGCTCGTTCGCAAGCTCGCGACGGGCGGCATGGCCGAGGTGTTCCTCGCCATCCAGCGCAGCGTCGGCGGCTTCGAGAAGCTCATCGTCATCAAGCGGATCCTCAAGTCGCTCGACCGCGACTACGCGTACGTCGACATGCTGCTGCACGAGGCGCGCATCGCGGCGACGCTTTCTCATTCCAACATCGTCCAGGTCTTCGACGTCGGATCCGTCGACGGCCAGTACTTCATCGCGATGGAGCACGCGCACGGCGAGGACCTTCGCACCATGGTCCGGCAGATGAAGGCCCGAGGCCTGGTCGAGTTCCCCCTCGAGCACGCGCTCTCGATCGTGCTCAGCGTCTGTGCGGGGCTCACCTACGCGCACGAGAAGCGCGACCTCGAGGGCCGCCCCCTGAACATCGTGCACCGCGACGTCTCTCCCCAAAACATCGTCGTGACGTTCAGCGGTGGAGTAAAGGTCGTCGACTTCGGGATCGCCAAGAGCGAGGCCTACGCGACAGACGACCCGGACGTGGGCCGCCTGAGGGGCAAGATCCCGTACATGTCGCCCGAGCAAGCGCGGGGCGAGGCCGTCGATTGGCGGAGCGATATTTTCTCGGCAGGCGTGATCCTCTTCGAGCTGACGACCGGCCGCCGTCTCTTCAAGACCGGCAGCGAGATCGAGACTCTGAAGCTCATCTGCGATGGCCCTTACCCGTCCCCGTCGCAGATTTGCGCTGGCTACCCGGTGGCCCTCGAGGCCATCGTGACGCGTGCGCTCGCCCGCGACCGGCAAGACCGCTGGCAAAGCGCGCGCGAGATGCAGGCCGCGCTCGAGGAGCTGGTCCGCGTCGACCGCATCCCCGTCAGCCCGGTGGCCCTCTCGAGCCTCATGCGGTCGCTCTTCGAGGACAAGCTCCTGAGACACGCCGAGGCCCTCCAAGAGGACAAGCGGCTGGCTGACACCATCCACTTCGACGGCACCGACTTCGATGTGGATGTCACGCGGCCGGAGTCGAGCGGTCAGGCCGTGAGCTTCGGACCGATGGCGGCGTCACCGCCCACGTCCGATCCGGCCGGCGCGGGTCGGGGGCGAGCTGGCCTCCTCGTCGGGATGCTCGGCCTGGCCGTGGTCGCGGGCACCGCCCTGGGGACGTCGGCGTGGATGGATCGAGGGGGGCCCGCAGCGAGGGGGCGCGCGAGCTCAGTCGCGTCGCCGCCGCCGGCGTGCGACCCCATGCCCTCGGCGGCATCGGCCCTTCTGCCGACGGGGCTCCCGGCTGCAAGCGCGCTTGCCGACGGCGGCGCCCACACCCCCTGAGTCACTTGCGACGCCATCGAACCCGGTGGACGGGCAAGCCGTCGGCGATCGCCCGGCGCTCGCGGGGACTGCGCGCCACGTACGGGTTTTCGGCGAGGCGAGGCGAGCCTGGCGCATCGCCCGCGGGGGTGAAGGCGTCGTGCAGGTCCGCGAGCTGCTCGTAGGCCGCTGCGCGCTCCTCCACGTCGGTCTGTACGAAGATCTCTCCGCCGGGCTCGAGCAGCCTCGCGATCTGGTCGAAGAAGCCGTCGCGGACCACGAGCCGCTTCGCGTGCCGCTTCTTCCACCAGGGGTCGGGGAAGTGAACGAAGACGCGCCGGACGGACCCATTGGGGCCCAGTCGAGGCAGCGCGAAACGCACGTCTTCGGCGAACACGCGGGCGCGCGCCGCGTAGCCGCGGGCCCCAAGCCGAGCATCGACGATGGCCGCCCACTTGCGACGGATCTCCAGCCCGACCAGGCCGGCCCGCGGCTCGGCCTCGGCCCGCTCGACCAGGAACCATCCCCTGCCGGGTCCGATCTCGATCTCGAGCCAGTCGCCATGGACTAGTTCGCGCACGTCCAGGCGTTCGGCCTCGGGGAGGCGTGGAGCATCGTCGTAGGGCCGCGCCATGGGCCACGCTTGTAGCTCGGGGGGCCCCGAAACGCCTCGCTTGACCGCGGGCACCCGGCTCGGCCAAGGGTACGGAAACCGTGGCGACGACGGATCAGGGCCAGCATTCGGGACCGGACGTCTCGACGAGCCTCCTCGCATGGCGGGACCAGGCCGTGACGCTGGCACCGATCGCCCTAGCCGTGTTCTTGCTCGCCGAGCGGACGATCGCGGCGGTGCTGGCGAAGGTGGGGCACCCGGCAGCCGCCCTCGACGACGCGTACATCCATTTCCAGTACGCGCGGGCCATCGCAGAGGGGCATCCCCTTCGATTCCAGGCCGCGGCACCGGTGACGAGCGGGGCCACCAGCGCGCTGTGGCCCTTGATGCTCGCGCCATTCTGGGCGCTCGGCGCGCGCGACAACGCCATCGTGTGGATCGCGTGGCTCCTGTCGTTCGCAGCGCTCGGGGGTCTGGCCTGGGAGGCGGGCAAGCTCACCGAGCGGCTCGCCGGCCGCGTCGCGTCGGTCGGCGCGGTCGCGATGACGCTCGCCTTCGGGGGGTTTCTCTGGAGCGCGGCCAGCGGCATGGAGGGGGTCCCCTTCGCATACGCGATCGCGCGCGCAATCCGGCGGGCGAGCGAGTGGGCCGAAGACTCCGAGGCTCGCACCGAACGCCGCTCCCGCGAGCTCGTGGCCCTCGCGTGGATCGCCGCGCTGTTTCGTCCCGAGGGAGCCCTCGCTGCGACATTCGTCGCGGCGACGTTGGCCGTCTTCTCGAGGCGGCGCGCGTGGTCGTCCAGGGGTCTCTCGCTGGCGGCAGCTGCCGCCGTCGTGGCCGTACCCGTGCTGCTCTGGGCCACGACGGGATCGCCGCGGAGCAACACGACCGTGGCCAAGCTGCTAATCGGCAATCCCTACTACACGGGTCAGACGCTGGTGCACGCCGTGGGCTCCAACGTGAAGCTCTTTCTCGTCGACCTGCTCGAAGGCGACGCCTGGTCGGCGGAGTTTTTGCCGCATGATGGGGCGCCCATCGCGCTGGCGGGACTCGGGGCGGTGGCGTGGCTCGGAGCCCGCACGGGCCGGCGATGGCGCGCGGCCGGCGTGCTCCTCATCGCCGCCGCGATGCTCGCGCCGTGCTTCTACCTGACCTTTCTCTGGAACCGGCTCCGTTACCTCTGGCCCTTCGCCACCGGGTGGATCGTGGGGCTGGCGTGCCTCGCGAGGATGGTCGGCGACCTCGCGGGGGAGATTCGGCCTCGATGGCGCTTGATCACGGGCGTCCTGTGCGGCGCCTTCGTAGGGATGTTCGCGTCCAAGCTCGAAGGCACGATCGACGACGTCGCACAATCCGCGAGCGGGATCGATCGCCAGCAGGTGGCACTCGCGCGATGGGTTCGCGAGGCCTTGCCCGTCGACGCCCGCGTGGGCGTCAACGACACGGGGGCCATCGCGTATTTCGGCGAGCACGCCACGTTCGACGTCGTCGGCCTGACGACCGCGCACGAGGCGCGCTACTGGGTCGCCGGCGCCGGATCTCGGTTCGAGCACTACGAGCGGCTGGGAGCGACAGAGCCCGCCCGGCTGCCCACGCACTTCGTCGTCTATCCAGAATGGATGGCGATGAACCCGGTGCTGGGCGAGCCGCTGCGCGAGGCCACGGTTCTGGACGCAACGATCCTCGGCGGCCGGACGATGCGCGCGTACGTCGCAGATTGGTCCACGCTCGGTAGCGGGCAAAAGCCATGGAGCGATGCCGGGGCCGTGCTCGACGAAGTCGACGTCGCCGACCTCGAGAGCGAAGCGTCGCACCGGTACGAGCTGCTGGGCACCTGGGACACCGAGGACATCGTGCACGCGGGCGTCTCGCCGGCAGGAGCCGCGGTCGTCGACGGCGGCCGGACGGGCCGGGCGTTGGAGCGATTCGTGACGCGCTTGCCCCCGGGGCTCTCGACGCGCGGAATCGTTCGCCTCGAGGGGCCCCCCGAGACCCGGGTGTTGGTGCTCGCCGACGGCGCGGCAGTCGCCGCCTTCACGCTCGGCGACGACGACGACTGGACCGAGCGCGCGTTCGATCTCCCAGCCGCGTCCTCCCCGACAACCTCGATCGAGCTGCGGGCCTTGGGCGGCCCGCTCGCGATCTACCACTACTGGTTCGTCGCTCGCTGACCCTTCTGGTCGGGCGGGCCCGTCTCAATCGGGGGAGAACACGATTGGATAGACGACCGAGACCGTACCGTTCTCCGGCTGCGGAAACGACAGACCGAGGAAGCTCGAGACGACGCAGCGCCGGACGCCCTCATCGGGGATGTCGCTTCCGCCGTCGGCCGCGACCGCGACGGCTCCCGAGCGATCGATCATGAACCGGACGGTGACCCTTCCGCGCAAGCTCGGATCGTTGCGCAGCGCGTTCTCGTAACAGAAGCGGTACCGGCCGTCGTTCAGCCGGACGATGCGCTGAATGACCTCGGGGGCGAGCCGGCCGTTGGTCGTGGGCGCCCCGTACCGCGGTCCTTTGAAGTGTGAGACGCGTCCCGCCGCCAGGCGTCTCCCGCGGTCGCTCCCAACGCCGGAGCACGGACCCGGACCGGCGCACGTGCCCGCGGACCCGAGCGGACCGAAGCCGTTCAAGCCGATCGAGTTCGCGGTGCCGCCCCCGCCCTGCTCGAGGCCGGACATCGACAGCCCGCCGACGCCGGCCGCGTCGTCGATCGACGTGCCGAAGAGGTGCCCGATCTTGCTGACGTCATCGCTGCCCTCCGAGACGCTGCCCCAGGGGACGATCGGCGCGTTGGGGTCACTGGCGGCGAGGCTCGCCAACGCTGAGATTGCGCCGAAGGTCGACGCGTCGGCCAGCGCGCGCTCGCGGGCAAATTTCACGTCGGTCGGACGCGCGTCTCCGCGGACCGCGAGGCGGCCGTCGTGCTTCGTGTCCGGGTGACCGGCCTCGCCCTGGGCGTCATGCGCCGGCGCGGCTGCACGAGCGGACTCGCCGCCCGCGGCCGCCTCGCTGTCTTGCTCGGGCCGCACGACTTCGCGCTGAGCGCTGGCATCGAGCAACCGCTGCATCAGCGCGAGCCGGTCGCGATCGAAGGGGTCGGCCTCCGCCGCGGCGAGCGATGGTGCAACGAGCGCCACGGCGGCGAACACCGCCGCATGGACGAAAGCCGACCCGAGGAGGCACCCCGTGCCCGGGCTCTTGAGCCTTTCGAGCACGCCTTCGCCTTTCTCGCGCGCCTCGTGGACCCCGTGCTCGATCCGGAGGCAAAAAGCCCCGACCGTCAGCTCCGCCGTGTTGCCGCGCTGGAGCAGCAGCGTCGACTCGCGGCGGGGGATCCCGTCGACTCGCGCGGTCGCACGCGACGGGACCGTCACGGTGGTCACGCCGTGACGTCGCTCGACGACCTCGAGGGTCGTCTCCCCGAGCACACTGGCGGGCAGGAAAAGATCGCCTTCCTCGCCGATCGAGAGAGGCTTGCCTTCCCTCGCTTGCTCGAGCGCGAGGAGCGCCGGCGCGGATCCCAGGCCCGGCGACGCCTCCCACCACAGGGACACCTGGACGATATCCTCCGAAGCGTCGCGATCCCGTCCCTTCGTCTGCGCCATGTGAGCCATCCTTCCGGGCTGCGGGCAGCCGCCCACGACCTCGCGCGGAGCTATGTCCGCGAGACCGGCCAGGCTTCTGCGCTGGCCCGGGAGAAGACATCACGCCTGAGCAGAAAGTTCCGCTCAGGTTCCCTTTGCTCCGTCGCCCTTCGTCGCGGGTGGGACCATGTTCGACGGCTTGCGCGGCGCCGGACGCTTGGCGGACGGCAGGAGACCGCCCGTCTGCCGCAGCATCTCGAAGAGGTTGGCGTGCGCCCAGACGTGGCTGACCGTCTCGCCGGCGGTCGGCTGGATCACGGTCAGCCAGTGCCAATCCGCGACGAGCTTGTTCGATGCCCTCAGCGTCCCGAGGGGGCCCTTTTGCGTGCCGGTCATGGCGCTCTCGACGATCGCAAAGCCGCCCACCACCCATGACGCCGTCGTGGTCCACTTCTGGTCTGGAAACGCCTTTTCCCAAACACTGAGCGCCTTCGTGAGGGCTTTCTTTCCACGCGTCGCCGGCTTTCCACCGAAGCTCACCCATACGTCGGCGTCGTCCGCGAGAGCGGCGACAATCGTACTCACGTCACCTTTGGCGAGCGCGTCGCTCCCGGCTTGGCCGAAGGCGGCGAGCTTCTCGTCCTCCGGCATGTCGACGGACACGTGGACGTTCGCCTCGTTGGTCGGGAGCAGCGGAGGGCGAGGTGCGTCCTTCGCGCCGGTCATTTGCGCGACGAGTCCCGCGTCGTCGGCGTACTCGCGCATCTCCTTCACGAGGCCGTCCGAATCGAACACGAGGACCTCGGCGCGGAGCTGCCCGACCCGGTCGTGGGTCGCCGGGTGCCCCATGAAGTCGCCCGTCATCGTCCCGGCCCACGCCGTCTCTTGCACGACGACGTTGCCCTTCGTCCACGCGCGCATCGTTACCGACTTGGCATCGGCGAAGGCCACGAAGAATTCGTGGAGCTTCGCGGCAAGCTCCACGCGGCCGTGCGCCTCCCACGTGCCGTACGCGGTCGCCGAGGCTCCGTCCTCGTAAAGGGCGGCGACCTTCTGGGGATCGTGGGCGTCGAACGCGTCCGCGAGCGCTTTGATGGCGTCCTGCATCTGCAGCTGGAGGCTCGGCTTGGGTGGGGGGGCATCGGACGGCGGCTCGGGTGGGGGCGCGGGCGCGGGCGGCGTCGAGGCGACCGGTTCGACGGGCGCTGGCGGCGACTGTGGCGCCGGCGGCGCCTGCCCGCCGCACGACGCCGCGACGGCCAAGAGCGAGACCCAAACGGCTGATCGCGTATGTCTCATGAGGTTCCCTGTCTAGCAGGCTGCTGCAAAAGGTCGTGTAGCGGGGATCGACACGAGGGCTGGGCCGTGATCTAAATCGCCCATGCGCGGCGAA
>PLIR01000491.1 GCA_003139415.1 Myxococcales bacterium | reverse complement strand
AAGACGGCGAACGTCGTCCTCGGCGTGCTGTGGAACAAGCCGGAAGGCGTGGTCGTCGACACGCACGTCCTGCGGCTCTCGCAGCGGCTCGGGTGGTCGAAGAAGACCGACCCCGACAAGGTCGAGATCGATCTCTGCGCCATCCTGCCGCGCGCCGAGTGGGACCACGCCGGCCACGTGCTCATCTTCCACGGCCGCCGATGCTGCTACGCGCGCAAGCCCGACTGCCCGGCGTGTTCGGTCAACGACGCGTGCCCCGCCGCCTTCGACGCCGAGCACGTCGGACGCAAGCCTGGCAAGGTGATTGTCGTTGTAGCGCGCAAGGGCAAGGGCAAGGCCCGAAAGGCCCTTCCCCGCCGGAGCGCTTGAGGATCTAATCGGCGAGAGCCGCCGATGGCACAACCCCATCCCCACCCGCACCTCGAGCCGGNNGCGCGCCAGCGACATCCACATCGAGCCGCGGCACGACCTGCTGCAGGTGCGCCTGCGCGTCGACGGGGCGCTCGTCGACGTCCAGCCCATCTCGCTGCTCGTCGCGGCGAACGTCGTCTCCCGCGTGAAAGTCCTCGCCAAGATGGACATCTCGGAGCGCCGGCTCCCTCAGGACGGCCAGATCGCGGTCGAACTCGACGAAGGCAAGGTCGTGCACCTGCGCTGCTCGACCTTCCCGGCGTCGCAGGGCGAGAAGGTCGTGCTGCGGATCCTGTCGAGCCAGCAGCTCGTCGCGTTCGACAAGCTCGGGTTCGACGCGGTAACCCAGGCGCGGCTGCGCGAGGTCGTCCTGCGGCCCCAGGGCTTCGTCGTCACCAGCGGTCCGACGGGCGCCGGCAAGACGTCCACCCTCTACGCCCTCATGAAGCTCATCGATCCGCGCGACGTGAACGTCGTGACCCTGGAAGACCCCGTCGAGGTCGAGCTCTACGGCGTCACCCAAGGCCAGGTGAGCACCCGCACGGGCTTCACGTTCGCGACGGGGCTGCGCGCCATCCTCCGGCAGGATCCGGACGTCATCCTCGTCGGCGAGATGCGCGACTCGGAGACGGCCGGGATCGCGATGCAGGCGGCGCTCACCGGCCACCTCGTGCTCTCGACGCTCCACACCTCGGACACCGTCGAGACGATCGTGCGGCTCGTCGACCTCGGGGTCGAGCCGTGGATCGTCGCCAACGCGCTCTCGGCCGTCCTCGCCCAGCGCCTCGTCCGCCTCGTGTGCCCGCACTGCAAGCAGTCGTCGAAGCTGGAGCGCGATGTGTGGGACGGCGACGACGTGCTGCTCACGGCGGGCTCCGAGGTCGTCCGGCCCGCGGGTTGCGACCTCTGCATGCGCACGGGCTACCGCGGGCGCACCGGCATCTTCGAGGTCGTCGAGCTCGACGACGAGCTGCGAGACCTCGTCAAGAGCAAGGCCCCGGCGCGCGCCTACCGGGAGATCTACGGCCGGCGCAGGATCCCGAGCCTCCGGCGCGCGGGCTTCGAGAAGATCGCGGCGGGGCTGACGACGGTCGAAGAAGTCCTGCGCGTGACGTGAATCTCAGCGCGCGCGGAACGCCTCGACGAGTCTTTCGGTGCACGTGTACGGGTCGATCCGGCGGGCCTCTACCCCCTCGACGGCCTCTTCGATGCACTCGCGAAGGTCGTGCACGGCGGCGCCGATGAGGGCCTCGCGCAGCGCCTCGCGCAGCTGCTCGGCGAGCCGGGTCTTTCGCCGCGCCCGTCCGGCCGCCGTGCCCTCGACCCACGCGCGGTGGCGATCGAGCGCCCCCACGACGTCGGTCACGCCGTCACCACGCGACGCGATGCACTTGAGGATCGGCGGCGTCCAGCGCGCCTCGTCGCCCGCGCCTGCCGCCCGAGCTCCCGACCCTGCGCCAACGAAGCCGGCGGCTGCGCCGTGGGCCCCGTGGCCGCGCATCTTCGACAGGGCCAGGATCGAGTCGTCGCCGAGGGAGATCATCAGCTCGAGATCGCGGACCGTGCCGTCGGCTCCTTCGCGGTCCGCTTTGTTCACGGCGAAGACGTCCGCGCACTCGAGGATGCCGGCCTTGCTCGCCTGCACCTCATCGCCCATGCCGGGCGCCATCACCACCAGCGTCGAGTGCGCCGTGTGCGTCACCTCCAGCTCGTCCTGCCCCACGCCCACCGTTTCGACGATGACCACGTCGTAGCCGGCCGCGTCCAGCACGCGGACCACGTCGCGCGCGCTCCGCGATAGGCCGCCGAGGTGCCCGTGCGTCGCGAGGGATCGGATGAAGACGCCGGCGTCGAGCGCATGGCGCGACATGCGGATCCGGTCGCCGAGGATCGCGCCGCCCGAGTAGGGGCTCGACGGGTCGACGGCGACCACGCCCACGCGGCTTCCGCGGGAGCGATACGCCTCGATGAGGCGATCGCAGAGCGTGGACTTCCCCGCCCCCGGATTGCCCGTGACGCCGAGGATCCAGGCCTTGCCGGTGTGCGGCCACAGGCCCTTGAGCAGATCGAGGTAACCGGGCGCCGCGTCGTCGACCGATCGCATCGCGCGCGCGACGGCCCGCGTGTCGGCAGCCAGCACGCCGTCGACGAGGTCCACGACGGTCACTGGAGGGCGGAGAGCTTGGCCTGAACGGCGGCGCGGTCGATGACGCCATCGCCGACCGACAGCGCCTTGCGGTAAGCGTCGCGCGCGGCCGCGGTCTCTTTCTGGCCCGCGAGGGCGTCGCCAAGTACGACCCACGCCGGCGCGAAGTTGGGGAACTCTTCGACCGCCTTTCCCCCGAACGCGCGCGCCGTCGTGTCGCGCGCGACGCCGTGGCAGATCTCCGATGCGCGCACGAGCGGCGACGGGTCCCGGTGATCGAAGCCCCACGCCGCCTGGTACGCCTCGACGGCCGAGTCGACGTCACCCTTGCGCGCGTAGCTGTCGGCGACGAGCAGCACGGCCGCCGCGTTGTTGGCGACGATCTTCGTGGCCGCCTTGCCCGCCGCGAGCGCGTCATCGGCGTGCCCCTCGGCGAGGGCGACCCTGCCCGTCAGCACGATGGCCGCGATGCTGCCCGGATCCTGCTTCACCGCGTGCGCCGCCGCATCGCCCGCGCGATCGACGGCGCCGGCGGCGAGCTGCTCCTGCCCGAGGGCGAGCCATGCCTCCGGAAAGGTGGGCCTTTCGCGTGTCGCGCGATCCAAGAGGCCAATCGACTCGGCGGTGGGGGCGAGGGCCATGCCGAGCTCGTAGAGCCCCTCGGGGCCGTCCGGATCGGCCAGTACGGCGGCCCGCAAGTCCGCGAGCCCCTCGTCGCGGCGATCCTGGTGCAAGAGGAGCCGGCCCAGGTGAAGGACCGCGTCGGCGCTCTCCGGCGCCGCGGCGGCCGCCCGATACGAGGCCTCGGCCTCCTTGGGCTCGAGCGACAGCTCGTACGCGCGGCCCTCGGCCACGCGGGCTTCGTAGTTCGACGGCTCCTTCTCGAGTGCGAGCGCCGTCTCGGCGAGCGCCTCGGTCGCCCGCTGCCAGATCAGGTATGCGGCCGACGTGCAGGCGTGGCCTGCGGCCTGCTGGCCCTTCATGTCCCCAAGCTTTTTGCAGGCCATCATCGCATGCGGCAAGTCGTGCGCGTCGATCTGGGTGCGCGCGATCTCCCAGCGAAGCCGCCGCAG
>PLIR01000003.1:2267-2544 GCA_003139415.1 Myxococcales bacterium | reverse complement strand
GCGTCGCGATGATGCTTGGTGAATCGCGCCGATACGCGGGCGCGGATGGTCCGGAGGTGGTCCTGAAGGCGGTCCCGGAGGCGGCGTTGAACAAGTCTTGATGGCGACGCGGATGCAACCTGAAGGCAGCGTCGCAGTCACGTCAACGTCCGGGGGGCTTTCTGCGGGAGGCGGTGGGAAGGGCATCCTCGATGGCCACCGAACCCACGATATGAATGCGTCGTTGCTCTTGCGGGAGGATCTCCTGGAGGCACCCGGTGAGCATGTCGTCGACGGC
>PLIR01000003.1:0-2180 GCA_003139415.1 Myxococcales bacterium | reverse complement strand
CGCCCTTGGAGTTCTTACGCTCCGGACCTCGGCGAACTCGATTACTTCACGGGCTTCGGCGGCGTCGCCCGTCCGCCGGCGTCGTACACGAGCGTGACATCCCCGCCGACAGTCACCGACGCAATAAGAGGTAGATCGAACCGCCGTAGGGCCCTCTTCATGCGAGGCAGGGCCGTTGCAAAAGCCGCTGCCATCACGCCCCCGCTGGCGTCCCCCCGCGCGAACATGAAGGCCGCGACGTTCGCCGCGAGCAGCACCTGTCGCTGTAGCGAGTCGCGACGGATGAGGACGTCCTTCGTGAGCACAGCCCACCCGCGCGCGCCCACGTCCGCGCGCCATACCTCGTCGACCGTGTCCTGGCTGAATAAGTCGTCGTGAACGCGCACTTCTTCACCGGCCTCGCGTAGGGCCTGCGCGACGACGCGGCCGCCAAGCGAGCGATCGACGAAGAAGACGAACGGCTCACGCAGCCGCACGGTAGCGATACTCGAAGCGGATCGCGTCTTCGATGAGCTCCGGCGTCAGCTTGTAGTCCTCGGCGAGATCCTTGACGGAATCGCCGGCGCGATGCCGCTCGGCGATGACGACCGTCGAAATGCCGGTTCCCGCGACCACGGTCTTGCCGAATCCCCTGCGCGGGTCGATCACGATCGACCTGGGTTGGTCCGCGGCGGGCGCACCTGCCCTGGGCAGTGGGAACAGTCGCACCGCGATGCCCTGCTTGTCCCATTCGATGCGCTTCAGGCGTCCGGCGAGCGCGCTGCGGATCTCGATCTGACCTTGCTGCGACACGTTCACCAGCGTGCCGACCTTTTCGACGAAGAGGTCCGTTCCGTCGGTCTGAAAGCGAACGTTGATGAGGGGGCGAGCGACGTGCATCGTCTCGCTGACGTACTTGACCGCCCTGCGCAGCTTCGGGAACGAGACCCCGTGTTGCCTGCGGATGTCCGCGAGGACGAAGGCTTCGACAAGGTTCGCAAACGACAGGAGCCGCGGTGCGCCCTTGTGCACTTCGATGAGCGGCGGAGAATGCCGGCGCTCGCCGCCCTTCGCGACGTAGGGCTGGCCGGCGACCCAGTGCGCAAGCGTCGTGACGGGCAGCTGCGCCAAGTGCGCGGCCTCCGCGACGGAGTACGTCGGCACTTCGCGCGGATCCTGCCCGCCGTAGAGATCCTTGGTCCGCGGGTTCACGCGGACACGGTAGCACGCTCCCGTGCCCGAACTCCCACGACCCAACCCGGACCCGATACACGGGCCCCACTATGGGCGTCGCGAATTGTCGATCACGAATTGAAGCAACTCCGCGACGATGTCCTTCTTCGGCGTTACCGCCGCCTCCGCGCGGACCGGCTCCGGGGCGTGGGTGAGCGACTGGCGCGCGACCTCCGCCGCCTCTCGGCGCAGCCCAAGGACGTCCTCGCGCAAGTAGAACGGCCCGCCAAAGCAAAGGGGGTAAGGCGCCTCCACTTCGCGCAGCCCGTCGATCGACATCATGGCGACGGGCTCACGTGGACTCTCGAACTGCCGGAGTAGGCCGCACTGGACGAGCTCGCGGAGTTTCCTCCCGGCCGCGAACCCCTTGAACCCGAGCGCCTGCCCCGCCGTGTACTCGTCCATGTGGACGAAGAGGAAGGCGGCCCGCATCTCCTCCGCCTTGCGCTTCACCTGCGCTCGGAGCGCCCTGTCGGCGTCCCACTCGGCCATGAACTGCGCCTGACGCGCATCCCGCTCTGCTTGCTCGCGCTCGGCTTCTTGCTCCTCCTTGCGCTCGCGGGCGCGAGCTTCCTGTTGCCGCGCCTTCCCTGCGTCTCGGAGTACCCGAGCCCTCTGGGCGGGCGGTGGCGCCTTCACGCGCCAGGTCCACGCATCGAGCGCCTCCGGCGTGTGCCAGACTTGCCCATTGGGATCGGTCGTCCCTCGGAGTCCCTTCGCCTCCGCCGCCCTGATAGCGGACTCGCCGTTGACGCCGACGTACTTCGCCGCCTCGGACCGGCTGAGCCAGTTCTCGTCCGGCGCAATCGTAAGTGACGATTCATTCATCGGACTTCTCCTTTCGAACTGCGACCCCGCGGGGTCGCACTTGGCGACGCCCGCCACGGCGGCGGGCGTGGACAAACGCGTCCAGGTCCTGGGGAGCGACGCGGACGGCGTTGGTGACGCGCACGTGCGCGAGCGCGCCG
>PLIR01000537.1 GCA_003139415.1 Myxococcales bacterium | reverse complement strand
CGCCCACCGCGACAGTCCTTCGAATGCGGAGGCGAGCGGTTCGTAGGACATTACGCGCGCTCGCGGGAACAGCGCGAGATATTGGCGCGCAAATTGGCCTGTGTTCGCTCCCACGTCGATGATGGTCCGGATATCGCGGCTCCGCAGGCCGAGGAGCGAGTGCGAAGGATTTCGCTCGAGGCGACGGACTTCCCATCCGGTGGAGCGAATGGCGTTGCCCACGAGCAACCCCATGCGCCGTCTCAGCTGCAGGATACGGTTTTTCTTGGTGACGGCTTTGGACACGCGCGCCCCTCAGCGGGAAAGGACCGAGGCCAGCGCGCGCCGGTTTCGCTCAGGATCGAAGTAACGGGCGATGACCACGTCGGCAGCCTCGTGCATGCTCGCGCCGAGGACAGGATTGCGCCACATCCGCACCAAGACATCCGCGCCGTCCGATTCGTTCATCGTGGTCCACGCGTGCGCGTAGTCTGCCTGAGAAGCGAGGGGTGCGATCGTCGTATCGCGGGGTGCATGGATCAGCAGAGGGCGCGCTGCGAGCACGTAGGTGCTGAGTTTGGTCGGGAACGAGGTCTCGCGCAAGACCGCGTCGCGGGGCGCGAACGGGTAATTCAGATACAGGGCAAAGCACCGCTTTAGCACCTCCACGGCATCCGCCTCCGCAAGGTGACCCGTGCCCTCCACTTCGACTCCGCTCCCGTGCATGTCCGCACGCAGGCGCTCGGCGAAGCCCAGGCCGACCAAGGTCAGGCGTGCAGGGACGCCCAGAACGCGGGCCGCTCGAGCCACAGCGCGCGCTAGAATCGGGAGCTGTCCGTACGAGTAGACGGTGCCAAGGATGCCGACTCGCAATCCATGGGCCGCTCGATCGTACGCGGGCGACGGCTTGACGGGACCACGTAGCGCACGGTGCACGACGACGGCGTCCACTCCGTACCGAGCCTTGTAGCGGGCCCGCATGGCCTCGCTGATGACGTCCACCGAGGCAGCACCACGCAACGCCTTGGCGAAACACCACTCAATCCAGGGGGTCAGGGCCAGATAGCGACGCGAGCGCATCGCGACGGCGAACGCCGGATCGTCATGCACCGTCACGTGGACCGGGAGATCGCGCTGGCGCACGAGGGCGGCCGCAACGGGGACCCCCGCGCCGTGGAGAACGATCCACACCGCACGCGCTCGACGCGCGGCGGCCAGACGCAACGTCTCGCGTGCCATACCCGGCGCGAGAATCGTCGAGTCGAGCACGAGCGATCGGCGCCCTGTTCGCCCGAGGGACCCCGCGGTCATTGGCGCGACGTCGCTCGAGACGTTCGCGCGTGTCACGGCGGGGCTCGCCCACAGAATCTTGGGTCCCTCGTCCCTCGAGACAAGGCTCCGCAAGATGACGGCGCCCCCGCCACCGTGATCCGGGGCAAAGTCAGTCCATAGAAGAAGCGGACGTTCGAGGGAGTTGCTTTGAAGGGGCTCGTCGGGAACGATTCGCTGGGCATCGTCCCTCACGGGCCCCACCGTAACATGGGTCGCTATCTCGCCCATTCGTGACCGGAGCTCCCTACGCCTTTGGGCGCTCGAGCCAGGCGCGGTGGATCTCCTCGAAGATGACGTCGAGGCTCTTCGTGATGCCCCACGAGGGGTAGTGCGCCTTCATCCTCGAGAGATTGCTGATGTAGCAAATGTGATCGCCCTCGCGGTTCTTGTCGACGTACTCGAACTCGCTCTTGTGGCCCGAGATCGCTTCGATTCGGGCGAAGGCCTCGAGGATCGAGCAGCTGTTTTCCCTGCCGCCGCCGAGGTTGTACACCTCGCCCGACCGGGGGGCCTGGATGAACGCCTCGATGAAGAGCGCGACGTCGAGCGCGTGGATGTTGTCGCGGACCTGTTTCCCCTTGTAGCCGAACACCCGATAGAGCTTCTTTTCGACGTTGCACTTCACGAGGTAGCTGAGAAAGCCGTGCAGCTCGACGCCCGAGTGCATGGGGCCCGTCAGACAGCCGCCCCGCAGGCAACACGTCTTCATCCCGAAGTAGCGGCCGTACTCTTGGACCATCACGTCGCCGGCGACCTTGGAGGCCCCGAAGAGCGAGTGCTTCGACTGGTCGATGCGCATCGACTCGGTGATCCCGCCGCGGTCTTCGGGCCGCGCGTAGTCCCAGCGAGTCGCGCTCTCGACGAGCGGCAGCTCGTTGGGGGCGTCACCGTACACCTTGTTCGTGGACATGTGCGCGAACGGCGCCTCGCGGACGTGGCGTCGCGCCGCTTCGAGCAGGTTCATCGTTCCGACGGCGTTCGTGTCGAAGTCGTCGAAGGGGACTTGGGCGGCCAGATCGTGCGACGGCTGGGCGGCCGCGTGCACGATGGCATCGGGGCGCAGCTCGGCGATGAGGCAATCGACGGCGTCGCGATGGCGAATGTCGACCTCGTGGTGCGTGAACGACGCCAGCGCCTTCTCGAGCCGGCGCTGATTCCAGCGGGTGTCGCCCTGCGGGCCGAAGAAGGCCGCGCGGCCGTTGTTGTCGACGCCGTGCACCTTCCAGCCGCGGCCGGCAAAGTGCGTGACCACCTCCGAACCAATGAGGCCCGACGATCCCGTGACGAGTAACTTCTTCATGTGGGCGAGATGACTTTTCTAGCAGGGCCGGGTGCGGTTCGACAACGGCAGCGGCGACGCGGGGGCCTCACTTCCACGACGCGTCCGCACGGAAGCTCCCTTTGCGCGGTCACCCTCACGGCCCCCAGCCACCCACCCACGCCTTTCCGTCGCGCACGCACGCCACATGCGCGCCATCGTCGTCGACGGCGCAGTCCTCCTGCTCGGCGTACGTCCCGTCGAG
>PLIR01000255.1 GCA_003139415.1 Myxococcales bacterium | reverse complement strand
GGCGCGGGCGCAAGCGCGGGCGCTCGCGCTCGTTTTTCCTCCCCGTAGCAGCCAAGTGCCCCTTCCGGAAACCTGCGCGTCCCTACCCTCCCCCCGTTGCCAGCCGCCAGCAGCATCCCTCCGACATCCCTCGAAACCGCGGCGCTGCGCGACGCGCTGCAACGTCATCGCGCGAGCCTCGTCGAGCGGCTCGAGCGTGGGGAGGACGGCATCTCGCTCGGGCGGGCGAACGCGCGGTTTCTCAACGCGTGCTTCCGCCTCCTGTTCGAAGGGGCGAGGCGGCACTCCGGGCTGCCGAGTGGGGTTGCGCTCGCGGCGGTCGGCAGCTTCGGGCGAGGCGCCGTTGCGGTGCGCAGCGACGCGGACGTCGTGCTCATCGTCGACACGCAGATCGTCGGGGGGAAGGAGTCGGGCGCCTTCGTCGAGGCCCTCCTCTACCCGCTGTGGGACGCGGGACTCACCGTGGGGCACCAGGTGCTGAGCGCGAGCGAGGGGGTGCCGCTCGCCCAGCAGTACCTCGAGACGGCCACGTCGCTGCTCGACCTCCGCCTCCTGGCAGGCGATCTTCAGCTGTTCGAAACGCTCATCGCGCGCGCCAATCAGGGACTCTTCGGCGAGCAGCATCTCACCGAGTTCCTCGATCGCCTCGAGGCGGAGACGGCGGCGCGCCGCGAGCGGTTCGGCGGGTCGGTCTACCTGCTCGAGCCGGACGTCAAGAGCGGGGCCGGGGGCCTGCGCGATCTCGACGGGATGCGATGGGCGGCGCGGGCGCGCTACCACGTCGCCAACGAGATGGGCACCGAGCACGACGCCTGGCACGCGCTCGTGCAAGTCGGCGTGCTGGTCGCGCGCGAGGCCAACGAGATCTCCGAGTCCGAAGAGTTGCTCTGGCGCATACGCAACCGTCTGCACGTGCGGGCGGGGCGCCGCGCCGATCGGCTCGGGTTCGAGGACCAGGAGGCGATCGCCGTCGCGATGGGGTACGGCGAAGACCGTGCGCTCGCCGCAGAGCGCTTCATGCAGGCCTTCTACCTGTGCGCGCGCACGGTCACGCGCGCGCGCACGGCCCTGTTCGAGCGCCTCCGGCCGCTTCCGCGCCCGCGAGGCCGCGCCCCCCAGACGGTGGACTTGGGCGACGGCGTGCGGCTCTTCGATGGGCAGGTGACGATCGCCTCGGCTGCCGAGCTGCGGGAAGAGCCGATCCTCGCGCTGCGGGCTTTTGAAGCGTGCGTGAGGCAGGACGCTCCGCTGTTGTCATTCGCGCGCGACGCCATCACGCGGACGGCGGACGACCCGGCCTGGTGCCAGCGGCTGCGCGAAACCCCCGCGGCGGCCGACCTCTTCGTGGACTTGGTCTGCACGGTGGCCGAGACACGTTCGCCGCGCGGTTCGATCGTCGGCGACCTGCACGACACGGGGCTACTGCTGGCGATGGTGCCGGAGTTCGGCCCCGTCATCGGGCGCGTGCACCACGACGTGTACCACGTGTATACGGTCGATGTTCACTCGGTCTCCGCGGTCGACCGGCTACGGAGCATCGCCCGCGGCGAGCTGGCGCACGAGTACCCGCTCGCCTCGCGCCTGGCCGCGGAGATCGCACGCCCGCGCCCGCTCTTTCTCGCGACGTTGCTGCACGATGTCGGCAAAGGCTACCCCGACGCGAGCGGCTCGCGAAAGAACCACTCGAGCGAGGGCGCGGAGCTGTGCGGCGTCATCCTGCCGCGCCTCGGCGTCTCGAGCGAGGACGTCGACGAAGCGAAGCAGCTCGTCCGGGACCACTTGCTCATGTACAAGGTCGCGACCCGGCGGGACATCGACGACACCGGCACCATCGCCGAGTTTTGCCAGAACCTGCGCGGCCGCGAAGGCCTGCGCAATCTCTACCTTCTGACGATGGCGGACGTGACGACGACGTCGCCGACGGCCATGACATCGTGGAAGGCCCGCATGCTCGAGGAGCTCTACTTCGCGGCCGAGGGATATCTAACGGGGCACCGCGCGGTCGCCGACGCAGAGCGGGTGGCGCGCGTCGTCGAGGCCGTGCACGCCGCGTGGGGCGATGAGACGAGGCAGCTCGACGCCTTGCTCGCGTCCCTGCCCGAGCGCTACCTCCTGGCCAACCGGCCCGAGTCGATCGTGCAGCACGCGCGCGCGGTCAACGAGCGTGGCGCACGCCCGGCGCACGTCGTCCGCGTTCCGTCGCGCCACCCGGAGGCCGCGGAACTATGCGTCGTGGCCGACGATCGTCCCGGCCTGCTCGCAAGCATCGCCGCCGCGTTGACCGCCAACCACCTCGAGGTTCTGTCGGCCGAGGTGTACTCGCATCCGGTGGGCGCGGAACGGGAGGCGCTCGACCTCTTCTGGGTGCGTGATCGCGATGGCGGCACGAGCGGGGTGGCAGAGTCGCTGCCCCGGTTGGAGCGCGACCTCGAAGACGTCTGCTCGGGCCGGGTGACGGCCGGTCAGCTGCTGCAAGCACGCACCGGTTCGCTCTCGCCGTGGCGCGAGCGGCCGAGCCCCAACGTGCCCACCGAGGTCCTCTTCGACGATCGGGCGTCGCCCCGCCACACCATCGTCGAGGTGTACGCGAAGGACCGGCGAGGGCTACTCCACCGCCTCGCCAAGACGCTCTACGAGCTGCGCCTTTCGATCGCCCTCTCCAAGATCAACACAGAGGGGGCACGCGTCGCGGACGTCTTTTACGTGAGCGAACTCGACGGAACGAAGGTGCCCGCCGGCGCGCGGCGGCGCGAAGTCCGTGAGGCGCTCGTGCGGGCGATCGGAGAGCCGTAGCCGGCAGGGTGATTGGCAAAGGGAGCGGTTGCGAATCCCGTGTCAGGCGACTGCCGGGACGCGGGCGCCGCCCCCCAGTGAGGCCTTCAGCGAGCCGTCCGAGAGGGCGGCCTTGGTCAAGTCTTCGCCGCCGAGGAGCACCCCGCGCACGAAGACCTGGGGGAACGTCGGCCAGCCGCTCCACAGCTTGATCGCGAGCCGTTCGCGCCACTTGGAGAAGTAGCCGCCGTACTCCATGTACGTGTGCGGTACGCCGGCGTCCTCGAGCGCCTTGCGCACGCGTTTGACGTGGGCGTTGCGCGCCATGCCGAAGACGACGACGGTGTCGCGCTGCACCACCTCCCTCACCTCGCGCACGACGTCCGCGTGGAACGCGTCCATCGCGGCGAGGGCGGCGGGAGAGACAGAACGGTCTTCGAGACGCGGGCGGGTCGGCATCGGGCTTCTCCTGGCGCTTCGATGACCGGTCCTCCCTCGCCGTTTCGCTCACTTCAGGTCGTAGACCTCGACGGTGTCTTCCAAGAAGTGCGGCACGAGCACCCGCGAGCGCTTCGTGTCGTACCCGATGTCGGCGGGCGACTTCTGGTCGGAAAGGACGGCCTCGAACGATCCGCCGAGCGGACCCTTGTAGACCGCCGACGCCGCCCAGCTCGACACGAGGAGCGAATCACCCCCGAGGGAGACGACCCCGTCGAGCGTGCCCTGCGGCGGCTTCGACACGTCTTGCTTTGCGCCTTTGTCGTCGAGGCGGAACACCTCGCCCGAGCCCATCGTCACGACGACGAGGCCCTTGTCGATGACGACGAGGCCGTTGGGTCCGCCGAGGTCCTTCGACTTCGCGATCGGCTTGGCCTTGCCCTTTTCGATGACGTAGACCGCGTCCGTGCCCGTCGGTTCGAAGCCGTTGGGGCCCGTCTTCATCCCGGTGTCCGACACGTAGACCTTGCCGTCGGGGCCGGTCGCGAGGTCGTTCAAGAACGTCGAGCCCGGGATGGCTACCTCGCCCTTGGGGGCGCCGGTCTTGAGGTCGAACATCCGCACGGTCGTCACGTCGGCCACGTAGAGCACGCCCTTGGCGATGCCCGTGCCCTTGGGGGCGTCGAGCTTGACCTTGTTCTTGCCGCCCTCGATCCACTTGAGGTTCGCCACGGTGCCGTCGGGGGACAGCACCGAGATGAACCCGTTGTTGTCCTTCGCGTCGGGCTTTCCGTTGACGTTCGAGACGAGGTAGCGGTCGTTGTCGGCGTCGTAGAGCACGCTCTCGGGCGTCGCGAACCCCGTGT
>PLIR01000241.1 GCA_003139415.1 Myxococcales bacterium | reverse complement strand
TGTGGCTCACCAAGGAATCGATCGCGAAGGCGATCCAACAGGCGGGCGCCAGCGAGATCGAACGCCTCAAGGGTCGCCTCGCGCAGGAGCTGGAGAAGGAGCGCGAGACTTTCGCGCGGGAGGTCCAGCGAGAGACCCACGCGGCCGCCAGAACACTCGAGGAGTTCAAAGCGCAGCTCACGCTTGAGGCCGAGGTGCGTCGTCATGCCGCCGCGCGGAAGGTCGAGGCCTCCTCAAGGTGGCGCGCCTGTCGGACACCATCATCCCACGAGCCTATGCCTACCGGCCCGACCACGACGTCTCCGACAACATCAAGGCGACCGACGAGTATTTCCTCGCATGCCGCGAGGCCGAGGCTCTGCTCACCCCAGCGAGCGCCGGGGCGCTCACGAGCTTCGGTGGATTGCTCCAAAACACCATGGGGCAGATTTCAAAGCCCGGGGCCAACACGATGGAGATATGGGGGGCGGCCGAAATCGCTCGCCGAGCGATGCTCGCAGTCGTCCGTCGAGAGCTGCAGCTCGAACAGGGAGTGCCGGGAGCCAAGCCATGACGAGAGCCAAAGGCGGACAGCCCCTCGCGGGCTCGATCAAGTGGCTCCCGAACCGCAAGGCGAGGGACGGCTCGTATGCGTGGCACGCGCGGTTCACGCTCCAGGGTGCCTGAAGGAAGGGAAGCCGCAATGACGGACGTCAAGGATTCGCACTACGTCTCTCGGTTTCTGCTTCGCAACTGGGAGCACGCCGCGGGCAAACTTCACTACTTCGACTTCGGCACGGGACGGATCCACCGGTCGTCGGCCAAGAGCATGTACACGAGCCCGACGACCTTTCCCGCCGACGTCGAAGCCTGGCAGTCCCGCGTCTTCGAGACACCACTCGGCGGCTACATCGCGCGAGCCAAGGTGGCCCATGCGCGTGGCGACGCAGCGGCGCCAGTCCCAACGCCATCGGAATGGCGCGCGATCACAGTCGCGTTGCTGGCGCAACCGTTTCGGACGGCCGTTGCACGCGGCTCCCGTGACGGACAGCTCGATCTCCTCGCTTCCAAGGACGAGCGGGATCTGGACGATGTGGTCGATGCCGTACACCAAGATCGAAGACTGTTTGTCCGATTCGGGCCGACCGAGCGCCTGTGCTTTCCGGAGGCCGGGATAGCTCCGCTTCCCTTGATCGGCTCGATCCGAGGATTTTTTCTCCCCCTTGCCCCGACGGTCTTCGCCGCAATCATCCCGCGAGAGGTTCGAGAAGAATCGTTCAAGGACCTCGTGCACGATCTCCCTGGCGTGGCGTCGCTCCTCTCTGTCGGCATCGAGGGCGACCGCGTAGTCCTGCCCCCTCTTTCCAGAGGTGCCGACTTCGCGCTCGTGGCGGCCCGAGTTAGAAGCTTGCGTGAAGCGGCGAGGCGGATCGTCGAGGGCTTCCACAAGGCCAACAAGATGATCGAGCGCGATCTCGGTCTCAACCTCGGCGCGATGGGGAACGAGGGCGGGGAAGGCGAGCTATGAGCAGAACCGCATCCGGCACCGTGGACTGGCGCGGCAACCCCGCCCGCTGGTGGGCACGCGTCACCGTACGCCGCGAGGACGGCACCAAGGCGCGCCCGTGGGTCGACCTGGAGCGCCCCGACTTGAAGAACACGCTCGAGGACAAAAGGACGGCTAAGCGGCTCGCGCTGAAGCGGGCGAGGGCCGCGAGCAAGGGGAGGTTCGTGGGCGTCGAACAGGCGAGCGCCCCCAAGACCACCCTCGCCGGGCTCGAGACGAAGTGGTTCACGCTCATCGAGAACGACCCCGACCTCAAGCCCGGTACCGTGTCGCGGTACAAGGCGAGTTGGGCGATGGTCATCCCCAAGCTCGGCAAGCGCTCGGTTGTCGATCTCACGCCGCCGGTGCTGCGTGCCTGGGTCCTCGACCTGCGCGCTGCGAAGAGTGTGTCGACCGTCCGCAATGACGTCAACGCGCTGACCCGGGCTTTCAAGGACGCGATCGCGCAGCGGTGGGTCTCGCTGACGTCGAACCCGATGAAGGACGACTACGTGAGGAGCGCCGTCCCCTCGATGGACTCCCCCGAGCCGGACGAGATCATCCAGTGGACGCGCGCGGAGACCGAGAAGCTCCTCGACTCTCCCTTGTCCGATCTGCACTTCGGCATGCTGCTCGTGAGCGTGACCACCGGGTTACGCGATGGCGAGCTCCATGGGCTCCGGTTCGGCGACGACGGGAGGGACGAGAAGTGGCCCGACGTCCGCCGGCTGCACGTGCTCCGGCAGGCGCTGCGGGCCAGTGAGGGCAGGCCCGTCGAGATCGGGTCCCCCAAGTCGAAGTGGGGGCGACGGAAGGTCCCGCTCCACGCCTCGGCGGCGACATGGTTGGACTGGTGGAAGGCTGAGGGATGGGGCGCGCACGTTGGGCGCAAGCCCGAAACGGACGACTACGTGTTTCCGAACACCGACGGCAAGGCGTGGCGCCCTCGCGCGGCGGACCTGATCCGGGAGCTACTTGTGGCCGCTGACATGCCCGAGGAGTTCAGGCTGCCGGACGGTGAGACGGGCGACTTCACGTGGCACGCGCTCCGCAGGACATTCGCGTCGCTTCTCTCGGACGCGGGCGCGCCCGGCGAGGCCATCGACTACCTGCTNNGGAGGAGTGGCCGAGTGGTTTAAGGCACCGGTTTTGAAAACCGGCGAACTCGTAAGGGTTCCGTGGGTTCGAATCCCTCCTCCTCCGCTGATTTGCAGGGGATTTCGTAGCGGCCCCTGCCGGCCGTTTCGGGCGCCGGCGGCGCCATTCACGTCCTCTTCACATGGCTACCGCTGAGGCCTTCGCGGTCTTCATCCGCCTCTGGTTCGCGCGCACCCCGACCCTCCCGGGAGGACGCCAGGCCGGCCGCGCGCTCGACCGCGCCACGGGCCGAGCGAGCCCCGGCTACGGCTGCTGATTGCGAGCGATGAACAGATCGGAGCAGGGCGACGGCACGGCGCAGCCACGCGGCCCGAAAAGTTCGACCGAAGAACCAGGTTGGCGAACCGCCGTCCGCGCGAAGGCGAGAGCGCCCGCCGATTCGGCCGTCGGCATCCCCGGCAGTAAGCAAGGGGCGCCCGGCCGCAGCGCTCGGCGACCGCGACTCACGTAACCGCCCGCCTCCGGACGATGCTCACCCGGACATTGTTGCTGTGCGAAGCCGGGGCCGGCCCTTCGCCCACAGGATGTCACTTGCGGGCCGCTTTACATAGCCAGCAGGTTACATATACTCAAGGTTATCGATCGACATGGCTGCCTCCAACCACCTCAGCGATACGTTCTCCGCCCTTGCCGACCCGACCCGCCGAGCCATCCTCGCTCGCCTCGCGCGGGGGGAGGCCACGGTTACCGAGCTGGCCAAGCCGTTCGCGATCAGCCAGCCGGCCATCTCCAAGCACCTCAAGGTGTTGGAGCGCGCGGGGCTCATCTCGCGCGGGCGCGATGCGCAGACGCGCCCTTGCAGGTTCGAGGTGCGTCGTTTCAAGGAGGCGACCGAGTGGATGAACCGCTACCGCACCCACTGGGAAGCGAGCTTCGATCGACTGGAAACGCTGCTCACCGAGATGAAAGAGGAGAAAAGCCGTGCAAACAGAAAATGAACAAGCAAAGAAGCCCGAGTTGAGGTTGTCGCGCGTGTTCGACGCGCCCCGGTCGCTCGTCTGGGAGGCATGGAGCAAGGCAGAGTACGTGCAGCGATGGTTTACCCCGGCGCCGCTCACGACGCCGCGCTGCGAGGTCGACCTGCGAACAGGCGGCGTCTTCTATCTGGTGATGAAGATGCCCGATGGAGTCGAGCTGCCGATGGACGCGCGCTTCGTCGAGGTGGTACCGCAAGAGCGCATCGTCTTCGCTGCGACGATTCACGGCGGCGTCCACGTCCACACGACAGTCGCGTTCGCCGACGAAGGGGCAGGCAAGACGCGCCTCGACGTGCACCAAGTCTACTCGCATGAGACGGCGGCGACACGCGGCGCGCCGCAGGGCTGGAAGAGCACGCTCGACCAGCTCGCGGAAGTCGTGCGCAGCATTCGCTGAGCCAGCGCTTTCACCTGGGAGCCCTTGTTCCCGCGACGGAGAGCGCGTCTACTCGCCGCCCATGTGCGACAGCGATTCGTTCGACGACATGGTCGTGTACCGCCTTCGGCGCGAGTTGATGTCCCGGCGAGGCTTCGGTTCTCTGTCGCTCGGCGCGGGTCTCGCGTCGCTGCTGCCTGTCGGCTGCAAGTCAGCCGATTCGGCACCGGGTGCGGTGTCTGCGCCGGCGGTGGCGGCGACGACCGAGTCGGAGGTCAGTATCACGACGCCGGACGGCGCATGCGATGCATACTTCGTCCATCCGACGAGCGGCGCGGCTCCGGCCGTCCTCGTCTGGCCGGACATCTTCGGTCTCCGTCCGGCGTTCCGTCAAATGGGGAAGCGGCTCGCCGAGTCGGGGTACGGGGTGCTCGTCGTGAACCCCTTCTACCGGACGCAGAAGGCGCCGACCTCGTCGCCGCACGCGGACTTCAACGATCCCGCGACGCGTGACGCACTGATGGCGCTGATGCATTCGCTGACGCCGGAGACCGAAATCACCGACGCGAAGGCGCTCACGGCGTGGCTCGACCGGCAGCCGTCCATCGACAAGTCGCGCAAGATGGGGACGACCGGCTACTGCATGGGCGGACCGCTCGTCTTTCGCACGGCGGCGACAAACCCGGAGCGCATCGGGGCCGCCGCGACGTTCCACGGCGGACAGCTCGTGACGGACAGGCCCGACAGCCCGCACCTCCTGGTCCCCAAGATGAAGGCGCATTTCCTGGTCGCGATCGCCGCCAACGACGACGCGAAGGAGCCGAACGCGAAGGAGACGCTCAAGGCGGCGTTCGCCCAGGCGTCGCTCCCCGCGAACGTCGAGGTGTTCGAAGGGACGATGCACGGCTGGTGTCCGCCGGACTCGCACGCGTATAACGAGGACGCGGCGGAGAGGGCCTGGAGCGAGCTGCTCGCGCTGTTCAAGGGCGCGCTCGGGTAGCGTTCTGCACAGAGCCGCGATCGCGCCCTCAGCGAAAACCACGCCGTCACCTGCTCCTCCTCCGCTGCAACTCCGCTCGCCGGCGGGAAACTATGGCGCTTCGCCGGCACCTTCCCGCTCCCTCGTGTCCGGCGCATC
>PLIR01000071.1 GCA_003139415.1 Myxococcales bacterium | reverse complement strand
AGACGGGCCTCGCCTCGTGCTGCGGGCTGCTTCGACGAAGGGAGGGGCCGCGACCAGGGAGGGGGGGGTTATTTGGAGAGATGGTCGGTGAGGAAGGCGATGGCGTTGCCGAGCATGAGGACGCGGTTTTCGCGTTTTTGGGCGCCGTGGCCTTCGTCGGGGAAGATCATGAGCTGGCAGGGGATGCCGCGGGCGGCGATGGATTCGTGGATTTGGACCGCCTCGCCGGCCGGGACGCGGGGGTCGCTGGCGCCCTGCATGATGAGGAGCGGGGCCTTCACGCGGTCCACGTAGGTCATCGGCGACAGCTTCGCGAGGGCGTCGGCGTCGCGATCGGGGTCGCCGTATTCGCTGATTCGGAGCACGCGCCGGTACGGGGCGGTGTTGCGCAGGAAGGTGCGAAGGTCGCTGATGCCGACTACGTCGACCCCGGCGTCGTACGCGCCCGCGAACATCGTCATTCCCATCAGCGCGGAGTATCCGCCGTAGCTGCCGCCGTAGACGCCGACGCGAGGCTCCTTGCCGGCCGACGCGAAGCGGGTTCGCGCCCACTTCGCGGCGTCTTCGATGTCCGTGATGATATCGAGCCGGCGGGGCCCGTCGTCGGCGTGAAGCCAGGTCTTGCCGTAGCCATCGCTGCCGCGCACGTTCGGCTCGACGAACACGAGGCCGGCGTCCACGAACATCTGCGCGCCGACGCTGAAGCCCGGCCGCGCCTGCGACTCGGGGCCGCCATGAAAGGAGACGACGACCGGACACGGCGACGCGCACGCCTCGGGCTGGCGCACGAGCACGGGGATCTTCGCGCCGTCGCGCGCCGGAATCCACTCGAGCTTCGCGCGCGCGAACCTCGTCGTATCGATCTCGGGCGTGCTTGGGCTGTGCCACGCCGTCATCTTGCCGCGCGTCCAGTCGAGGACGTACGAGTGCAGCGGGTGCGTCCCGTCGTCCACGCCGATCGTCGTGTAGCGGCCGTCCGGGGTCGTCGCGCCGAAGGTCACGTGGTCGGCGTCCTGGGGAACGGGCGTCTTGAGCGGCCGATACGTCTTGGCGTCGAGCGCGCGCAGACGGGTGAAGCCGTTCTCGTTGATCGTGTAGAGGATGCGCGTGCGCTTGCGATCGACGTCGAACCCGTCGACGTCGAAGTTCGTGGCCTCGCCGAGCGGAGCGATCTTCCACTTGCCCGGCGCCGAGGCGTCCGGTCTGTAGCTGTAGAGGCGCCGGAACTCACCGGTCTTGTTGGTGACGACGAGAAGCTCGCCTTCGTGGGCTCCGTATCGCGCGTCGTACTCCTCGGTCTCGCCCTGGCCGACGAGCGGGGTGAGGACGGACTTGGCCGGGTCCCACTCGCTGTACTCCGCCGTCAGCGAGCCCGTCTCTTTGCGGAGCAGCAGCCGCCCGTCGTCTTTGATGTCCGAGACGTGCCAGAGGCCTTCCTGCGCGTCGAAGGCGACCTGCTTCTCCTTCTTCGAGAGGTCGAAGCGGTAGACGACGTAGGAGTCGGGCTTGCGATCGTTCGACGTGAAGTACACCCACTTCGAATCGACCGACACCGCCTCGAAGTGGGTCTGCACCTTGGGCACGTGCTGCACCACCTCGAGCGCCCCGCCGGATGCAGGCTGCAAGTAGAGGCCCGGGTTCTCCTCCCCTTTGCGGTCGCGCTGCACGACCAGCGTGCGGCCGTCCGGGGTGATCGCGGCGAGCGACGTGATGTCCTCGCCGCCCGTCAGCTGCTGTGGGAACGCTCCGGGGCCATCGACCTTCCACACCTGTCCGATGCCCGTGATGCTCCACGAGAAGAAGAGCGCCTTGCCGTCCGGCGCGAGAGCACCGGCGCCGGGCGCCCTCACATCCACCAGCGACTGGACGCGACGCGACCTGTCGGCCGCGAGCGCGACGGGCCGGTACTTCTCGAGGACCTCGGGTGTGAGGGTCTCGACGCCGTGGCCCACGTAGCTCGACGCGGAGGGATTGGGGCCCGCGTCACTCGGCGTCGCGAGCGGCGGCATCGTCTCCGGGCCCGGGGTCGCGGACGTGACCGGCGGCAGGGGCGCTGTCATTGGAGCTCCCCCGCAGCCGACGGCCAGCGGGACGAGCAGCGCCAGAGCGAAGTACGAGGCGGTCGCGTTCATCGGGCCGCGATCGTAGCAGGCGTCAGGGGGGGTCTACGTCGACGCGCAAGGCCTTCGTCGTCGCGCCGCCCAGCACGTCGAACGCCTTGACGAGCGCCACGTAGCGACCCGGACCTGCGTACGCGTGGGTCGCGACGAGCGGCAGCTGCGCCTGGCCACGCGCGCGCCAGACGCGGGACCCGGCGTTCAAGACGCCGGCCTGGTGGTCCCAGTCGATGCAGTATCCGTCGATCCACTGCGACCAGTGCTTCACCCCAGCCCGCGTCGCGGCGGGCACGGCGGACAGGGCGCGCGCGGCGAGCGCAAACGACACGAGATCGATCGTCGCGCGCCTCCCATCGACGCGAACACGCGCGCGAAGCGATCGCTTCCCCTCCGGCGCGGCGCGGTCCCCTGCTGCAGGGTCCGCGCGCTCGACGGCGAACGGCGCGATCTCGCCGAGCGAGAGCAAGCGCTTGCGGGCGGCGTGGATCGCCACGGGCGAGGCGTCGCACGCGACCCACCGGCGCCCGAGCTTTTCGGCAACGACGGCCGTCGTGCCGGACCCGACGAATGCGTCGAGCACGATGTCGCCCGGCTTGGACGACGCCCGCAGGATCCGCGCGACCAAGGCCTCGTTCTTTTGCGTGGGATAGCCCACCTTTTCGCCCGAGAACGACATGATCTGGATGCTGTCGAGGCGGTCGAGCGGATGGGCGTTCCAGACGTCGTCGACGGGGACGCCCACGCCGCGGGGCGGCTTGCCATCGCGGCGCACGTACCCGGGCGGGTACGGCACGTACTCTTTGGCGAAGGTCACCGGGCGACCGCCCTTCGCGTAGAAGAGCAGCGTGTCATGGTTGCGGATCCAGCCGCGCGACTTGGCCTTGTAGCCGCTTACCCAGCCGATGCGCCACACGATCTCGCGCTGGAATGCGTCCGGACCGAACACCTCGTCGAGGACGACCTTGGCGTAGTGCGCCGCGTGGGCGTCAAGGTGCACGTAGAAGCTTCCGCCGTCGACCAGGAGATCCCGCAGCAACGCGGCCGTGTCGGCGAACCATGCGATCCATGCATCGAGGCCGCGCGCGTCGCGGTAGGCGCGCACGGCAACACGCGGTGCGTCCTCGGGGGCGCCCGGGATGGCGGCCTGGAAATCGAAGTCGCCGCCCGTGTCGAACGGTGGGTCGACGTAGACGAGAGAGACCCGCCCCGCTAGGTCCGGCAAGAGCGCGGCGAGCACGTCCGGGACATCCCCGTGAACCAAGCGGTTGCGCGATGCGCCGGCGGCCGGGCTCCCCTCCCCGGCCAACCCGGCTCGACCGCCGTGCACCTCTTCGACACGAATCGCCGCCGGCGGACGCCGCGCTACCTCGACGCGGACGCCGTCCCGGTACTTGCCCGGCCAGACGAGCTCCGCCACAGCCGGCGAATCTCAGCGGCCGATGTACGACCCGAGCTCGCGTTCTTCGGACACGGCGCGCAGTTTCTTCAGCGCGGCCGCTTCGATCTGACGAACGCGCTCGCGCGACAGGTTGAACGACCGGCCCACCTCTTCGAGCGTCTGCCCGGGCCCGCCGTCCATGCCGAACCGAAGGCGCAGGAGCTGCTGCTCGCGGGGCGAGAGCAAGTCGAGCAAGGCGCGCGTCTGGATCTGCATGCGACCCTGGGCGAGGAGCTCGTCGGGAGCCGGCGAACGCACGTCGGCCACGCGGTCGCCCAGCTGGCCACCATCGCCCTCGTCGCCAAGCGGCGCCTCGAGGCGGAGCGGTTCGCGGACCAGGCCGCGGATCGCGCGCACCTTGTCGATGGGCAGGCCGCTCTCGCGCGCCAACTCCTCGTCGCTCGGGTCACGCTCGCCCTGCTGGGCCAACGCGCGACGGACGCGCTCGAGCTTGTGGCGGCTCTCGAGCAGGTGCACGGGGACTCGGATCGTCTTGCTCTGGTCGGCGAGGGCGCGCGCCATGGCCTGGCGAACCCACCACGCCGCGTACGTGGAGAAGCGGTGCCCTCGGCGCCAGTCGAACTTCTCGACGGCGCGGATGAGGCCCAGCTGGCCCTCTTGCACGAGGTCGTGCATGTCGAGGCCCTGGCCGACGAAGCGGCGGGCGTATGTGACGACGAGGCCGAAGTTGGCGCCCACGAACTCGTGGACCGCCCGCTCGGCCACGCGACGGCCGCGCGCGAAGGCGCGACGCGTGCGCTCGTCGGCGCCGCGTGTCCGCAGGGCGCGCGACATCCGATCGAACACGGCGCGCTCGAACCGCTGCGTCGACAGCTCTGTCGCCAGACGAACCCGACGACGACGGCGACGCTCGCGCGCCACCTGGCTCTGCGGCGTCCTGGCGGGGGCGGCGCCGAGTGCTGCACGCTCGAGCATCCGGGCCAGGCGCTCGATGTTGACCGGGGCGTCGGCCTCCTCTTCGGCGTTGCGAACGAGGCCCGAGGGCAGCACGCGACCCGCGCGAAGCTCGGACGCCAGCGCCTTCAGGGGGGCAACCGCGTGCGTGGACCCGAGCAAGGCATGAAGCGCGTCGCGCTCGCCCGTCTCGATCCGCTGCGCCAGCTCGACCTCCTCTTCGTGCGTCAGCACCCGCCGACGGGCACCCCGGGGGGGCGCGGTCGGGCTGGCATGGGGGCTCGGGTGCGTGGACGACGAAGGCGCCGCGTCGTTGGCGGCCGGCGTGACCACGCCCTCGGCGAAGGCGAGCTCGAGGGGCTCGGCACGACGGGGCGCGCGGCGCGCAGACGCGATGCCGATGATGGGAGAGGGACTAGTGGCGTTCACAGGCGTTGCCGGGGTTGTCGTTGCAAGGGTTAGGATGCCGTTCGAAGTCGTCCCGTGGCGGGGCTGGCTCGGGCGGCGGGTCTTTAGGGTCGCTGTCCGTCGGGTACAACCGACCAACAGCGCCGACGCTTCCCGCCGGAGCGGCATACATTAACCACCGGCGGCGTTTTGGCTAGGCGTTTTTACCGCTGTTTTGCCGGGCGGCCCGCGGCCCTACAGCCGACTCAAGTCGCTGAGATTGCTTGGCAAAGCGCGAGGTTATGGCCAACTTGGGGGGCTACTCGCGTCGCCGGCGTCCACGGACGAGGTCCCTGACGCGCCGCCCTCGGGGGGCTGATTGGCGGGTGAACCGGACGCCGGACGCGGGCCGCGGTGGGTCACGATGAGGTGGGCGTGGCCGGATTTGTCGGGGTACCCATACCGGAAGACGAGGGTCCGGGGCGGCTCGCTGGCGAAGAGGCGCCGGACGTCGTCGGCGTCGTGTTTGTTGGGATCCCCGAACTCCGAGGGGCCCTGGAAGACGCCGTAGGTGTCCTGAGTGTAGCCGGCCGGTCCGGCCACCCGGGGCGGCAGACCGGTCGAGTCGGAGATGATCCAGTCTGCGTGATCGACGAGCCAGGTCCGAATCGTCTTGAAGTGCTCGTTCCACAGGAGGTGGGTCGCCGCCTTGACCATCGCGGCGACCTTGGGACGATGGTCGAGGTAAGCGAGAAGCGACGGGTCGGCCTTGAGGTGAAAGTCGTCGAGGTTGAACGCGATGTGACGGGCGATCCGGACATCTGCATCCGGCGCGCCCACCCGGCGAAACCGGAGCTCGACGTTCTGAAAGAGCTCGTGCAACGCTTTGGGCTTGTGGGCCGCCGCTTCGATGTCGGCGCGGGTGACGTAGGCGAGCGTGCCGTCCGGGCGGATGCGGAAGTATCGCAAGCTGACGGGCTCGTCGCCGTACACGGCCAGCGCCTCGAGGGCGAAGATCACCTCGCCGGGGAGCTCCGTCTTGGACTCCTTGTCGAGGTTGTCCGTGCGCGAGTGGGCCTTCTCGAACAGGCGCTCGAGATGCGACCTGTGCTGAGCAAGTTCGTGGGCGAGGCGGTCGGGCGCCACCTTGTCGATCGGGCGCACGTCGCCTGCCGGCTCGAGAGAGATCGTGGTGATCTCGCGTGCGTCCGGGAAGGTCGCCAGGGCGCTCGCGAGGTCGCCGCCACCAAAGGGGTACACCACGACGTTCGGCAGATCCTTCGGACGCAGCGCCGCGAGGAACGGAACGGCGACGTCGATCCACGACTTCTTGTACTCCCCGGCCGCGCGCCCGAGCTCGTCGCAGTGCCTGCCGACGACAGCCGCGTCGAAGCGCGCCGGGATATCGCCGGTGCCGCCGCACGCTGCCACCCGAAAGAGGACCTTGGCCTGATCAACGAACTCTTCGCCCTCGAGCGGGGCGGGCGGATCGGCGACGGCCGCCGCAGAGGCGACGGAAGACGCGGCAGGTGGCGCCGACGCACCGGCTGCGCCATCGACAACGGCGGCCGCCTCGGCCACCGGCGGGGCAGGCTCGTGCTCGCGGGTCGAGGCGGCGGTCGCCGACGAAGCCGTGTCCGGGGCCGGAGCGCGCTCGCACCCGCCCGCCAGCACGGCCAGCACGAAAGACGAGAAGGTCGTGCGAAGAAGAACCTCTGGAAAATCAACTCTCATGCTTGTGATGTGCCCTTATCGCGCGAACGGAGCCCGCGAGCGAAAAAGATGCAAGCGGGCACACCGCTGGCCACGATCGCCAGCCCGATGAAGGCCTCTCGAGCCCCGCGCGACACGATGCTGTAGAGCACCCACCCGCTGACGACGACGAAGAGCCCCGGCGCCCACGGGTAACCGGGCACACGGAACGGACGCGGAGCGTCGGGCCGCCGGACGCGCAGGACGAACACGGCCGCGACGGTGAGCGTGGAGAACGTGACGATGGCGAACATCGTGAACGTCAGCAGCTGATCGAAGCTCCCGCTCACGAGCTGCGCGATGGCGACCGCCGCCTGCGCCGCCAGGCCGACGATCGGCGCGCCCGTCCGCGCGTGGACGCGGCCGAACGGTGCGAAGAAGAGCCCGTCGCGCGCCATCGCCCAGTAGATGCTGGGGCCCACGAGGATCGTCGCGTGAAGCGAGCTGCAGACGCAGATGGCGACGAGGGGCGACAGCAGCGCCGCGGCGGGCGCGCCCCCCAGACGGGCCGCGGCGTCCCGGGCGGGCTCGGTCGCCACGGCGAGGTCGGCCAGCGGCATGGCGCGCAGGTAGACGACGTTGATCGCGACATACAGCGCGACGCACAGCGTGGTCCCGATGGCGAGCGCCCGCCCGAGGCCTCGCGCCGGATCGCGCATCTCCCCGGCAACGTACGTGGCGGCGTTCCACCCCGTGTACGCGAACATCACGGGGACGAGCGCGCCGGCGAACGGCATGAGCCGATCGCCCTCCTTGAAGAAGCTCTCGCGCAGGAACCCGTGCGGGCTCTCCGGGCCCAGGCGCGCGACGACGATGCCCAGCGTGAGAAGCACCGCGAAGGCCGCGAGCTTCGTCGCCGAGAGGACGTTCTGCATCCACTTGCCGCTCTGCATCCCGGTCGCGTTCACCAGCGTCAGGAGCAGGATGGCGACCACGCCGATGCCCGTCGCCACCGAGGGCCGGGAGATGCCGCACATCGCGGCCATCGTCGTGCCGAACCCAGAGGCGAGCGCCGCGATCGACCCCGGGAACCCGATCCAGAAGCTCGTCCAGCCGCTCAGGAACCCGAAGGCCGGGCCATAGGCCTCGCGCAGGTACACGTACTCGCCGCCCGATCGCGGAAAGAGCCCCCCGAGCTCGCCGTTCGTAAGCGCGCCCGCGAGCGCCACCGCGCCGCCGAGCACCCAGACGCACAGAAACGCGAACGGCGACTTGACGCCCTGGGCGACGTACGGGCTGACGAGGAAGATGCCCGCGCCGACGATGTTGCCCACGACGATGAGCGACGCGTCGCCGACGCCGAGGCCTCGGCCGGCCTTCTCAGCGCGGATTTCGGTCATTCGTTCGACGCTCTGCGTCTAGCACGACCGTTGACGCGGCGGCGGCGGAGACGGCAGAGTCGCGACCAGCCCCATGACCGATCCCGTCGCCAACCTGAGCCCCGAGACGATCACGACCGAGGAGCGCGGTCACGTGCTGCTCATCGGGCTGAATCGCCCCCAGAAGCTCAACGCGTTCACCGGCGAGATGCTCGACGCGCTGAGCGCCGCGTACACCCGCTACGACCGCGACGCGAACCTGCGGTGCGCCGTCCTCTTCGCGCACGGCAAGGACTTCACCGCCGGCCTCGACCTCGCGAGCCTCGCCCCGCGCGTGCGCGCCGGCGAGAACATCCTGTGGCCCAAGTCGGGCATCGACCCGCTCGGGCTCCAGGGGCCGCCCTGCTCCAAGCCCATCGTCACGGCGCTCCAGGGGCGCGTCTTCACGCTCGGCATCGAGCTGGCGCTGGCGAGCGACGTGCGACTCTGCTCGGACGACGCGTCGTTCGCCCAGCTCGAGGTCGCACGCGGCATCTTCCCGTTCGGGGGCGCCACGTTCCGCGCGCCGGCGCAGCTCGGGTGGGGCAACGCGATGCGCTTCTTGCTGACGGCGGAGGCGTTCGGCGCGGTCGAGGCGCTGCGCATCGGTCTCGTTCAAGAGGTGACGCCGCGGGACGCCCTGCTCGGGCGCGCCATCGCCATCGCCGAGAGGATGGCGGCGCAGGCGCCCCTCGGCGTCGCGGCGACGCTCGCCTCGGCTCGCCTGGGGCGGGACGAGGGCCAGGGCGCGGCCATGATGGCGTTGACGGCCCAGGTGGTGAAGCTGATGGCGAGCGAGGATGCGCGTGAGGGGGTGCAGTCGTTCGTGGAGAGAAGGGCGGCGAAGTTCACGGGGAAGTAGGCGAGGCCGATCCCCTCTTTCGGACCACGCGTGGCCCGACGGGCTGGCTCACTTCGTCAGCATCCCCGCATAGAGCTCCCGCAGCTTCGACTTGAGAAACTTCCCTGTCGACGTCCTGGGGATCTGCTCGACGAAGACGTACGCGTCCGGCATCCAGAACTTCGCGAACTTGCCCTCGAGGTGCTTCGCCAGGTCGGCCTCGGTGGCGGCGGCGCCTTTGCGCAGCACGACCGCGGCAATGGGCCGCTCGTCCCACTTGGGATGACGTCCGGCGAAGACCGCCGCCTCGAGCACGCTCGCATGGCCCATCAGGGCGTTCTCGAGCGCGACGCTGCTGATCCACTCGCCGCCGGACTTGATGACGTCCTTGGACCGGTCGCAGATGCGCACGTAGCCGCCCGCGTCGATCGTCACGACGTCGCCGGTGCGAAACCATCCGTCGGCCGTCCATCGGTCCTTCCCCTCGTCGCCGACGTACGACGACGCGACGAAGGGGCCGCGCACTTCGAGCTCCCCCATGCGCTCCCCGTCCCACGGAAGGACATCGCCGTCCTCGCCGGTGTGGCGCGTCTCGACGAACGGCACGGCGAACCCCTGCGTAGCCCGGACCGCGAGCCGCTCGGCGTCGCTGCTCCCATCCATGTCGGCCTTGGGCCGCGCGATCGTGCCGAGCGGGTTCGTCTCCGTCATACCCCACGCCTGGGTGACGGTGAGGCCATGGCGGCCGAGGCCCTCGATCAGCGCGGGCGGCGCGGCCGCGCCCCCGACGATCATCTCGCGCACGCTCGACAGGTCCCACTTCTTCGGGTTCGCGTCGAGGAGGGCGAGGACGCCGAGCCACACCGTAGGAACGCCGGCGCTGCGCGTCACCCGCTCGCGCTCCATGAGGTCGAGGAGGCTCTCCGGATCGAGCTTCGGTCCCGGAAAGACCAGCCGCGCGCCGGCGTTGGCCGCCATGTGCGGGTAGCCCCAGGCGTTCGCGTGGAACATCGGGACGACGGGCAAGAGCGTGTCGCGCTGCGAGACCGGGACGGCGTCCGGCAGCGACGTGAAGAGCGCGTGCAGGACGTTCGACCGGTGCGTGTAGATGACACCCTTCGGGTTGCCCGTCGTGCCCGACGTGTAGCAGATGGCGCACGCGGACCGCTCGTCGAGCGTCGGCCAGGAGTAGTCGGGCGACTCGGCGGCGAGGAGCGCCTCGTAGTCGAGCTTTCCCGCGGGCGTCGGGCCGTCGTCGGCCATGACGACGATATGGCGGACCGAGGGCACGTTGCCCACGAAGGCCTCGAGCTGGGGCAAGAGCGACCTGTCGCAGAGGACGATCGAGTCCTCGGCGTGGCGCGCGATGTACGTGAGCTCGTTGGCGTGGAGGCGCAGGTTCAGGGTGTGCAGCACCGCGCCCATCATCGGGATGCCGAAGTAGGCCTCGAGGTGCCGGTGGTGGTTCCATGCGAGCGTAGCCACGCGGTCGCCCGGCCCTACACCCAGCCGCCGCAGCGCGTGCGCGAGCCGGCCTGCGCGCGCGTACGTATCGGCCCACGTCTGCCGGTGCAGCCACCCGTCCGGGTAGCGGCTGACGATCTCCGTACGCGGGAAGTACCGCCGCGCGCGCTCGAGCAGGTGCGTCAGCGTCAGCGGGTAGTCCATCATCCGGCCGGGATTCATCGCGAAGGCTCCTCATTTGTCGTCTACCATGCCGCCCCGTGCCCATGACAAGACGCGTCCTCTCCACGATTCTCTTCGCGCTCCTCGTCGCGATCCCTTGCTGCGCCAAGCCGGGCGACGCGTGCACGGACACGCCGGGGAGCTGCGCGGACAAGGCGTCGCACCTCGTCTGCGTGGGCGGCAAGTACACGCTCGAGACGTGCAAGGGTCAGGGCGGCTGTACGGACGACAAATCGCTCACCTGCGACAACACCAAGGCCGATCTCGGCGACGGCTGCGGCCACGACGGCGCCCGCGCGTGCAGCACGGACGGGAGCAAGGAGCTCCGCTGCCGGGGGGGCAAGTTCGCGGTCGAGTGGAGCTGCCGCGGGGGCTGCACGCTCGACACGAGCAACAACCCCAAGTGCACGCCGACGGGCGACGTCGGCGAGGTGTGCCGGCCCGACTCGATCGTGTGCGACACGTCGCAAAAGGCGCAGCTCGATTGCGTCGACGGGCGCCTCGCCATCAACCGCACCTGCCATGGCGCGAACGGGTGCACCACCGAGCCCGGAGGGGGCGTGCGGTGCGACCGCACCCTGGCGCTCGAGAACGAGGCATGCCGGACCGAAGGCACGGGCGCCTGCGACGTGGCCAGAAAGAACGTGCTCGTGTGCCAGGGCGGCCACTACAAGACGCAGCTTCACTGCGCAGGCCCCATCGGCTGCGAGCTGCCGGGCAACTACAGCGTGCGCTGCGACAAGAGCATCGTCGACGTCGGCGAGGCCTGCACCGAAGACGGCGCCATCTCGTGTTCGCCCGACGGCAAGCAGGTCAAGTGCGACGGCGGCAAGTTCGGCATCGACAAGGCGTGGAAGCCCAAGAAGGGCGAGACGTGCGCCAACCGCTACCGCGTGTCGTTCGAGACCGAGAAGTTCGAAGCCCGCTAAGCTTCGTCCGAGGCGCCCCCGAACCGACCACTTTGGCCTCTTTTACCTACGCCATGGCTCCGCGGGACGAGTCTGCACGTGCCTGCATTTCGCGGAAAGCGTAAGCTATAAACGACACTGCGCATCGTTTCGCGCACACTGCATACTTTCAATGGTGTCACCATGACGTCTCGACGGCTGCTTCGAGCATCACAGCGTCGTGGGTCAGCGTAATTCGAGTAATCGGCGGAGGATTAAAATGCGTGCTTTTTGGAGATGGGTCGTCGTCGGTTCGTTCGCGGTGCCTGCGGCCATCGCTTGTAGCGCGTCCAGCGACGGGCTCGATGGCGGCGGCGGCGGCGGAACGGCCCTGAACCAGGGCGACGACGGATCCACCACGACGACCTACTCGTCGGGCGGTGGCCAGACCATCGGGGGATTCCACGTCGATATCCCCGACGCGAAGGCCACGATGTACTCCGACAGCGCGNNTTCACGGGGACCTACTCGTCCCACATCACGGTCGTCGGCATCGGCATCCCGGTGGCCGGCAACGTCGAGCTGACGCTGAATCAGGAGGGCGACTCCAACCAGACGTGCCAGATCCAAACCCAGGGCGAGGGCACCATCATTGAGAGTTGCAGCGACGTCTTCACCCTGTCGGGCGGTGTCATCACCGGCACGGCGGACGGCTTGTTCCCCTATTACTGCACGATGACCGG
>PLIR01000103.1 GCA_003139415.1 Myxococcales bacterium | reverse complement strand
CCCGACGGGGCGGTGGGTTGTCGTCAGCGATGGGAATGACGTTGGCCGCGCGCTCGTCCGACGACTTCGCGACGGTGGGGCCGAGGTCTGGGAGGCGGGCACGCGCTCCGGCAGTCCAACCGACAGTGGTGCGCTGAGTAATCTCATCGGCGCGGTTCAACCCAAAGGAGTCGTGCTTTCCAGTACGGCGAAGCGAGCCTTGAAGGGAGGCGCCGCGACCCCGGCGGTGGCCGGCGGCGTGGAGCTTGTGAAGGCTCTCGCTCAGAGCTCTTTCGAAGGACGTATTTACTTCGTCACGTGCGGCGCACAGACCGTAGATCCGCGCGAAACGTCGAACCCGGTCGGCGCCGCGCTTTGGGGGCTCGCGCGGGTGGTCGCGAACGAGCATCCCGAGTGGCGGCCGAGGATGATTGACGTTTTCTCGGCCGAGGACGGACCGCGGCTGGCCGCCGAGCTAACCCGCGACGACGACGAGGACGAAGTCGCGCTCCGTGACGACGGGCGCTGGGTGCGTCGCTGGCGCAGAGTTGCGGCCGAGACCCGTGTTTTGGCCCCGAGGGAGGCACCCACGGAATCAGTGCCACCCGGATGCGCACGCATTGCCGTGGATGTCGTAGGCGCGCCGAGCGCGTCCCTCGCAATCTGGGAAGTCGTGGGTCGAATCGAGGCCCTGGGGACAGACGTCGCTCTGGAGGCGGGGAGCACCGTGGCAACCCTCGCGTTCGAGCGGCCATCGGCCACCATGATTGTCGAGGAGAGCCGACTCACGCCGCTCCCGGCGGGCTTGACCGCGTTGCGTGCGGCTGCGGGGACCGGCGCGCTCGCTGCGATGGACCACTGGCTACGCCGCCAGGCGAGGCTCGAGGCGGGGAACGTGTTGTGGGTTCACGGCGCGACCGGAGACGCGATTCTCGGGGCAGCCGTTCGCGTGGCGCGGGCTATCGGCGTCGAAGTCGTCGTTTCGACGTCCCGTGAGGCCTCGCCGCAACGACTCCCGTGCTTGGTTCTCGACGGCCGGTCCATCCGACTCGTCGACGAGCTTCGCGCGGCGGTCAACGGTCGCTTGTTCGATGCGGCGCTCCTCCTCGCCGCCCCGGAGGCGACACTCGACATCGGGAGCCTCATCGCCCCCTCAGGGCTGGTCGCCTTCGTTCCGGGTGCACTCGACGGGGTCTCGAACAGCTACCGCAACGGCGCGACGCTCACGCCTCTCGCGCTTGGCGAAACGGTCCTGCCGCACACGTTCTCCTCTTTCCGGCGCACCCTCGACGAGGTCGCGAACGGTCGGCTCGACCTACTGCCCCACCGCGTCATCGTTGGCGAGGACGCTCGGGCCAAGCTTGCCGCTTCGGACGCTCGGGTCAAGATGGTACTCGCCAGCCCGGGTGCTGCGCCCGACCCGCCCCCCTGTCCTGTGCGGCAGGACGCGACCTATCTCCTGGTCGGCGGTCTCGGTGGGCTGGGGCTTCGTCTCGCACGCCACCTCGTCGAGCGAGGGGCCGCGGCGCTTGGTGCTCATGGGCCGCTCGGGAGTGGTAGGAGAGATCGCCGACCGCGAGCTCAACGCGCTCCGCGGGGTCGGAGCGGAGGTGGTCGTCGTGGCTGCCGATGCGACGATCGCCTCGGAGCTCGGGGCGGTGCTCGACCTCGCGCGCAGCGAACCCAGCAAACCGCTCCGGGGCGTCATCCATGCGGCGATGGTCCTGCAGGATGCGATTGTCACGAAGCTCGATGCTGCGATTCTGGAGCGCGTCCTTTCACCCAAGGTGGACGTTGCGCTTGCTCTCGACGTGCTGACCGCGACCGATTCGCTCGACTTCTTCGTTCTCTTCTCCTCGTTCGCATCGATCGTAGGAAATCCTGGACAAGGAGCTTACGCGGCCGCGAACGCGGTTCTCGATGCGCTTGCCGAGAAGCGACGCGCGCAAGGGCGCCCGGCCGTATCGATCAACTGGGGATCCATCTCGGGCGTTGGCTATGTGGCGGAGCGTGCGGAGGTCGAAGCGCATCTGCGGCAGCGCGGGATCACTCCCATCGCCGCCGCGGATGCCATGGATCTATTCGACCGCGTCCTCCGAGGAGACTCAGCGCAAGTGGCTGTGATCGACGTCGACTGGTCGCGATGGTGCGCCGTGCACGCGACGGGCGGCGCTCCGCGCTTCTCCAGACTGCGAGACACGCGGTCCGAGAAGTCCGACACGTCGGTCGAGGGGCCCGGCCAGAAGCTCTCGACAATCGACGCCATTCGCATCGAGGCCGCGCGAGCGCTCCGGATGGTCCCGGCGCAGCTCGACGTGGACGTCCCCCTGCTCACACTTGGTTTCGACTCCCTGATGGCCGTCGAGCTTCGAACGATGCTCCAGAATGGGCTCGGGGCGGACATCCCCGCCATGAAGATCATGCGTGGCCCCTCCGTACGCGAGCTCGCGGAGCTTGTCGATACTCGGTCCACCGCGACCGAGGCGGCGTCAGGTCCGACAACCCAAGTGCGGCCCACGGCCGACCCCCTTGTCTGCCACTCGCGTCGTCCGAACGCGCTCACTCGCCTCTTTTGCATTCCCTACAACGGCGGCGGAGTTACGAGCTACCACGCGTGGTCCGGTCTTGTGCCCGCATCCATTGAAGTGTACGCGGCGCAGCTCCCGGGACAGATGGACCGACGGGACGAGCCGGCACCGCCTACGCTGGTCGACTGGGCGAGGGGGCTCGCCGACGCGATCGCGCCCCTTCTGGACCGCCCGTACGCCCTGTACGGCCACAGCCTCGGAGCGCTCGTCGCCTTCGAGGTCGCTCGTACACTTCGCGCGCGTGGCCTCCCCGAGCCGGCGATCCTCTTCGTGGGAGCCATTCATGCGCCCCACCTGCCCGATCCATTTCCCGTGAGCGATCGGTTGACCGACCTCCCCACACTTGCGCGCCTTGGCATGCTCGACGCCCTGGCGCCCCTCCTGGCCGATCCTCAGCTCGTTCGTGAGCTACGGCCCACGATTCAATCGGGGATCGATCGCTTGAAGGGCTACCGCCTCGAAGACCAGCCCGCCATGGGGTGCCCGATTGTTGCGATGGGGGGCTCCCGCGACGAGATCGTCAGGCGAGAGCACCTCGAGGCGTGGCGAGAGCATTCGTCTGCGGGCTACGAACACCTCGTCTTCGACGGAGGGCACTTGTTTCATCAGGAGCGGACGACCGACGTCGTCGCGGCCATTTCAGAGCGCATCGAGGAACGACTCCCGAATAGGAAGGTAGCGTGATGACAATTACCGAAGCCCTCGTGGGCGCCTGGCAACTGGAGACATGCGAAGCGCGGGCGGATGATGGACCGCCGCTGCTCCCCCTCGGCGAGAAGCCACGTGGCTTGCTCCTTTATACCGCCGACCAGGCAATGTCCGTCGCCATCATGCGCGCCGGACGGGCGCCGTTCGGCTCAAACGACATCCTGGCTGGGACCGAGCACGAGAAGGCCTTGGCCGCCGAAACATATCTGTCATATGCCGGCCGCTGGACCGTTTCGGGCGAACGCATAAAGCACACGATCACCATCAGCCTCTTTCCCAACTGGGTCGGGACCGTGCAGGAGCGACGCCTGAAGTTGGACGGCAGTCGGCTCGAGCTCAGCACCGATCCGATCCAGTTCGGTGAGCAAACGCGCGTCGCGCGGATGATTTGGCGGCGGGAAGCGTCGCTGTGAGACAGCCGTGGAGCGAGGGAACGCTGGATTCCACCCGCGCACCGGTGCTCGTGCACGGCGCTACGGGCTTCACGGGAAGGCTCGTGTGCGAAGCACTGCGCCGCCGCGGCCTTCCGTTCGCGATTGCTGGGAGGAGTAGCCGGAGGCTCGATGACCTCGCGTTGGCGCTCGGTGGTTCAGTCGAAACATGTCTGGTCGACGTCGGCGACGCGAGCTCGCTCGACCGTGCGGTTCTAGGGCGCTCGATCGTCTGCGCCTGCGCAGGCCCATTCGCGGAGGTCGGGGAGCCGGTCCTGGCGGCATGCGCACGCGGCGGCGTAAACTACGTGGACACGACCGGCGAGCAATCCTTCGTCGCCCGTGCCTTGGCTCACCATGACGCTACGGCAAGAGCGACTGGCGCATGCATCGTTCCCGCCATGGGGTACGAGATCGCACCGGCCGATTGGGCCGCGGAAATCGTATCGGCTCAAGTCGGAGGAGCCCCCGACGAGATCGCGATTCTCTACGCGGTGACCGGCGCCGACGGCCGACTCTTCGCCACGTCGCGAGGGAGCAAACGCAGCGCACTCGGTATGCTCCTGGCGGGGCACGGGGGCCAGTGGGTGGATGGCTCGTTCCTCCCCGAGAGGCCGGGCTACGTCGTTCGCCCGTTCGAGTGGGCGCCGGGAGAAAGAGTAGTTGGGGCCTCATTCCCAAGTCCCAATGCCAACGTAACCCCGTCGCATACCGGCGCACGGACCGTCCGGACCTTTCTGGAGGTGAGTGCGGGCATGGCCCGTACGCTCCACGCCGCGAGCGTCGTGGCGCCGCTCCTCGCGTGCCTGGTGCGACCGCCGCTCGACCGGGCCATTGCACGCAGCGCGGAGGCGCCGGACGAAGCCGGGCGACGGAGCGCGCCATACCGGATCCTCTGCGAAGCGACGAAGCGCGGGCAACGGGCATCCCTGATCCTACGGGGACGCGATCCGTACGGCTTCACCGGCGAGCTGGTCGCCTATGCGGCAGACCGCGCCCTCGCCGGCGCGATCTCGGCGCGCGGCGTCGTCGCACCGAGTGTGGCGTTTCCTGCGCATGCGTCCCTCGACGCGTTGCGCTTGCTCGGCGTCCAGATTGAGAAGAAGGAGTCATGAGGATGAAAAGGCTCATTGGTAAGCGTGCCGTCATCACTGGCGGGACGACGGGGATCGGATGGGCGACCGCGAAGCTCTTTCACGAGCATGGGGCGTCGGTCATCGTCACGGGACAGAACGAGGCAACGCTCGAGGCGGCACGTGCCTCGCTTCCCACCGAGGTCGTGGTTCTGCACTCGGACGCGCGCTCCCTTACCGCCATCGAAGCACTGGCCGATGAGGTGCGGCGCCGTTGGGACGGGCTGGACATACTGTTCTTGAATGCGGGCACCGGTCGCGCGGCGCCGTTCGACGCCGTGGACGAGACGCTCTTCGACGAGCTCGTGTCGCTCAACCTAAAAGGTCCATTTTTTACGTTGCAGCGTCTTCGGCCCCTCCTTCGCCCGGGTGCCTCGGTGGTATTCAACTCGTCCGTAGCCGCTCACTGGCGAGTGCCGCCGACGAGCGTTTACTCCGCCACCAAGGCGGCGGTGAGTGCTCTGGTCCGCACGCTCGCTCCGGAGCTCGCGCATCAAGACGTGCGTGTGAACGCGGTCTGCCCAGGGGTCATCGAGACTCCTATTTTCGGAAAGCTCGGCTTGCCGCCCGAGGTGCTGCGCGGCATTATCGACAAGCTCGTCGCGCGAGCGGGAACACCCGACGAGCTCGCGAAAGCCGTCCTCTTTCTTGCCAGCGAGGACGCGAGCTATGTGATCGGCGAGGAGCTGATTGTCGACGGCGGCATGGCAAGATGACCATATGCGGTCCCAAATGTAGCCAGTAGGATGCGCGCATGATCACGGTCTACAAGTTTGCGTCCGCGTGGGACCAGCCCGATCTCAGCCCGTTCGTCGTGAAGCTCGAGACGTATTTGCGAATGGCGGGCATCGAGTACAAGGGTGTCCCGGGCGACGTACGAAAGGCCCCCAAGAAAAAACTCCCCTACGTCGAGCATGACGGACGACTGATCGGCGACTCGTCGTTCATCATCGACCATCTCAAGAGCACCTTCGGCGACAAGCTCGACGTCGGGCTCGGTAGCACGGAACGCGCCGTGGCGGCGTCCTTCCAGTCGATGATCGAAGAACAACTGTACTTCATCATTCTCTACCAGCGTTGGCAAGACGATGGGGGATGGGAGACTTACACGCCGGTGTTGCGGGAAATCCTGGCCGGGGCGCACGTCCCGGCGCCTCTGCGCGGGCTTATCGCGTCCAGCATTCGGAAGGGGATCAAGAAGACGCTCCGCGCGCAGGGGACGGGACGACACACTCGGGCCGAGGTCGACGCGATCGGGACGCGCATCGTGCAGTCGATCTCGGACTGGATGGGAGCTAATCCGTCGTTTTTCGGTCAGAATCCGACGACGATCGATGCCACCGTCTATGCGTTTCTCAGCGCCATCATGGACACGCCATTCGTATGGGGGGTGAAGACGCACGCGGAGAAGCTCCCGAACCTTCGCTCCTACGTCGATCGGATGAAGGGAAGGTACTGGCTTCGATGACGCACCGTTCGGCTCTGCATCACGAGAGGCCGAGTTGGAGCGCCAGGCGGAGCGTCTCTGCGTGCGTATGGTTACCGTGTAGATACCGCTCGCGCCGCGCCGGAGTCGAGAGCTTGCCCGCAATTCCCGCGAGGCGATCCAGCGCGACCTGCGCAGCCCGTCGCGCGTCCATCTCGAGACCGCACGCGAGGGGCGCTTCTACAGCGGCCAGATGGACGAGGCCCTCGTTCTCTTCAATGGTGCCCGCCTCGCGCAGCACCTCGGAGGCACGCTCCGCCGCCTGGAGGGCCTCGGGAGCGCGGCTCAGCGCGACAAGGGCTCGAGCGACGGCGGCGAGAGCGACCCCCTGGATGGCGGGCGCCTTGTGCGCGCCCAACGCCGCGCGGGCCTCGGTCTCCGCCCAGGCGCCATCGCCCGCACGGAGAGCGGCGAGGGCCGCATAGACGTGCGTGCCGGCGACGATGCGAGGGCTGCCCGCGAGTTCGCGCCGGACGCGGTCGAGGTGCTGCCTCGCCGCGGAGGGCTCACCGGCGAGAGCGAGAATCTTGCCGCGCGCGTACGATGCCCACCGCGCGAAGTACTCCGCGCCCGTGCGTCGCGCCATGGGCTCCGCGACGTCCAGCTCCGCAGCCGCGCTTTCAAAGTCCACCGCGAAGACGTGCATCGAGGCGAGGAGGACGCGGGAGAGGCAAGCGTTGCGCACGTCGCCGGCCGCAGCGTGAAGGCGCACCGCGTCCGCCTGCAGGGCGATCGCGTCGTCGTAGTCGTGTGCAAGGACGTGATGTCCCGCGAGGCAGCGCTTGACCCAGGCTTGGGCGGTGGGGTCCTGCGTGGGGTTACGCTCGGCGGCCGCGAGGAGCGCCAGTGATGCAGTCCGTTCGCTGACGGACATGATCTGCATGGACGCGCGACATATACAGATGGTCCATTGCGCGCCCGCGTCGTCCGCAGGCGGCTGCGCCCGAACGAGCTCGGCGAGGCGCGCGACGCCGACGTTGTCGCCGGCCTGTCCGGCGGACGTGATGAGGACCCCCGCCGCCCCCGTCCACGTCGAGCTCCCTGGGCGCGCCCCGTCCATGGCCTGAGCCGCAGCCCGCCTGCCCTCGGTGGGATTGCCGCTTTGAAACGCTGCCTCGGCGCGCAAGAGCGCGATGCGCGCGCGATCCTCGCCCTGTGGATCGCATGCCAGCGCATGGTCGCTGAGAAGAAACACGCGCTCGAGGTCGCGCCCCTGCAATGCCGCACGCGCCGCCGCTTCGTACCATTGGAACGCGTCCCTTCGCTCCGCCGCACGCTCGAAGTGCCAGGCGATGTCCGACGGGGCGATCCCGGGCTGGTGCGTGAGCCATCGGCCGACGGCCGCGTGCGCGGCCAGTCGTTCGTGATCGGTGATGGTCGTGTACGCCACTTCCTGCACGAGCGCATGGCGAAATGCCCAGCCGCGACCATCCTCGCGGACAGCGAATCGCTGCTCCTCTGCAAGTTCGAGCGCGGCCTGGATCTCGTGGAGGTGCGCCTCGCCACCGAGGAGCGCGCACAGCCCACTGACCGAGAAGCGTAAGCCGAACACGCTCGCCGCCCGCAGCACGCGCCGCGCGAACGGATCGAGCCGCGCGAGCCGCGCTTCGATGGCGCTCAGGGAGTCGAGCGGGGCGTCCGATTCGCCGTATCGCGCGAGCTCCAGCAGGTGCAGCGGATTGCCGGCCCCTCGCTCCACGATACGGGCAATGGTCTCCGGCGAGACGTCGCCAGCGGTTGCCCGAACTAGCTCCGCGGCGACGGCGGCGCGCAGCGGTTTGAGGGTGATCTTCTCCGGGTCGCGCGATCCGAAGATTCCCAAAGCATCGCCCGCACCCTCTGGGCGCGCTGTCCCCACGACGAGGAGCGAGCGCTCGGGAAACAGTTCGAGGGCGGCGTCGATCAGACGCAACGAGGCGAGATCCGCGTAATGGAGATCCTCTACGAGGAGAAGAAGCGGCCTAAAGTGAAGGAGGCCGTCGACGAACGCGAGCCATGCCGCACGAAAGGCGTCGGCCATGAGCATCGGGTCCCGACGGGCGGCCCGGATGTGAGAAGGCTCCTCGAGCGCTGGGTTCAGCCCGGCGAGAACACGGAGAAAATCCGAATCGATCTCGGACAGCGTCGGAAGGCGCCGATCCGCAGCGCCGCTCTCGACGTCATGCCCGCATCTCACCAGCTCTCCGATCAGCGCAAAGGGCGACGTGCTCGTGGGCCTGTCCCCGAATGCACGAAGCACCGTGACCTCGGAGGGGGTGCGCGTGAGCCGACGCAGCATCTCGCCGAGGAGCCTTGATTTGCCCATTCCCGCTTCCCCGAGCACGAGAGCTACGCGAGCACATCGCTCGCCGATGACTTCCCCGTATACCCCCTCGAGGGCCGATATTTCGCGGGAGCGACCGACAAGGACCTCGCCGCTCTCGGCCACCCGGCGACGCCGACGCGCGAGCCTCAGCAGAGCCCCATGGGCCTCGAGCTCGTACTCGTCCCCGAGGTGGGCCGCCGTGGTCGCGTCGACCAACACATCCCCTGTCGCCGCCTCCTCGAGGGCCTCGCCGGTCTGGTCGTTTGCCACGGAGGGTGCGCCGACCGACGGATCGCGCCGGACGGTGGAGATTCCTATGCGTAGAGACGCGTCCCGGTCATGAAAAGCTACCGCGCACCGCGCGGCGCGCTGGGCGCTGTCGGCGGGCGAGTCAGCAACGAACGCCGCAGCAACGAGGTCGTCGGCGCTTCCGAGCATCTCACCTCCCAAGGGGGGCACCAGCGCGTCGAGTCCCTCCGGAAGACTTCGCCCGCTGGCGGCGCGAACGAGCAAGGTGCTGTAGGAGCGCACGACGCGACCGGTGACGACCGGACCGCCCGCGAACGCCGTCGAGCGGCGCGTGGCATCGCCCAGGACGGCAGCGATGGCCATAGCGACCGTGCCGGCGTCCGAGAAGCGATCGGCCGGATCGTGCGCAAGCATGCGCGCCAGAAGCGCATCCAGGACTGGCGGCGCGTCCGGCCTTCGCTCCGCCAGTCGGGGTGCATCTCCCGCAAGGAGTCGTGCAATAAGTGCCTGGGGGTTTGGTCCGACGAACGGCGGCGCGCCAGTCAAGCATTCGAAGAGCACGCACCCCAAGGCGAATACGTCGACGCATGGCGTGAGATCGCGGGCGCCCCGCGCTTGTTCGGGTGCCATGTATGCCGGCGTCCCGATCACGGCGCCTGTCGCAGTCAGCACCGAAAGGGGCGAGGGCGCACGCGCTATCCCGAAGTCGATGACGCGGACATCGTTCGGGCTCGATCCGACGAGGTACAGATTGCTCGGCTTCACATCCCGATGCACGATCCCGAGCCCATGCGCCGCGGCCAGGCCCTGCGCGGCTCGCATGGCGACGGTGAGCGCCTCCTGGAGCGAGAGCGCCTCGCTCCTCAGCCGGTGCGCCAGGTCCATTCCTTCGAGCCACTCCATCGAGAGGTAGGCGTCGCCTTCCTCTGTGACGCCGTGCGCCACGTACGAGACGACGTTCGGATGCCGGACGGTCGCCAGGAGTTCCGCCTCACGCTCGAACCGCGCCAGGTCGGTCGTGCCGTCATGCAGCACCTTGAGCGCGACGTCACGGCTGGTGACGTCGTCGTGCGCTCGATAGATGGTTCCGAAGCCCCCTCGTCCCGCTACTGCCAGAATCTGGAACCGACCGGCGAAGCTCACCCCGGGCACGGGCGGCGAGCCCGCGTACGCGACACGCCTCAGGAGCGAGTCGAATTCCTCCGATTCGTCTTCGCGTCCTTGATCGTCATCGCCGCTGCCGATCGTCATGATGNNTGACCCAATCGACCGGGACGATGCCCTCTTGCCGAAGGCCGTCCACAGACCTCAGCCACAGAACAGGCGATCTGGCGTACGCTTCGATGGGGAGGCGTGGTTGAGCGATGGAACCGGGCGCTCGGGACCAACTCGAGAAGCAAGTGCGGGCGCTCTGCGACCGCGGGGATTACGCCGCCGCAGCGACGCTGACGTTGCGCGGTTATGGGCCGGAGATCCTCGGCTTCCTGCTGGCAACCCACGTGAGCGAGCCCGAGGCAGAGGATGTCTTCGCCGAGCTTTCAGAGGTTCTCTGGAGGGGACTGCCCTCGTTCGCCTGGGATAGTTCGCTCCGAACGTGGAGCTACGCGGTGGCGCGCTTCGTGTCGCGAACGCTTCGAAGAAACAGCGCACGGCAGCGGCGCCGCGAGGGCCGCGTCGACGAATCGGCGCTCGAGGAGATCGTCCAGGCCGCGCGGACCGAAACGCAGAGTTTCCTCCGCACGGAGAAGCGACGCCGCCTGGACGCGCTCCGTAACAATCTGTCCATGGAAGACCGTGCTCTGCTCGTGTTGCGTGTCGACCGGAAACTCGAGTGGAACGAGCTCGCGCGCATCCTGTTGGAAAGTGACGAAGGCGCATCACCAGAAACGGCCGTCTTGGCGCGAGAGGCCGCGCGACTCAGGAAGCGGTTCCAGCTCGTGAAGGAGCGTCTGAGAGAGAGAGCGAAGCGGGAACGTGTTGCCTGAAGGTTGCGCCTGGGCGAACCGCGACGCTCTCACCACCGCCGTCGTCCTGGTCTCCGCCGCGCTCGGCGGGTTCGTCGGGTGGGGTTGTGGGCAAGCTCCGGCGGCAAGCGGTGCCGGCTCCGACGCGTCACCCGAAGCCAGCGGCACCGGCATCACGCCGGACGGCGGCACCCGCGCCGATTCGNNCCGAAGCCACGAACGACGCGGACGCCGTTCAGGCGAGCGACTTCTGCGATGCCGTCGCCTCGGGCATCTGCGCGCAGTTTCTTCCTTGCTGCGATTCCCTGGACGCGGGCACGGATCCGGCGAGCTGCCTGTCGCAGGTGAGGGCGTGGTGCGCACCCGAAGTGGCCTCCCCGAATCTTGCCTACGTTCCAGCCGCCGCCGCCAGTTGCGTGAATTTCTACCAGAACCGGACGGGGAACCTGACCGTCGAGAACTGCAAGATCCTTCACCCGGCGACGTCGAACACCTGCAGTGAGGCGTTCGTGGGAACCCTCCCGCTGGGCGCGCCGTGCGCACCCGACACGAACAGTGACAACGAATGCGCGCCGAGCGATGCCGGTCTCGCGCGATGCGACGGCCTTGCCGACGGCGGGGCCCGATGCGCGATCATCCCGTACGTGGGCGCGGGGCAGGCGTGCGACGACGTCACGACCTGGTGCCGGCCCCCGCTCCAGTGCGGGACCCAGCACGAGTGCATCCTTCCTGGCCCCCTCGGTTCGCCCTGCACCGAAGCTGCGGACTGCACCACCGCGAGCTGCGTCGACGCGAGCTGCGCCCCGACTCAGCCGATTGTCATCGGTGTCGGCTTCTGCCAGAGCTACGCGATAACGCCCGATGGCGGCTAGCGCGAACGGCCACGTTCGAGGACAACGCGCTCAGACGCCGCAGACTTGGACGACCAGGAAACAACACCCCTGCCCATCGCCGCCGTCTCCTGCCTCCGCCCCCGCGTCGCCGACGAGCGCCCCAACGGCCGATGGCAGAAGCGGCCCGCAGGCCGTGAAGCCGCACGATCCCTCGCCCCGCGCCGAAACGAAGGCGGTCTCCGCCGGGCACTGTCCGACACCGACGCCCGCGTCCTCAACGAGATACATCTCATACGGCGCCGAGCCGGCACCGAAGCACACCACGCGCGGATTGAACGTCGTTGCGCAGCCCGCGGCGTCGCGATCGGCGAGTGGGACGACCGTCGCGTCCGTGTCCTGGTCGGCAGGGGTTGGCCAGGTCTCCGGCGACAGAGCGTCTGTGTCCGCCTCGCCAGGTGCGCGCGCGTCCCCGGGTGCGACCGCGTTCGAAGCGTCGGGCGCCGATCCGCCGACGCCGCCGCAGGCGACGGCGCACGCGGCAAGCTCCGCCCGGAGGATACGCGCGAGCGCCCGCCCCATCCGAGTCCGTGCGCTTCGAGTCGTCATTCCGACGGGCCGCGCGGCCCCCCGCCCTCGGCCGCCTCGCACACGCTCACCGCGAGCGCCGTCGAATCATTCTTGAACCCGTTGCCGCCATCCCCCACGTCGAAGTCGATCGTATCCCCGCCTTCAACCGCTAACCTTGCCGCGAACGAAAACGAGTTTCCTCCGCGGTTCACGTTGATGTAGCCGGCGGGCGCGGCGTCCTGGCCATTGTGCTGAACGTGAACGTCCGTCGTGGCCGGCCCGACGTCGATGCCGTCGAACCGCGCTCTGAGATCGTAGGCGCCCGCTCGCGGCGCCGTCCACCGCGCGATCGAGTACTGCCCGCGCGGCCCCGGATGAAGAAAGAATTGACCCGGCTGCGCCGTGAGCGTGCTGACGCGCACTGCATTCATCCGAGGATTGCTGAACGCCGCGGGGAGAGAGCCATAGGGGTCCTCGAGCCTGACTTGTGCAGACGCGCTCCAAGCGTCGAGCCCGTTGTATCCGCTCGCCGCCGGGAAATAGTGGATGTACGGACTGAACGTCGACCCGAGCGCCGACGACCACCCGAAGGTCCACGCCCCCTCGCACGACCGGGAGAGCGACCTCGTCCCCGACACCGCGACGGAAGGCCCCCCGTCCTGGGCTTCGAACACCCCCCCGCAGCTCGCGGTAAGCGCCAGAGCGGCCCCCCACATCCAAGCCCCGTTCACTCCATCAGAGTCTGTCCGAGAAGGTATGCGGCAGCAACCGCCCCCAATTCCACCTGAGAGACCCATAGCTCGTCGGGTCCCGATTAGCGGCCGCTCAGCAGGCCAAGCCCGGAGCGCCCAGGATGCTTCTCACGCCTCCGCCGGAGAGCTCACCCCAGCGCCCCGACGCGCGCCGCAGCCGCGTCCACGAGACGCCCGCTCATGAGCAGGTCCGCGACAACAGCGATGTCCCTATAGAGCGGCCGATCTTCGGTCAGCGGAGCGACGCGCGCCCGCACCGCCTCGTGCGCAGCCGCAACGCCCCGGGCAGGCGTCAGAGGCAAGCGTTGATCGAGCCCCGCCGCGGCCGTCAGGATCTCGATCGCCAGCGCGTGGCGGACGTTCACGATCACCTGCTGGAGCTTGCGCGCCGAGACGCTGCCCATGCTGACGTGATCCTCGCGGCCCGCGCTCGACGGGATCGAGTCCACGCTCGCCGGATGGCAAAGCACCTTGTTCTCGCTGACCAGCGACGCGCTCGCCACCTGCGCCACCATGAACCCGGAGTGCAGCCCCCCGGGCGGCGCGAGAAAGGGCGTCAGCCCCGTGGAGAGCGCCGGGTTGACGAGCTGCTCGACGCGCCGCTCGCTGATGTTCGCGAGCTCCGCCAGCGCGATGGCGGCGAGGTCGAGGGCGATGGCGAGCGGCTGGCCGTGGAAATTGCCGCCGCTCAGGATGTCCGCGCCGCCGTCGTCGTCGAGAAAGACGCTGGGGTTGTCGGTCACCGAGTTCACCTCCCGCTCGAGGACCGACCGCACCCAGGCCAGCGCGTCGCGCGTCGCGCCGTGCACCTGCGGCATGCATCGCAAGCTGTAGGCGTCCTGCACGCGGCCGCAGTCCCTGTGGCTCTCCATGATCTCGCTCTCGGCGAGCAGCGCCCGCAGGTTGCCCGCGACGCGGATCTGCCCGGGGTGCGGCCGCGCCGCGTGCAGGCGCGCGTCGAACGGGCGACCCGACCCTTTGAGCGCCTCGAGACTCATGGCGCCCGCGACGTCGGCCGCCACGCAGAGCCGCTCGGCATCCAGCAACGCCAGCGTCCCCAGCGACGCCATGAGCTGAGTGCCATTGATGAGGGCGAGGCCCTCCTTCGACTCGAGCGAGGCCGCCTCGACCCCCGCCGCAGCGAGCGCGACGGCCGACGGCACGAAGGGGCCGTCGCCTATCTGCGCCTCGCCCTCGCCGATCAGGGCAAGCGCAAGATGGGCCAGCGGCGCGAGGTCGCCAGACGCCCCCACCGAGCCTTGCGCGGGGATCCGCGGGTGCACCCCCGCGTTGAGCATGGCGACCAGGGCGTCGACGAGCTCCGGACGCACCCCGCTGAGGCCGATGGCGAGCACCTGCGCGCGGAGGATCATCATGCCCCGCACCTCGGCGACGCCGAGATCGGGCCCGACGCCGGTCGAATGCGAGCGAACGAGGTTCTTCTGGAGCCTCCGGATGTCGGCCGCGGCGATTCGCGACTCGCTGAGCGCGCCGAAGCCCGTGTTGACGCCGTAGACGAGCGGGGCGTCGTCGCGACCCGTCGCGATCGCTTCGATGGGGCGCCGCGAGGCCGCCACCCGCGCGCGTGCATCGGCGGTCAGCACCACGGCACGGCCACGGCGCGCGACGTCCTCCAGATCCTCGAGCGACAGCGGGCTGCCGAGCGCGACGGCTTGCGACATGCGATCAAGTATCGACGATCCTCTGCAAAGAGGCGAAGCGCAGACTAAGCTCCGATGGATGACAGACGTGTTGCAGGTGGCGGCGAACTCTCTCTGGTCGCTGGTGCGCGCGTACAACGCGCGGTTCGAACGTCCGGCCCCGCATCCGTCGTGGGCTCCGGCGCCGCTGCTCAAGCGGCGCGAGCGCACGTTCCCCGAGCTCGGGTGGCCACGCGAGACGGACTCGCTCTGCCCGCGCTGCGTCAAGGACGCGCGCACGGCGATCCTCGATGGGTCGGCCGACGTGCGATCGCTCGTGACCGGACGCCCGGGCGAGGTGCGCGCCCGCATCGCCGAGTCGGGCGGCGAAATCCGGATGACCAAGACGTGCCCCGTGCACGGCCGCTTCGACGACTTGATCTCCGTCGACCCCGCGTTCACCGCCCGGATCGAGGGGCTCTTCCCGGGCCGCGACTTCACGGCCCCCGCGACCAAGCTCCGCGATCACGGCAGCTCCAGCATCAAGTACGGGCGCGGCGCGGTGCTCACGGTCGACCTCACGAACCGCTGCAACATGATGTGCGACCCGTGCTTCATGGATGCGAATCAGGTCGGCTTCGTCCACGAGCTCGAGTGGGACGAGATCCGCAAGATCCTCGACGACTCGCTGAGCATCAGCCCGCGCCGGCAGATGAGCGTGCAGTTCTCCGGCGGCGAGCCGACGATCGCGCCGCACTTCTTGAAGGCGGTCCAGTACGCCAAGACCGCCGGGTACTTTTGCGTGCAGTGCGCCACCAACGGCATCCGCTTCGCCCAGGAGCCGGCGTTCGCGCACGAGGCCAAGGCCGCCGGGTTGCGCCTCGCCTACCTGCAGTTCGACGGGCTCGGGGAGGAGGCGAACCGGCACCGCAAGGTGGGCAACCTGTTCGACGTAAAGCTCCGCGCGATCGAGAACCTCCACGCCGCCGGGATCGACGTCGTCCTCGTCGTGACGGTCGTGCGCGGCGTCAACGACGACCAGGTCGGCGCCATCGTGCGCTTCGCCGTCGAGAACGCCGACAAAGTCACGGTCGTCTCCTTCCAGCCCGTGAGCTTCACGGGCCGCGACGAGGACGTGTCCGACGCCGAGCGCACGGCCAAGCGCTACACGCTGTCGCACCTGGCGCACGACCTACACAATCAGCTCGGCGCGACCGAGCCGCTCCGCGACTGGTTCCCGCTCTCGGCGCTCGGGCCGTTCGGCGACCTCACCGACTTGCTGCTCGCCGGCCGCACCGAGTGGGGCGCGCTCAAGTGCGGGTGCCACCCCAACTGCGGCATCGGCACCGCGCTCCTCGTCAACAAGCGCACGGGCGCGATGGTCCCGCTGGCCCAGGTGCTCGACATGGAAGGTCTGCTGAGCGACATCCAGGAGATCACGGACGCCGCCCAGCCGCGCGCGGTCACGCTGACCGAGCTGGGCATCGCTCTGGCGAGGCGCTTCCGCGCAGCCCACGCCCCGCCGGGCTTCGGTTTCACGACGCTGCTGCGCCAGTTCATCAGCCAGACAGGCGCCCGCGGCCAGGCGATCGGCGCGCACGAGGGAGACGCCCGGGAGTTCGACTGGCGCGTCCTCTTCGTCGCGGGGATGTGGTTTCAAGACCTCTACAACTACGACTTCAGGCGCACCGAGATGTGCATCATCCCGTACGGCACGCAAGAGGGGGAGATCAGCTTCTGCGCGTACAACACGGGCGTAGGCTGGCGCCAGGTCATCGAGAAGATGCACGCCTCCGCCACCACGGCCGAGTGGTACCGCACCCGCGGGCGCCACGCGGTGTACGCGAAGAATCAAGCGCTCCCGCTGCCCGGCTCACGCGGCACCGTGCGTCTGCCGATCGTACAATAGCCCAGGCGTCTGCCGGGCTGGCGCTGGCCGCGTTCCGCTGGGTAAAGTCCAGGAGACCTTGCCCCGTTTTCCTTCGTTCGCCTCGTGGGGGGTGTCGGCCGTGGCCATGGCGGTCGCCTTGGCCGCGCCGAGGGACGCGCGATCGGCGTCGACGCCGGCGCCCCTGCGTTGGACGGACGAAACGCCCGACGCCATGCTCGGCGACGCGGCGGCCCGCGTGCTCGCCCCCGGGGCCACGGTGGCCGACGCGGTGGCCGGGCTGAGCGTCATGGCGACCCTGTCCGAGCGGACCGCCGACGGGCTGGCGAAGAGCATCTTCGAGCGCGTCGCGGCCGACCACCAGGCTCCGGCCGACGTGCGGGATCAAGCGGCGCTCTTCGCGCGGATGCTGACGCCCGACGAGGGGACCGAGGACGGGAGCCGGGCCGACGCAAAGCTCGGGGTCATCGACTCGCTCGCCCTCCTCGGTCCTTTCCGCGATACGGGCGGAGGGCTCGACGCGCATGACGGACCGGAGGCGGGCGACTTCTCGGACCTCCGCGCGTCGTACTCGTGGGGCACCGTCGAGGTCCGGTGGCGCGCCGTCCCTCGCGCGTTCGTGACAGCCGCGGGCCTCCCGCTCGACGTCTTCGTCGCCCCGCGCAAGGAGAGCTGTTCCTGGCTGGCGACCAAGCTGTCGGCCCTGTCCGACCAGGAGGTCGACGTCCACCTGGCGGCGACGGGGCAAGCACGCTTGACCTTCGACGCGGTCGACATCGGAACCGACGACGCCGACCACGAGAGCTTGCGCTTCGACCGACTCGCCGCGCGCGTCCACCTCGCGGCCGGGCCGCACCTGCTCGCCGCCAAAGTGTGCACGGGCGCCCTCGACGACGACGGGCGCGTACGCCTCCGGATCACCGACGCATCGGGCGGATGGCCGTCAGGCGTCTCCGCGAGCGCAGACCTCGGCGGCCTTGCGAAGCCGGCGCGCCACGCGAAGAAGGCGACGGTCGAGCGCACGACGACGGCCCTCTCGCGGGCGCTGGCCAGCACGCCGGCCTCCATCGACGGCCGGATCGACTCCGCCATCGTAAGGACCCTCGGCGGCGCCGACGACCAGCGCAGCCCGCGCGCACCGGGCCTGCTCTCGGCGATCGCCGACACCGCCACCGACGCGGACCGCTTGGCGACGGCAGCCTGGCTCGCGCCGAGCGGGGCCAATCGCAGCGCTTGGCTGAACCGCGCGCGGGCGGCGCCTGGGGGCGACCCTCGCACGCACGCCTTCATCGACCGGCGCCTGGTCGAGCGGCACGTCGAGTCGGGGCTGGCGGATTGGGCCTTCGCGGCGCTACGGGGCGCCAAGATCGACGCCGCACGCGACGCCGAAGCGATCCTCCTGGGCGCGCAAACCTGCGTCGCGCTCGGAACCGACGCGCTGCGTATCGCGGCGATGCGCAACCTCGCAAACCTCGCCGACTCGACGGCCGACGCGCCGACCGCGGCGCTCGAGACGCTCGCCGACCTCGCGGCGTCGTACGACTCGACGCTGACGACCAAGACACGCGAGCGGTTGGCGGCTCGGGGCGAGGTCGGATCGGCGCGGGTGGCCGCGCTCGAGGCGCGTGGTCGTGACGCCGTGATCGCGGCCGCGCGAAGGGCGCTCGCCGGGGGGATCGAGGGAGCCGACGAGGCGATCGCAGTGGCGCAGAGCGTCGGCCGCACGGGCGCGCACGCGGAGGCGCTCTCGCTCTACGAGACGCTCGCCCGCTGGGCGCCGAACAAGGCCACGGTCTGGACGGGCCTGGCCGAGGAGATCGCCGCGAGTCCACCCGACGCGACGCGCGAGGAGGCGGTCGCCGCCGCCCTCCGCCGCGCCCGCGAGCTCGACCCCGCCGACTCACGGCACCGCGCCGAGCTTGCCCTGCGTGCGGGGACGCTGGCGGCGCCCGAGCCCCCGGACGACGAGAAGTACCTCGTGGCCTCGCAGGTGATCCTTGCGCGGCGCCGGCCTGCGCAACCGCCGGGCGACGCGCCCGACGTGGCCGATCGAGAGCTGCACTGGGTCCGCGCGGTCGTGATGCACCCGGACCGGCGCGTGTCGGAGCTCGTCCACTACGCGCGCGAGATCGTGATCCCACCGCGCACCGAGGACGATCTCTACGAAGACATCCCGGCCGAGGGCGATCTGACGGAGATCGTCCGCGCGCGCGTCCATCGCGCCGACGGCGGCACGGCTTTCCCTGTCGAAGAATCGAACGACGACGCGCGGCCGCGCCTGCGCTGGCCCGAGCTCGGCCCGGGCGACGTCGTCGAGGTGGCCTTTCGATCGTGGACCGCGGGGCCGGTGGGAGGACGAGCCGACCCCCCGTTTTACCGTCTGGACTACGCCGGGGGGCAGTCGACGCACCCGGTCGTCTACAACGAGGTCGACATCGAGTCGCCGCACGAGCACCCGATCTATGCCGACGTCGTGAACGGGCGCGCGGACTCGCATGACGAGCGGGACGAGGGCGGCCGGCACGTGGAGCGCCTCATCTGGGACAAGCCCGTCAACGCGCCAGAGGAGCCCCTCGCCCCGCCCTCGAGCGAGACCATCCCGACCGTCGTGCTCTCGACGTTCAAGGACTGGAGCTCGTTCCGGTCCTGGTACGCGGAGGCCGTGCGCGGCTTCACCGAGCCGGATGCGCAGGTGCGGGCCCTCGCGGCGAAGCTGACGTTGGGGCGGTCGTCGCGCGAAGAAAAGCTCCGCGCGCTGTTCGACTTCGTCGCCGACGACATCCGCTACGTCAACTACGTGAGCGGCGAGTGGTGGCTGCCGAATCGCCCGCAGCAGCTCCTCGCGCGCCGCGAGGGCGACTGCGACGACAAGGCCCTGCTGCTCATCACGTTGCTCAAGGCGGTGGGCATCGAGGCGCAGGAGGTCATGGTCCAGACGAGGCTCACCGGGCAACCCTCGATCCTGCGCGCTCGCGGGGCGGCGATTCCCCTCTTCGACCACGGCATCGCATTCCTACCCGGCCCCGGCGGCGGCACGTACCTCGACGCGACGAGCCCCCAGTCGCGCCTCGGCCCGCTGCCGTCGATGGACGCGCGGGCAGTCGCGCTGAGGCTCGACGGCCCCGCGGAGATCGTGGAGCTTCCGTCGAGCTCTCCGCAGGATCACGGCGACGACGCGACCTGGACGGTGCGGCTGCAAGCCGACGGGAGCGCGGTCATCGACGGCGACGAGCGGGCGACGGGCGACGACGCTTTCTGGCTGAGAACTTACCTGACCGAGCCGGGCGCGCGCGCGCAGTGGGTGGAAGACCACCACGTCGGCCCCAGGTTTCCCACCGTAGAAGTGCACAAGAAGGACGACTTCCACGGCGACCTGCCGCGCG
>PLIR01000461.1 GCA_003139415.1 Myxococcales bacterium | reverse complement strand
GGCAGCGTTACTGGGGCGAGCCGATCCCCATCTACTTTCCGGTCACGTGCGACGGGGACCCTCGCGCGCCAGGCGCCGCCGCGGTGATTCACTACGAGAGCCCCATCGCGGTCTCGCTCGACGAGCTACCGCTGCGTCTTCCGGACCTCGACGACTTCCGGCCGGGCACCGATCCGGCAGGCCCGCTGGCGCGCGCCGTCGACTGGCGGTTCTTTCAAAAGGACGGGCGGTGGTTTGCCCGCGAGACGAACACCATGCCCCAGTGGGCTGGATCATGCTGGTACTACCTTCGGTTCATCGACCCGAGCAACGATCGCGAGGGGTGGAGCGACGAGGCCTACCGCGAGTGGATGCCGGTAGACCTCTACGTCGGGGGCAGCGAGCACGCCGTCCTGCACCTGCTCTATGCACGCTTTTGGCACAAGTTTCTCTTCGACATCGGCCGCGTGAGGGACGCTGAGCCGTTCGTGAAGCTCGTCCATCAGGGCATGATCCTCGGCGAGAACAACGAGAAGATGAGCAAATCTCGGGGCAACGTCATAAACCCCGAGGACGTCGTTCGGCAGGTCGGCGCCGATGCCCTGCGCGTCTACGAGATGTTCATGGGGCCTCTCGAGCAGGTGAAGCCCTGGCAGACGAGCGGCCTGGAGGGGGCCCGGAGGTTCTTGGAGAGGACATGGCAGGTGACCACGGGACCGCTTTCGGACGACCCGACCGCCTACGATGACGCCACGAGGCGCCTCGTCCACAAGACGATCCGGAAGGTGACCGCGGACATCGAGGGCCTTCGCTTCAACACGGCCATCAGCGCGATGATGATCCTCGTGAGGCACCTCGCCGGCCTGGCGGTCGTCCCGCGCGAGGCGGCGCGCGCGATGGCGCTGCTCGTCGGCCCCTTCGCGCCCCACGTCGGCGAAGAGATCTGGAGCCGGCTGCACGGGGAGGGACCCGAGGCCCCTCCAGCCCGCTCCGTCGCGTACGAGCCCTGGCCCGAGTTCGACCCCGCGCTCGTCGAGGAGCGCGTGGTCGAGATCGGGGTCCAGGTCAACGGCAAGCTCCGGGGAACCATCACGATTGCAGTCGACGCCGACGAGGACGTCGCGCGCGAGGCCGCGCTCAAGGAGGACCGCGTTCGGGCGCACCTCGAGGGCAAGCCGATCAAGAAGTTTATCTACGTGAAGGGCAAGATCGTAAGCTTCATCGTGGGATCGTAGGTGGCCCCGAGCGGGGCGTTCGGCCGGCGAAGACTCGGCGTGCACGGGCTCCGGTGCCCTGCGACGGTCGCCCTGATGGCCCTTGTGACCGCGTGCGGGTACCAGGCCGTGTACGCCGATGGCGCCGGCGAACGGCTTCACGTCAAGGTCGTCCGGAACCTCGTCGTGGACGCGGTGGCCGCCGACGAGGTGGCGGCCGGCGTGCGCGACGAGCTGGCTACCGGCGGATGGCTCGAGGCGGGCGAGACGTTCCCGCGCGTCGAGGTCGAGGTCTTGCGCGGCGACGAAGCCAGTGAAGGGATTGGTGTGGACGTGGCGCGAACAGGCCCCGCCGCGCGGTCGACGGACGTGGGCCTCTCGGCGCGCGCCTGGATCGTACGCTCCGCAGGGGCCGCGCCGGAGCGTGACACGGGCGACATGCGGGCCGAGGACACGGTCGCGGTGGACATGACCGCCGGCGTTGAAAACCCCACGGCCGACGCCATTCACCACGCGGACGCGTTGCGCGCGGCGGCTCGGCGGCTCGGCCGCATGCTCGCGAAGCGTTTGGTCGGCGCTCCTGGCCCGAGCGAGGACGGCGTGCCCGCCCGAGGACGAGGCATGGTACGCTCCACTTTGCCGCCTTGAACGCTGTGACCACAATCGGGTGCGCCGGGTTTCCGGTTCCCGCCACGCGATACTTCAAGGAGTTCCTGTTCGTCGAGGTGCAGGAGACCCACGTTTCTCAGCCGGGCACGGGCACCATCCGGCGCTGGCGGCGAGAGGCGCCGCCCGGCTTCGTCTTCGCGCTCCTCGCGCCGCGCGAGATCGGCCAGGAGGGCTTTCGCGAGGGCAAGGTGACGGAGAGCGCGCTGAAGAACCTCACCGACGTCACCAAAGAGCTCGAAGGCCAGACGGCCGTGTTCGTCGCGCCGCCCGACTTCAGCGCGTCGCGCGCCAACAAGAGCGCGGTCAAAGACTTCTTGAGCGGCGTGCGTCGCAAGTACAAGAGAATCGTCTGGGAGGCGCCCCTCAGCTGGGATGCGGACGAAGCACACGGGCTGGCCGCCGAGAGCGGCGCCACGGCCGCGCGCGATCCGCTCCTCAACGGAACGACCAGCGCCACCTTCGGCTACTACCGCCTTCCCGGGCCGGCCGGCCACAAGAGCCGCTACGAGGACCCGGCCATCGAGAAGCTCGCGGAGATTGCGCTGGCCAACAAGAACGAAGAGGCCACGTTCGTCTTCACCAACGTCGACATGTTCGCCGACGCGAAGCGCCTGAAGAAGGCGATGAAGCTCGCCTGAGGGCGAGAGAGTTGCGAGAGCGGAACCGGCTGGCTCCGCTCTCGCCTCTCGCCGAGCGTTCGCGCTCGTCAGTCCGCGACAGCGCCGTCGGCCGCGCCGTCTGTCGTCGTTGCGCCATCGGTCACGATGGCCCCATCGGTCTCCGTCGCGCCGTCCGT
>PLIR01000231.1 GCA_003139415.1 Myxococcales bacterium | reverse complement strand
CGCGAGCGCCCATGCGCTTGCCGATCTGCACCGCCGACAAGCCGACGCCGCCCGCCGCCCCGAGGACGAGCAGCGTCTCGCCCGCACGGAGCTGGCCGCGATCGCGCAGCGCGTGCAGCGTGGTGCCGTATGCGGTGGAGAGACACGCGGCCTCTGCGAAGTCGACGCCGTCGGGCATCCGGATCACTTTCGACGCATCCGCCACGAACTTCTCGGCCATCCCGCCGCACGTACCGAGCGCGACGNNACCGCGCGCCAGTTCAGGATGACGAAATCGCCAGGTGCCACGTCGGTGACCCCGGACCCGACCGCCTCGACGACGCCGGCCACCTCGCCCCCGGGCGAGAACGGCGGCGGCGGCTTGAACTGGTACTTGCCCTGAACGACGAGCACGTCCGGGAAGTTGACCCCGCAGGCGCGCACGCCGACGAGCACTTCGCCGGCCACGGGCTTGGGGTCTGCCACCTCGTCGAGGGTGAGCGAGTCGACGGGACCGTAGGCGCGGCACACGAGCGCTTTCATGGCGTGTTCATTCTCGAATCACCTCGGGATGGGCTCGGCCCGGGCCAGGGCCCGGACGCGAAGGTCGTAGCGCCCCTTCTTGTCGGACGGGAAGTCGCCCCCCATGGACGAGTCGTCTTTCAGCTCCAGGTTCACGGTCAGCTTCTGATCCGCGGGCACGTCGACCATGAAGCGCGACCGCTGCGCCGAGCGAAAGGTGTCGTTGCGATCGTCTCGACGTTCGACCTCGACGGCCACGGCGTGATGACCCGGCGCCACCGCGTGGTCGTACACCGTCGTCGCGTCGTCCGCTCGAAACGCCGCCGGCGACGTCCAGACCACGCCGTCGTCGAGGGACACCGTGAGGTTCGACGTGCGCGCGTGGTCTCCGTGCAACTCGATCGCGACCGCGATCCGCGAGTGAAACAGCGTGTCGCTGACCGCCGCCACGCGCGCGCGGAGCGACCCGATGTCGGCGAGCAGGCGATCGTAGTCGACCGATGGGGCGGCCACGCCCGCGTCCGAGAACTCGTTCGCCTCGGGGTTCAGCGGGGACAGCTTGCCTCCGCCGTCGAGCGTGTCGCTTGGCGGTGGAGGCGGGGGCGGCGGTTCGGCGGCGGGCGCCGAGGCCGACGCGGCAGGCGCCGAGGCCGAGCCTGCAGGGGCGGCCGCGCCCTTGTCCTCGTACGGGTTTTCAGCCGATGCGGACGGGGCCGCGGAGGGCGTGGGCTTGGGCTTGCCGCCTGGTTTGCCCCCGCGCGAAGGCCGCGATTGTGCGACAGCGAGCGACACCGTGACCGCCATCATGGCCACGGTCGCCGCCGCGATGAGGCGCGTCATCCGCATGGCTCGATGGTGCCCCCGAAGCACCCCCGCCGCCAAGGCCCATTCACCCGCCGAACGGGATGAAGACGCTGGCGCCCATCGTCACGAGGATGTCGTTGACCAGGTGCTCGTCACCTACGAGCGACTCCTGGAGAACGTGGTCGCGAACGTCGAAGCGCACTGCGAACCAGTGGCCAAAGTAGAACTTGGCTCCGATGCCGGCGCTTCCGGTGACGCCGAGCGACGTCGAGTCGTCGGTGGCGCCGGCGCCGAGGGCGAGGTTCAAGTCGAACCGGCTGATCCCATCGCCCATCCAGCGCAGCTTGCCGTAGGCGAAGGACCACACGATGTGCCCGAAATACAGCCGCCCCGGCTTGTCGGGGTTCTCTTCGAGGGCGATCTGCGGGTACCGCTCTTCGTACGAGTTGGTCACCGCGCTGCGGAAGCGTGTGAACTGCACGCTCGCCTCGAGGGCGAGGTCTTCACTGAAGTGAAAGGTGTACGCGCCCCCCACGAGCCAGTCGGACGAGTAGAGGTCGGCGGAGTAGATGCCGCCCATCACGGAGAGCTCGTGCCGGAAAGCCTTCGTGAACAGGCGCTCCTGGACCCCGCGGTAGTGACGGCCGCCGACGAGCTCCTCCTTCAATTCCTCGTCGACACACTGGGCTCGGGCCGTGCGCTCGCAGGCGAATAGCCCAACCGCCCCGGCAAGGACAACCGCAGCCGTGAGTGGTGCGGCGCGGCGACGGACTCGGAGGCGCGCACGCATCCCGTGTCTTACGGGGAGTAACAGCGCACGCGGAGAACTGTCAATCACGCTGGACGCGCGCACGCGTCCGCGGCGACAGTCGCTCCACCATGCGCCGGAGCACCCCAACCGCGCGCGCGCTACGCCGGACTGGCGCGACAGTCCCCTGCGCGCTCGCCATCGGCGGCCTCGATCCGGGCGGCGGCGCGGGAATCGCTGCGGACCTTCGCGCGTTCGCGGCGGCCGGTGCGTTCGGGTGCGCTGCCGTCACGCTCTTGACCATCCAATCCACCGCCGGGGTCGTGCGCGTGCGCGCAATCCCCACGAGAGAAGTCTCGTCACAATCCGAAGAGGTGCTCTTGCATCAGCGCGTTCGCGCCATCAAGATCGGGGCCCTCGGCTCTGCGGAGAACGCCCGCGCCGTGGGGCGCCTTCTCGCGAAGTACAGCCACGTACCGTCCGTCGTCGACACGCCGATCCAACCGACGCGCGGGGGAGCATCCCTCATCGCCGCAGCCGGACTCACGGTGCTGCGCGACGCTCTCTTGCCGCGGGCGACGCTCGTCACCGCGAACCTGGCGGAGGTGCAGGCCCTTCTGGGCGCGAAGGTGCGCACGGTCGGCGAGGCGCGGGAGGCGGCGCTCGCCCTGGCCGGCACAGGCCCACGCGCGGTCCTCGTCAAGGGCGGACACATGGCGGGACCGGAGGCCATCGACGTCCTCGCCCTCGACGGCGAGGTGTTCGAGCTTCGCGCCCGGCGCCTTTCCATCGGCTCCGTTCACGGGACCGGGTGCACGTTCGCGTCGCTCGTCGCAGGTCGCCTCGCCCGCCGCGCCCGTGAGCGCGTCGACCACGAGACGCTCCTCGACGCGATCCGCTGGGCCAAGCGCACGCACCACGCCGCCCTCCGCCGCGCGGTACGGGTGGGCGATGGCCAACGCGTGCTGATGCTCCGCTAAGAAGGCCGGCGCGTGCCGATGCTCCGCCAAGAAGGCAGGCGTCTTCCATCAGGTCGAAGAAGGGTTCACGACGTGGCCCATGAAGAGGATGCCGCCGGTGCGCGTGTCGCGGATCAAGAAGAAGAACGGGTGGTTTATCTGAATCGTGGTCGGCTCGATGACCCCGTCGCAGTTGCAGACCGTCGCCGCCGTCGCCGCCGCCGCGACGGTCCCCTGCTCGTCCACTTCGATGAGCGCCTGCTGCACGACGGCGTGCACCGTCAGGTCCGTCGCGCCGTCGATCCCCGAGAGGTCGGCGACCCCCATCTCGAACGCGTCCATGATGCCCATCCCCTCGAGAACGGGGGCAAGCTCCACGCTGGTCTTGAACGAGAACTTCGGCAGGTAAAGCACGATCGACTGCTGACTTCCGAGGCCCTTCAGCGAGGCCTCGAGCGTCGAGGCCGTGAGCGCGCCCTCGAAGTCGGGCAGACCGCCCGAAGCCGGCGACGGCATGAAAAAGTCCATCGCGAGCCCGCCGCCCTTGTAGGGCAGCTCGACGACGGTCAGCGTGGCGTCTTCGGTAAAGGCTGCGTTGACGGTGCCGGTCATGGTCGTCGCCGAGATCTGCGTCCCGTCGCCGAGCGTGAAGGGTTGAGGCCCCGTCTGGCTTGCGTCGAACGCCGTCGCCCAGGAGCCCTTGAAGTAGATGGCGTTGACGATGACGAGGCGCGTCTCGGCGTCGACGTCCTGAGAGCCCAGGAGCGACGGCACATTGCCCTGTGTGGCGGTCGACACCCACGCATTGATGGTGGACGCGGCCGCGGGGGGGTTGCCCGCGAAGTCGACCTGCTGCGCCGGCGCATCGTACCCGTTGGCGAGCACGGACTCGAACGTCGGCACGATCGACAAGCCCTTTTGCACCCAGAGCCCGTTCGCGATGTAGAGCTGGTTGCCGTCCGACGTGGCATCCGTCTCCTCACCGCACGCGACCGCCGCGTAGGCGGGGGCCTCCGTCGCAGCGGGGCCGGGGAGCTGCAGCACGTCTTCGATCTGCGTCTGCGTCGCCCCCGCGGCGCCCACGTCGACCATGGCCATCGTGGCCGACACGCTGTACGGCGACAGGACGACGTTGGATCCGGTGGTCGAGAGGGCCATCGCGGCGGCCCCCTCGGACGCCGTCACGGCGGGCGCAAAGAACTCGACGGCGAAGGCCGTATCGCCCGACACGAGGCTTTCCACGGCGGCGCTGTTGCCCTGCGGGGCGCTGCACACCTCCGGCTTCGGAGGATCTTGGGTGCACGCGGAAGTCATCAACGCCCCCACGAGGATCCCGGAAGCGAGGACGCGTTGGCTCATACGGCGCAAGAGAGCAAGAGCGGCGCCCGCAATCGCCTCATCGAAAAGCCATGTTTTATCAATGGCATCCGGCGGCGGGAGCGTCGTCACCCCTGATCGCGCTGACACGGTCTGGCCCATGCTGGGCCAGCCTCCGAGTCACGTCATGTAGTCCGAGTTGATATCGACGTAGCGGTGGCTCAGATCACATCCCCACACCGTGGCGGCGTGGCGGCCCTCGCCGATGACGACCTCGATGGAGACGCGCGTCGACGACTTGATGCTGCGGGCGAGCGCCGGAAGGTCGATGGAGATCGGCTGCGCCTTGGAGAAGACGACCTGACCCATCATCCGGATGACGACGTCGCCGCGATCGATGGCCCCGAGGGTGAGGCGCTCGTCGGGCTTGCCGATCGCCATGACGATGCGACCCCAGTTGGGGTCGCCGCCGTGGACTGCTGTCTTCACCAGCGGCGAGTTGACGATCTTCTTGGCCGTGAGCTTCGCGTCGCTCTCCGACGAGTCGAGCTTCACCGTGCAGTCGATGAGCTTCGTGGCGCCCTCGGACTGGGCGACGATGTCGCGCGCCAGCTTGATCGCCAGGCACCGGACGGCGTCCACCCAGTCGGCGCGCGCATCGCCCGCGATAGGCACGGCCCGCGTCGAGAACATCGCGAGGGTGTCGCTCGTGCTGGTGTCCGAGTCGACCGTGAGGCTGTTGAACGTGCGCCCGGCGGCCTCGGCGAGGACCTCGCGCAGCGCGGCGCCGTCGAGATCCACGTTCGTGAAGAAGTACGCGAGCATCGTCGCCATGTTCGGCTCGATCATGCCCGCGCCCTTGGCCATGGCGCAGACGACGGCGTCGCCCACGCGCACGGAGCACACCTTCGGGCCCCTGTCGGTCGTCAGGATGGCGCGCGCGATGTCGTCGAGGCCGCCCGGCCGGAGCTTGGCCGACAGGCCCGTGACCGCAGCGCGCACCTTCTCCATGGGCAAGGGAATCCCGATGACCCCCGTGCACGACGGGACGACGTCTCCCGGCGCGACCCCGAGCTCCTCCGCGAGCCACCCCGTCATCACCCGGGTGTCCTGCTCGCCCGTGGGCGTGAAGACGTTGGCGTTCTTGCTGATGACGGCGAGCACCTGCGCGCACCCGTCGGCCAGCGCCGCGCGACCGGCAAGGACGGCATAGCTCGGGCAGAGGCTCTTCGTGAAGATGGCCGCGGCGGAGCCGGGCGCGTCGAGCTTGACGACGGAGAAATCGAGCGTGCCTTCGTGCTTGATGCCCGCGCAGAGCGCAGCGGTCCGCAAGCCCGTCGGCTGATGGACCAGCGAGGGCTCGATGTTCACGTCGCGGCCGAGCACCCGGGAATGAAAGCGAACGACGTCGTCGGAAGGGTCGGCCGACGGCGCGACGTCCAGGTACGCATTCCAATCCTCGAAGAGCTTCTGCTTCACCCTGCCACCTCCGGCCCGCGGCCCGCGCCGCAGGCTACTGAAACTACTATCCCGGAGCTGGATCGATCGCTACGTCTCGCGCCGACTTGATATTCATGGCTCTCATGCGAGACGCCCCGGCGCAATCTTGCCCCTCGACGGCGGAGCGCCTCGTCATCGGCGGGGCCAACGACGTCTGTGGACCGCCCGGTACAGCGGCGCCCGCCGTTCGCGCGGGCACGCTGGTGCTCGCTGCGTCGCTGGCGATCGCGGTCGCGCTGACGATGACGCGTCGGTCGGGCGTGTCCCGCGCGGGCCTCGGTGTCCTCCTGCTGGGCGCGGCCGTCGTGGCAGCGCCGGGGGCACGCGCGCTCCTCGTCGATCGCGCCGACGCTCCCCTTCGCGCCGGGGCCACGGCGTCGACCATCGCGAACCTGCTGGGGGACCTCGACGGCTACGTGTCCGAGCACCATGGCTGCGTCGCGGAGATTCACGACGACTGCCTGGCGTGCCAGCCGCTCCTTCGCTTCGTCGTCCCGCGGAGGGTCGCCTGCGCCCGCCGCGACGGCCGCATCGACCTGGCCGCGGACACGCTCGCAAGCGCGCTGCCTTCTCCCGCTTCGCGACCGTGCGCCGTCGAGCAAGGCGCGCTCGAATGCGGCCATACGCCCTGATGGTCCCGATCTGGCTCGCCCTCGCGCCTGCGCTGGTGTTCGCCGCCCTCGGAGCGGGGCTCGAACGCCTGAGCGGCCTGGGCCTCGCCGCGGGCTGGGGTCGATGGCCGCGATGGACCGCCTGCGGCCTCACCGCTGTATTTGCGGCCTACATGCACCCGGCGATTGCCCTGCTGGTCGCCGGCCTCGTGTTCGCCGCGCGCCGGGGCGCTGGCGGTCCGACGACGCCGCGCGCCTTGGTCGTCGGTTCGAGAGATACGGACGGCAAATGGTCGGCCCTCGTTCCCGTGGCGATCGCGCTCGCCGCCGTCGCCGTCCTGCGCCCGGCCGTCCCCATGTACTGGGATACGTTCGTCTGGCTCGGAAAGGCGCGCATCGAGTCGGAGGGGCTGGGCGCGCTGCGCACCGCCGCGATCGACCCGACGGCCGACGTCATCCCGCACGGCTACCCGCTGCTCTGGCCTCTCGCCGCGTCATGGTTCTCGATGTTCGCGAAGGACGCGGCGTCTCTCGTCGCGGGGGCCGCGGCGACGACCCTGCTTGCGCTCCTTCTGTTCCTGGATGCCGCGGCCGACGCGTTCGAAGGGGGCGAGCGGCCGCCGTCGGGGTTCGACAGACGGCCCCGGTGGGCGCTCGGAGGAGCGATGGCCCTGCTCCTCGTGACGCCCATGTTCTGGGTGCATCTGCGGTCGGCCTACGCGGACTTGCCGGTGGGCCTCCTCGCGGCGACCTGCACCCTGAGGCTCGGCCGCTGTCTCGAGGGCGCCGAGGACGTCCGCCGAGATCTCGGCGCTGCGGTGGTCGCGGCGATGGCCCTGGCCGGCACCAAGGACGAAGGGATCGGGCACGTGGTGGCGATCGTCCTCGCGGCCGTCGCCGTGCAGCCGAAGGCGGGACGGCGCGAGGCGCTGCAATGGCTGGCAGTCCTCGGCAGCGCGGCCGTCGTCTTCCTCGGGTGGAGGGCGCTGCTCCAGGCCCACCATGTCTTGAACACGGACCACGAGCTGTCGGCGCCCGCGTTCGAGGCGTTCGGCAGCATCGGCCAGATCGTGGCGGCGAGCGCGGGGGACACCCGGACATGGGGGGCGCTGTGGCCCGTCGCGGGGGCCGCGGTCGTCGCCGTTCTCGCGAGGCGCGCTTCGTTTCGGCCGGCGACGCGGCTCGCGGCGTTCGCGCTGCTCGGCGAAGCCACCTTGCTCGGTTCGGCCTTGATCCTTGGACCGGATCGGGTGCGCGCGTTCGCGTTCGCCGGGACGCTCGTCAATCGCCTGCTCGTGCAGCTCGTGCCGCCGACGGGGGCGCTCCTCCTGCTTGGGCTAGGGGACGCCGCCTCGCGCGCCGCGGCCCGCAGGCTCAGCGACGCCCAAAGCTCGTGACGACGACCTCGCCCACCTTGCCACGGCGAGACCCGCGCGAGTTGATGCTGCGGGCGGCGAGGACCGGGACGACCCGGTAGGGCCGGTACAACTCGCGGATCAGGGGAGTGTCGGAGTTCGAGAGGACGGCGTGCACGCCGCGGCTCGCGAGGGCCGCGAACACCGCGGCGAGGCGCTCCTGTCCGTCCAGTCCGAAGCCGCCGGGCGCGTACGAAGTGAACGCCGACGTCGCCGAGGTCGGGTCGTACGGCGGGTCGAAGTAGACGAAGTCGCCCTTTTTGGCCCGCGCGACCTGTTCTGCGAAGTCGCGCCTCTCGAGCTCGACCCCCTGCAGGGCCGCCGAGCACGCGCGCAGGTTCTCCGGGTCGCAGACGCGGGGGTTGGTGTAGCGGCCGATGGGGACGTTGAATTTGCCCGCGCGGTTCACGCGATAAAGGCCGTTGTAGCCCGTCTTGTTCAAGAAGATCGTCCGCGCGGCGCGATCGGCCAAGCCCAGCCCCTGCGGGTCCAGGGCGCGGACGCGGTAGTAGTGCTTCGGCTCGTAGCGATGCTGCCCGAGCGCGTCGATGACGTCCTCGACGTGGTCGCGGATCGTCCGGTAGCAGTCGATGAGCTCTTCGTTGACGTCGGTCAGCGACGCCCGCTCGGGCCCGAGGGCGAAGAAGAGGGCCGCCCCCCCGGCGAAGGGCTCGAAGTAGCGCTTGAACGGGGCCGGCAGCAGCGGCCGCAGTTGCTCGATGAGCCGCCCCTTGCCTCCCGCCCACTTGAGGAAGGGCCGCGGGCGCGCCGCCTCACTCGGAACCCGGGGACGGACCTGGGTGAGAGCAGCTGAACTCGTGGACATGTCGCGCGCCGTCGCGGCCGGCGACGTTACCAGTCCGCGCACCGCGGCTCAAATATCCGCAGCGAGCGGCAGCGACCGGCGCGGCAGGCGCGGGCGTTGGGAGAACGCGCGCTCGTACGCGCGAAACGATCCCCCGCCAGCGACGGCGTCGATGACGGCGTGCCCCTCGGCCTCGCCGCCCTGGGCCAGCACGTACTCGACCCAGGCCCAGCGCGCGCTCGTCGCCCGGACGTCGACGCGGCCCCGCAACCCCCGGCGAAGGCGGGCGAGGCGATCGTCGACCGCCCGGATGCCGGCGAAGGGAGCCGAGTCGAGCGGCGTGTTGCGCTTGGGGCAGAACGGCGCGATCCCCAGCGCGAGCGGGATGATGCGCGAGAGCTCCGTCGCGAACGCAACGCACTCGTCGACGTCCTCGTCCGTCTCTCCGGGGGTGCCGACCATGAGGTAGAGCTTCATGCGGTTCATGCCGTGTTCTCGCGCGAGCTCCGCGCAGCGCCGGAGCTGCTTGGGCCGGGCGCGGCGTTCGAGAGTCTCGCGGACACGCTCGCTGGTGCCGTCCATGGCCGTCGTCAGCGTGCGATAGCCGGCGCGCGCAAGGGCGGCGACGAACCCGTCGGTGTTCGCGAGGCGATCGGGTCGGAGCGAGGAGAGGCCCACGGAGCACCCGCGATCGGCCAGCGCGTCGAGGACGGCGACGATCTTCGGATGGTCGCTCACCGCCGCGCCCACGAGCCCGACGCGCCGGACATCCTCGGGGATCGTCGAGAGGATCCGCTCGGCCGGGACGATACGCATTCCGCCGTTGGTGGACCGCCGCATGACGCAATACGTGCAGCCGCGCGAGCAACCGCGCTCGGTCTCGATCAAGAACATGTTCGCGAGCTCGGTGTGCGGCGTGCGGATGGCCGAGTACGCCGGGAGGATCGCGTCGTCCTCGGCACCCACGGGCGGGAGCTTCGTGTGGCGCGACGGCACGAAGATGTGCGGGATCGCGGCGAGCGCGTCGAGCTGCGCCTCTCGGCCCCCGGCCGCCTCCAGCGCTCGCACCGCCTCCACGACCCGAGCGTCGGCCTCGCCCACCACGATCGCGTCGACGATCGCCGCGAGCGGTGTCGGGTTCGAGAACGTCAGCGGCCCGCCCGCGAGGACCAGCGGGTGGCCCCGCCCTCGATCGGCGCGGCGCGGCGGCAGTCCGGCGGCGACCAGCATCCGGACCACGCCCGCGATCTCGAGCTCGTACGCGACGCTGAACGCGAGGATCGGCAACGCCTCGATCGGACGCATCGACTCGTACGTGACGGGACGCTCGGGGGCGAGCGCCGCGTCGGCCTCGCACTCGTCGTCGAGGAAGGCCCGCTCGCAGGCGAGCCCCGGCGCCTCCATGAGCGCGCGGTAGATGCGCTGGTAGCCGAGGGAGCTCATCCCCACGTGGTAGGGCGACGGGTAGCAGAGCGCGACCGTGTACGGCGCTTCCTTGACGATCCGGCCGGTCTCGTCCGCGAGGCGGAAGCGGATGCGATCGCGCAGCGCCGCGGACGTCACGGCGCCGCCGCCCTGAGCTTCGAGTGGTGGCGTCCGTACATGAAGTAGACGACGAGGCCCACGGCCATCCACAAGAAGAGCCGGATGATGGTGGCCGTCGTCGCCGTGTACATGAGGACGCCCGAAGTCAGCATGCCGAGGATCGGGACGACGTAGGCGCCGCCGGGGGCCTTGAAGGCGCGCGGGAGCTCCGGTCGGCGCACGCGAAGGATCATCACGCCCGCGCTCACGAGGACGAACGCGAAGAGGGTGCCGATGCTCGTCAGCTCGGCCAGGATGTCGATCGGCAGGACCCCGCCCGCAATCGCGCAGACCGCCCCGGTGAGGATCGTCGTGACGTACGGGGTGCCGAAGCGCGGATGGATCTTGGCGGCGCCCGGCGGGAACAACCCGTCGTGGGCCATGGAGAAGAAGATGCGCGGCTGGCCGAGCAGCATGACGAGCATGACCGAAGACAGCCCTGCGATGGCCCCAATCTCGACGGCCGTCGCGAGCCAGCGCTGCCCTGTCGCCTCGACGCCGACGGCGATGGGGTGCGGCACGTTGAGGAGGGCGTACGGGACGACGCCCGTCAGGATGAGCGAGACGGCGATGTAGAGGACGGTGCAGATCGCGAGGGACGCGAGGATCCCGATCGGCAAGTCGCGCTGCGGGTTGCGCGCCTCCTGGGCCGCCGTGGAGACGGCGTCGAACCCGATGTACGCGAAGAAGACCATCGTGGCGCCCTGAAAGACGCCGGAGACGCCGAAGCGGCCGAAGCGGCCCTCGTTGGGCGGGATGAACGGGTGCCAGTTCGCCTGTCGCACGAACCCCGCGGCGAACGCGATGAACAGCAGAACGACGGCGACTTTGAGAAAGACGATGATCGTGTTGATGCGCGCCGACTCCTTGATCCCTCGCACGAGGAGCGCGGTGACCGCCCCGATGATGAGGACGGCCGGCAGGTTGAGGTACGCGCCCGTCCCCTCGAAGCGCTGGTGCGCCTCGCTCCAGAGGACCGGGGCGCTCGTCCAGGCGCGCGGCAGGTCGAGCCCGAAGGTGTCGTGGAGGAACGCCACTGTGTAGCCCGACCAACCCACGCTGACGGCGGCCGCGGAGACGAGATATTCGAGGATGAGATCCCAGCCGATGATCCACGCCACGAGCTCGCCCATGGTCGCGTACGCGTACGTGTAGGCGCT
>PLIR01000046.1 GCA_003139415.1 Myxococcales bacterium | reverse complement strand
CGCAAGCGCGGACGCAAGCGCGGGCGCGGGCGATGCGGCGCTGGCGAGTTTTGATGCGGCGATGAGCGTCGGGTCTGAGGGGGGGGAGGTGCCGAGCATCGGCGTTAGCACCATGACGTTCTACAGCCTGTTCGACGGCAATCCGAACGAGGAGAACGCGCAGCAGCGCCTCACCGAGGCAGCGTTCACGCTCTACCTGGCCGATCCTCGCGACGTATGCCCGGGTGGGATCGGACCGCCGCCGCGATGCCAGGGGTACCTGACGGGCAACTTTAAGTTTTACTTCGAGCGCGGGAGTCCCGCCCAGCCGTTTCCGTGACGTCGCCTGCAGGGTCGGGGTAACCGTCGGCGAGCTTGGCCACGTCGTCGCGGAGCTTCTTGTGAGCCGCGATCTTGCGCAGAAGCTCCCAGACGAGCGGATCCGCGAGCGAGGCCACGGGGTCGCCGCCAGCGCGCGCCTTGCGTGGCACGGCGCCCGGGCCCTTTTCGCGCAGGGTGTTCATGCGATCGACCAAGGCCTTGGTGGGGAAGAGCTCCTCTTTCTCCCACGCGAGCACGGTCGCCTGATCGAGACCCAGCACCGCGGCGAGCTCCTTGGCCGTGCACCCGAGCTCGCGGCGCAGCGCCTTGACGTCCTCGCCTGTCAACGTGGCCTCACGACCCGGCGGTGCCAGCGACCGTCATCGAGGCGACGCGCAACGTGGGCGACGCCGTCGACGTGCGCATGTCGAGGTCGCTGCCCACCGCGTCGATGCTCTGCCAGAGCTGGTCGACGTTGAGGGAGATCGTCACCTCGCTCACCGGATAGGCGAGCTCGCCGCCCTCGATCCAGAAGCCCGCCGCGCCGCGCGAGAAGTCGCCGGTCACCGGGTTGAAGCCGAAGCCCATCATCTCGGTGACGTACAGGCCCCGGGGGGTCGCCCGGAGGATCGCTTCGTTCGAATCCGTGCCGGGACGAAGGATGAAGTTCGACGTGCTCGCGCCGACGCCGGCCCCGCCCCCACGCGACGCGCTCGCCGTGCTGGCGCGCCCAAGCTTGCGCGCCGAGTAGCTGTCGCAAAGAACCGTCCGGAGGATGCCCTTCTCGACGACGACGTTCCTGCGGCTCGCGAGGCCCTCGCCGTCGAACGCGCGCGAGCCGGGTCCGCGTGGCAGCAGCGGGTCGTCGACCACGGTCACGAGGTCGCTCGCGATGCGCGTCCCCTCGCGATCGACCAGGTAGCTCGACTTGCGCCAGATCGAGCTGCCCATGACGCAGCCGGCGAGCAGGCCGAGGATCGAGCGGGCGGCGTCCGGGTCGAACACGACGGGGACGGTGCACGTAGGCACGGACCGCGCGCCGAGCTTGCGCAACGTCCGACGCGCCGCTTCGCGCCCGACCTCGGCCGGCGGGTCCAGGTCTGCGAGGTGGCGCCGGGCCGTCCAGTGATATCCACGGCGGTTCTTGCCGCCGGCGTCCGGCGCAATGGGGACCACGCTGAGCGATTGATACGAGCCTTTGTAAGCGCCGCGAAACCCACTGGAGAGCACGATCGCAGCGCCGCCAGCCGTGCGCCCGAACGTCGACCCTTCGCTGTTGGTGATGCGCGCGTCGTACGCGAAGGCCGCCGCCTCACCCTCCTTGGCCAGCGCAATCGCGCGCGCCGCGTCGACCGAGCCACCGGCCGGGTCGTAAAGGTCGAGGTCGGGCTGTGCGCCGGGATCGCAGAGGAGCGACGGGTCGGCCGGGCCGGCGAAGGGATCCTCCTGCGACAGGGCGACGAGCTCGATCGCGTCCGCCACGAAGCGCTCGATCCCGGCCGGGGTCAGGTCGCTCGTCGACGTCGACGCGACGCGCTTCTTCTGGATGACGCGAAGACCCGCGGACCGCGTGCCGGCCTCNNAGGACGCACTCGGCCACGAGGTCCGAGCCCCCGCGGTCGAGCGCCATGCGCAAAATCCGGTCTCCGAGATCGAGAAGTTCTACCAGGTCACGATCGATGGCTGACGTCATTTCAGGGCCGGCCGAGCGTAGCCGCCCCGCCGCCCTTGCGCACGAGCGCATTTCCCAACCGAGCCCGGTGGGGAGCTCGAGGGGAGCNNGCTCCCCTCGACCACGACTAATCGCAACAGTACGTGCCGATGCCGAGCGGGTTGCTGGAGGCGGCCGTACAGCCGTCGGGCGCGCCGATGCAGAACTCGGCCATGCCGCTTCCGTTGAGGCCCTCGCCCGCGCTCGTCTGGCACGCGGAGGACGGAAGAGCGATGCACGCGGCGAGCGGCGACGGGCCGCTGTTGCAGTCCTCGTAAGAGCTCTCTTGCACGGTGCAGGATCCGGGGACGATCTCGAACGTCTGGCCGCCCGACTCGCACTGGATCGACGTCGCCCCGGTAAGACAGGTGAGGTAGCCGGCGAACTGCGTGATGCAGGTATTCGGCACGAGCAAGAGCGCGTTGCACGTGTTGGTGCACGCCTCGTAGACCGTGGAGGCGATCCCGCACTGCGACAGGACGTTGGCGCAGACCTGGCTGCACGTGGAGACGAGCGTCGACGGGGTGATCGGCTCGTTGTCGCTCGAGCCGGAGCACCCGACCAGGAGGACAATCGCGGACGCGGAGAGCGCGATGGGCAGCCGCGAGCGCCACCTGCGCCACGTGCCAAGACAGCGATCGATCATCATCGGGCAGTACTGCGAACGCCGGTAGCGAGCAATCTCCCGAGCGTCTCGACAAGGTCCGCGCCTCGCGTGGTACCGTTGTCTCTGGGTCATGCCGCAGGCTGCTGTCCACCCGCGCCAGGCGCTCACTTTCGCTTACCTGTGCGATGTGCTCGAGCGCGCGGGCATGCTGACGAACGAGCAGCGTCGCGACGCCGTGGCGCGCGCCGACGTGATGCACGCGCGGATCCTGCGCCTTCGCGCGACGGGGCCGAGAAAGCGCGGCGCGACGCCCGGTGCCGACGGCGTGCACCCGGTCGAGGTCCTCACTGCGATGGGCCTCGGGCAGGGCGGCGACGCGCGGTTCCCCCTGGCAGAACGGGTGGTGATGCAGGCGCTGGCGGCGCACGTCGGCCTGCCGTTCGTCGACCTCGACCCGCTCAAGATCGACGCGAAGCTCGCGCCCAAGCTCCTGTCGCGGCCCTTCGCCCGGCGTCACTGCGCGCTCATCATCGAGGCGGACGACCACACCGTGACCGTGGCCGTCGCCGACCCACTCGATCACACGCTCGTCGAGGCCCTGCAGACGCACGTGCGGCGCGAGCCGCGCCTGGTCGTCTCGACGCCGTCGGACATCCAGCGCCTCATCACCGACTTCTACGGCTTCCGGGGCGCGGTCGACGCGGCCGAGAAACAGGCGACCGAGGTCGTCGACATCGGCAACCTCGAGCGGTACGTCAAGCTCAAGCGCGTCGACGAGATCGAGGCGAGCGACAGCTACGTCATCGCAGCCGTCGAGTACCTCCTGCACTACGCGCTCGACCAGCGCGCCAGCGACGTGCACATCGAGCCGCGACGCGACGCCTCGGCGGTACGCATGCGCATCGACGGCGTCCTGCACACGGTGCACACGCTGCCGAAGGTGGTGCACCCGGCGATCGTCTCGCGCATCAAGACGCTCGCGCGCCTGGACATTGCGGAGAAGCGACGCCCGCAAGACGGGCGCATCAAGACGGCCCGCGGCGACCGCGAAGTGGAGATGCGCGTGTCCACGATCGCGGTGGCGTTCGGCGAGAAGCTCGTCATCCGCGTCTTCGACCCGGGGGCGTTGCTCCACAACCTGCCGGACATGGGGATGTTCGAGGGCCAGCTCCAGCTCGCCGAGAGGTTCCTCGCACGCCCCCACGGGCTGATCCTGGTGACCGGCCCCACCGGCAGCGGCAAGACGACGACCCTCTACGCAGCGCTGCGATCGATCGCCACGCCCGAGGTCAACGTCGTTACGATCGAGGATCCGATCGAGATCGTCGTCGACGCGTTCAACCAGGTCGCCGTGCAGCCGAAGATCGGCGTCGGGTTCGCCGACGCCTTGCGCAACGTGCTCCGACAAGACCCGGACGTCATCATGATCGGCGAGGTGCGCGACAAGGAGACGGCGGAGATCGCCCTCCAGGCGGCGCTGACGGGCCACATGGTCCTCGCGACGCTGCACACGAACGACTCGTCCAGCGCGATCACGCGCCTACTCGAGCTCGACGTCGACCCGTTCATCCTGGCGTCCACCCTCGTCGGCGTCATCGCGCAGCGCCTCGTACGGACGGTCTGCGCTGCGTGCCGCGTCGAGACGTTCCTCACCGGCGACCAGATGACGCTCCTCGGCCTCGACGTTCACGAGCTGCAAGCTCAGGGGCAGAACCCCGAGCTGATGGTGGCCTTCGGCGAGGGCTGCGTTCAGTGCCGGTCGACGGGCCTGCTCGGGCGCACCGGCGTCTTCGAGGTGCTCGAGGTCGACGACAAGATCCGAAAGCTCGTCATCGCCAAGTCGAGCTCGAAGGAGATCCTGAAGCAGGCGCGCCACGACGGGCTGTCGACGTTGCGCGAGTCGGCCATCAAGAAGCTCGCCAAGGGCGTGACGAGCTTCGACGAGGTCCTGCGCGTCACCGCCGAGGGGTGACGCCGGACGCTACAGGGTCGCCGGCGCCGCCGTCGAGGCCCAGAACTCGCAGTTCGACTGGGCCAGGTGCGCCATGGGGTCGGGCGTCGGGTCGACGAGCTGCATGTACTGGTCGCTGCCGGTAAAGACGTTGGTGGGCCACGTGGGGGCGCCGCCGTCGCCGGACGCGCTGTTGGGGTTTCCCGTCGCCGCGAACTGCGTCCAGTAGCCGAGCATCGTCTGCGTGTACGCCGACGAGGGCGTGGTCGCGCCCAGCACGACGAGCTCCTGCTCGCCGAAGAGGGGCACGAGCTCGAACGAGTGCCACGCTTTGCCGATCTCGTACGAGTAGAGGTAGTAGTCCGAGACGCCCTTGGCCTGCAGCATCTGCGCGAGCAAGCGCGTCGGGCAGCGGAACGCATAGTCCGTCACGATGTCCACCAGCACGCCCGACGCGTTGGCGTCGGTGATGGGCTGATACTGCTCTTCCACGGCGGCGGCGCCCGAACCGAACGCCGTCTGTAGCCCTTGATCGAGCTGGGCCGCCGTCATGATGTTGATCTGCGACGACGAGGACCCCCCGAGGACTGGGTTGGTCGCGAGGTACACGAAGAGGCCGAACTCGTCCAAGTTGGTGCCGGCCATGACGCTGGCGCTCGTGTCGAACTTGCCCGCCGCGATGAGGTTCGCCGGTGTGTCGGGCAAGACGCCGCCGGTGCCTTCGACCGTCGGCGTGAAGGGCGGTCCGAGCAGGTTGCCGAGCAGCGCGTTGACGGGGTTCGACGGAACGGTGCCCGACGCCGGCAGCCAGCCCGTGATCTCGGCCGGGGTCTTGCCGCGGAGGCACGAGAGCACCTCGGCGCCCGCGTCCGTGCCCACCGCGCCAGGCGAGCCGCCGTCGCCAGCGCCCCCGTCGCCGCTGGAGCAAAGCGACGACGCAAAGGCCTCGCCCACCTGATAGGCCTGGGACTGGCTGTAGATCTGCTCGCCCGAGCCCACGCACGCCACGCTCTCCATGATGTAGCGCTTGGCGAGGCCCTGGCTGCCGGGCGACACGATGTGGATGCAGGTGCTGAGGGATCCCGCCGATTCGCCGAACACCGTCACGTTGGTCGGGTCTCCGTGGAACGTGGCGATGTTGTCCTGCACCCACTTGAGCGCGAGCTGCTGGTCGCGGATCCCGTCGGAGCCGGAAGGCGCGCCGGGGCGCGTCGCGTCGAGCTCGGGCAACGCGAGGAACCCGAACGCGCCGAGGCGGTAGTTGAGCGTCACGAGCACGACGGGCCCCTGCTCGGAGAGCGCCTGGCCGTCGTACTGGTTGCTCGTGCCGATGTTGAACGCGCCGCCGTAGATGAAGACCATGACGGGGAGCGGCTGCGTGGGAGCGGCTTTGGGCGTGTAGACGTTCACGAAGAGGCAGTCCTCGCTCGTCGCGGTGGTGCCGCCGCTGAGGAGGGTCGAGCCCGATTGGAGGCATGCCGCGCCGAAGCTGGTCGCGTCGAGCGGGACTTTGGCGAAGGGGCCGGCGGCCACCGGCGGCATGAAGCGCAGCGGCCCGACCGGCGGCTGGCCGAAGGGGATCCCAAGGTACTCGCAGGTGCCGCCGACCGCCTTGCCACCCATCGGCCCCTGGGTGACGGTCGCCGTACAATCGGTCGTCGAAGGCGACGCCGTGTACGTCATCCCGCCCTCGCCCGACGTCCCGCCCTCGCCCGACATCGTCGCGGAGCTGCCCGAACCAGTGCTGGAGCTGCTGCAGGCCCCTTGAGCCATCACGGCGAGCGCGATACCAACCAGTCCAACGATTGTGCCGAGACGCGACATCGACGACCGACCGCGCTGCTCTTCGACCATGGGCTTTGCCTCCCGGGGCGCGGCAGCCTACCCCCATCCCTGACGCGCGCACGCCCGGAATGCGCGCTGGCGCGATTGACGCAGCGCGCTCAACGAGCGTGACGCGGGTGCCCGTTGCCGCCGTATACTCGCCAGGCGAGCTGCCGTGAGCGAGTCCTTCGTCCGCGATCTCCGTTCGGCGGCCACCGCGGGTGTCCCCATCGTCTGTGTCGTCACGCACGAGGAGCGGCGCGCGAGGGCGCTCGTGGCCTCCGCGTTCCAGGGCGCACGCATATTTGAGTGGTCGGCGACGCGCGGGTGGAGCGACGACGTCGCCGTGCGAGACCCGGCCGCCGCGGTGGCCCACGCCAACCGTCCCGGCGATGCGGGCGTCGCGCGGATCATGCTCGACCTTCATGCCTGGCTCGGCGACGCGCGCGTCGTGCGGGCGCTGAGGGATCTGGCCGATGCCCGCCGCGACCTGCCCCTGGTGCTGGTGATGCCGACGGCCGCCCTGCCCGCCGAGCTCGATCGCGACGCCCGCGTCCTGCCCCTCCCTCTCCCGGACGCCGCGGAGCTCGGCGGCGTCCTCGAGGTCGAGCTGGGTACGACGACCGGGGCGCGAGAGCCGTTCATTCGTGCGGCGCTCGGACTGACGCTGGACGAAGCGCGGCGGGCGTTTCGCGTCGCGCGGACGATGGCCAACGAGACCGACGCGCTGCGCGTCGTCATCGGCGAGAAGCGCGGTGCGCTGCGCCGCAACGGCTGCCTCGAGCTCATCGACGCCGACGTGTCGCTCGACGACGTCGGCGGGCTGGACGTGCTCAAGTCGTGGCTGAGTGCGCGCGTCCTCGCGTACAGCGGCCACGCGCGGGCTTTCGGGCTGGACGAGCCGCGCGGGATGCTCGTCTGCGGCGTGCAGGGCTGCGGCAAGTCGCTCGTCAGCAAGGCCACCGCGCGCGTCTTGTCGCTTCCGCTCGTCCGGCTCGACTTCGCCGAGCTCTTCGCCGCCCCTTCCCCCGAGCACGCCATCCACGAGGCGACGCGCGCGGTGGAGGCCGTGGCCCCCGTCGTCCTGTGGGTGGACGAGATCGAGAAGGGCCTCGGCGCCGCGACCAACGATCCGCGGCACGCGCGCGTCTTCGGCGCCTTCTTGACGTGGCTCCAGGAGCGACGCGCGCCGGTGTTCGTCGCGGCGACGGCGAACGAGGTGGAGCTCTTGCCCCCCGAGCTCGCGCGCCGGGGGCGCTTCGACGAGGTGTTCTTCGTCGACCTGCCGTCGCCGAGCGAACGAGCCCAGATCCTCGCCGTGCACCTCGCGCGGCGCGGGCGCGAGCCGGCCGCGTTTCCCGTCGCCTTCCTGGCGCGGGAGCTCGAGCACTGGTCGGGCGCCGAGATCGAGCAAATGGTGAACGCGGCCCTCATCCACGCGTACGGGAAGAAACAAGACCTCTCCGTCGACCACCTGCGGGCCGCGGCCCGCGAACTCATCCCCCTCGCCACCCTCTACGAGGAGCGGATCCAGGCGCTACGCCAGTGGGGCCAGACGCGCGCCCGCCGCGCCTCCGCAGACCGCAGGACCCTCGACCTCTTCGGGGCGTAGTCGCGGCGCAGTCAGGGGGAGCGCCTCGACCTGCACCGACTTCGGCACTAATCCTCGCCGCCATGCCTGCCGCGCTGCTGCTCGAGATCGGCGTCGAAGAGCTGCCCTCTTCGTTCGTCGACGCCGCCCTCGCGGCCCTGCCCAAGATCGCCGCCGACGAGCTCGCGAACGCGCGCTTGTCGCACGGTCACATCACGGCCCTCGGCACCCCGCGCCGGCTGGCGGTCCACGTGAGCGACGTGGCCGACCGGCAGCTCGATCTGGACGAAGAGGTCCTCGGACCACCGGAGTCGGTCGCGTACCGCAACGGCGCGCCGACGAAGGCGGCCGAGGCGTTCGCGGCCAAGCTGGGCACCCTGGTCGGCGATCTCACGGTCGTCGAGAAGCCCGCCGGTCCGAAGCAAAAGCCCGGGCGCTACGTCGTCGGGCGTCGCGTGGAGAAGGGACGCGCGGCCATGGAGCTGCTCGGCGGCGTGCTCGCGACCGCATGCGCCGCGATCCCGTTTCGCAAGTCGATGCGTTGGGGCAATCTCGATGTGCGGTTCGGCCGGCCGGTGCAGTGGCTCGTGGCGCTGCTAGGCGGCGAGGTCGTCCCGCTGTCGTTCGCCGGCGTGCGCAGCGGCCGGCGCTCGCGCGGACACCGGTTCCTGGCACCCGACGGGTTCGACGTGGCCCACCCCGACGGCTACGTGGCGGACCTTCGCGCCCGGCACGTCCTGGTCGACCGGGACGAGCGCGTGCGCGTGATGCTCGAGCGAGTCGAGGCCGCGGCCCGCGCGGCCGGCGGCTCGTACGATCCCGAGCCCCTGCTCATCGACGAGAACGCATCGCTCGTCGAGGAACCGCACGTCATCACGGGCTCGTTCGATCGCGCGTTCCTCGAGCTGCCGGCGTCGGTCATCCGCGCGGTCGCGCGGGGCCACCAGCGTTATTTCTGCATCGATAAGAGCGGCGACGAGCTCGTGCCGGCGTACCTGGCCGTCGTAAACACGGCGAACCGGCCGGACCTCATCACGCGCGGCACCGATCGCGTCATGCGAGCCCGGCTCTCCGACGCGCGCTTTTTCTGGCGCGAGGACCAGAAGACCCGGCTCGAGTCGCGCTACGACAAGCTCGGCGGGATTGTCTTTCACAACCGCCTCGGCACGGTAAAAGACAAGGTCGAGCGGGTGGCGCACCTGGCGGTCCGGATGGCCGCGCAGGTGGGCCTCCCCGAGGATGCGCGAGCGGCGGTGGCGCGGGCGGCGCGGCTCTCCAAGTGCGACCTGGTCACGCTGATGGTCGGTGAGTTCCCCGAGCTTCAGGGGCACGTGGGGCGCGCATACGCGCTCGCCGAGGGCGAACCGCCCCAGGTCGCGGACGCGATCCGGGACCACTACAAGCCGCTCGGCGCGCAGGACGACGTGGCAGACGACGACGTGGCGGCGGTCATCGCGCTCGCCGATCGGTTCGATTCCCTCGCCGGCTGTTTCGCGGTCGGGCTTGCTCCGACGGGCGCGGCCGACCCGTTTGCGCTTCGCCGGGCGTGCATCGGGGCCCTTCGCACGCTCGCCGAGCGCGGCTACGCGGCGATGGCGTTCTCGGAGTGGACGGCCCTCGCCTACGACGAGTACGCGGGCAAAAAGCTCGACTTGGACCGGACGGCGACGGTGGCCAAGCTCGACGAGTTCGCGCTGGAGCGCCTCCGGGGCCTGCTCGGGTCCGTCGGGGGGACCGCCGTCGCCGACGCGGTGCTGGCGGGCACGGCGGAGACCGCGCTGAAGGACGTCGTGGCGGCGTTTTCGCGCGCGCGCGCCCTGCACGCGGTGGTCGAGGCCAGGGAGCCCTGGCTCGAGCGCGCCAAAGTGGTGGCCAAGCGCCTCTCGGGCATCAGCCGCGAGGCGACACCGCGCTTGCACGGCCCGGATGCATTCAGCGGGAGCGCCAAGAAGGACGACATGGCCATCCAGACGCTCGTTGCCGATCTCCACGCCGCCACGGAAGCCCTGACCACCGAGCAGAGCGTCCGCGATGCGCTGATGCGCATGGAACGCGTGGCGACCGAGCTCGATCGGATCTTCGTCGAGACGCTGGTGAACGACCCGAACGACCCGCTCACGGTCCCGCGCCTCGAGACGCTCGCCTACGGCGCCGCGGCGATGCTGCGGATCGCCGATTTCTCGCGGCTGGGATAGACGGCAGCGGCACCATGACGCACAAGCTCATCGCTGTTCCGCTCAGCCACTCGCCGCAACGCGTCGAAGCATCGGCTGCCCGAGCCGACACCTGCACATGCGCGCAAGCTCCTTGGCGAGAGCCGGTTGCGCGTTGCGAGAGGCCCCGAGGAAATCATTGACCGGAGGGCCGGTTGGCCCCATGTTTCGATCAAATTGGCGGGGACCGAACGGCCCCGACCGGAGGACAACGTGCTGCGCCACTTCCTGCTGGGCAAGATCCACCGTGCGACGGTGACCCGAGCTGACGTCGACTACGTCGGCTCCATCACGATCGACATCGACCTCGTCGAAGCCGCAGGCTTCCTCGAGAACGAGAAGATCGACATCTACGACGTCACGAACGGAGCGCGCCTCTCCACGTACGTCATCCCGGGCAAGCGAGGCTCCGGCGAGATCGGCATCAACGGTGCCGCCGCCCACCTCGTCAACCCAGGCGACCTGGTCATCATCGCCAACTACGGCTGGATGACGGAAGCAGAGGCGAGCTGTCGCAAGCCGCGCGTCGTGCATGTCGACGCGCGGAACCGCATCGTCGAGCTAGCCCACCAAGAGCGCACGCCCGAGCCCGTCGACGCGGCGGCCCAGTAGCGGCTCGCGCGCCCAACCTCGGGCGCCGCTCTTGCTATGTTCGGGCGAGCCTCCACAGGAGATCGCTGACCATGGCTGAGAGCGTGTACTTCTTCGGCGAAGGCCGGGCCGAGGGCGACCCGAAGCGCCGCGATCTCCTCGGCGGCAAGGGCGCGGGCCTGGCCGAAATGACGGCGCTCGGGCTGCCCGTGCCCCCGGGTTTCACCATCGCGACGGACGTGTGCACGGCGTTCGCGCGGTCGGCCGCGATCCCCCCTCAGGTGCAGCAGGCCATCGCCGCGGCGGTCACCCGCCTGGAGAAGACGATGGGCGCTCGCCTGGGCGACCACGCGGCGCCGCTGCTCGTGAGCGTTCGATCGGGCGCGCGCGCTTCGATGCCCGGCATGATGGACACGATCCTCAACCTCGGCCTGAACGACGCCGTGGCCGAGGGCTTGGCGGCGCAGACGAAGAACCCGCGGTTCGCGTTCGACGCGTACCGCCGCTTCATCGCGATGCACGCGTGCACCGCGCTCGGCCTGTCCAAGGACCCGTTCGATCGGTCGCTCGAGGAGGCGCGCGCCAAGGTCGCCGCGGTGCGTGGGATCGATCGCTCTCGGCTGAACGCCGAGGAGCTGAAACGCCTGGTGCCGGACTCGCACATTCCTGCCGAGGAACTTCGCGCCCTGGTCACCGCGTTCAAGGCCATCGTGAAGAAGGAGACGGGGCGCGACTTCCCGAGCGAACCGCGCGAGCAGCTTGCCCAGGCCATCGAAGCCGTCTTCCGCTCGTGGAACAATCAACGGGCGATCGTCTACCGCCGCATGCACGAGATCCCCGACGACTGGGGGACCGCATGCAACGTGCAGGCGATGGTCTTCGGCAACCTCGGCGACACGAGCGCCACCGGCGTGGCCTTCACCCGCGACCCGTCCACGGGCGAGCGCAAGCTCTATGGCGAGTGGCTCCCGAACGCGCAGGGCGAAGACGTCGTGGCCGGCATCCGGACCCCGCAGCCCCTGCGCGCCGCGTCCCGCGCGCCCGACGACTCGCTCGAGGCCACGATGCCCGAGGCATTCCGCGAACTGGCGCGCATCGCCTCAACGCTCGAGAAGCACTTCCGCGACATGCAGGACCTGGAGTTCACCATCCAGGCCGGCAAGCTCTACATGCTGCAATGCCGTACGGCGAAGCGCGCGGCGCGCGCGGCAGTCCGCGCCGCCGTCGACATGGCCAAGGAGGGCCTCATCGGCAAGGAGGAGGCGGTCCTTCGCGTCGACCCGAGCGGGCTCGATCAGCTCCTGCACCCCACCCTCGATCCGACTGCTCCCAAGCGGCTGCTCGCCCGTGGGCTCGCGGCCAGCCCGGGCGCGGCGAGCGGCCACATCGTGTTCAACGCCGACGAAGCGGAGCGGCGGGCCGGTCAGGGCAAACCCGTGATCCTCGTGCGCGTCGAGACGTCCCCGGAGGACATCCACGGCATGAAGGCCGCCCGCGGCATCCTCACGGCACGCGGAGGGATGACGAGCCACGCCGCCGTCGTCGCCCGGGGGATGGGCAAGCCTTGCGTCGCCGGGGTGAGCGCGGTCGCCGTGAACTACGAGTCGCAGACGATGACGGTCTCGGTCTACGACGAGGCCGGTCACCCGACCGACACCGTCACGCTGAAGAAGGGCGACGTCATCACCGTCGACGGCGGCAGCGGTCACATCTACGCGGGTGAAGTGCCCACCGTGAGCGCGGCGCTGAGCGGCGAGTTCGGCGAGCTGATGTCGTGGGCGGATGCGGCGCGCACGATGAAGGTGCGGGCCAACGCCGATACGCCGCTCGACGCTCGAACGGCGCGCGCGTTCGGCGCCGAGGGCATCGGCCTGTGCCGCACGGAGCACATGTTCTTCGAAGAAGAGCGCATCGAGGCCATGCGCGAGATGATCCTGGCCGACGATTCGCGCGGGCGCGCCGCCGCCCTCGCCAAGCTCTTGCCCTTCCAGCGCGAGGACTTCGTCGGCATCTTCCGCGAGATGCGCGGCTTGCCCGTCACGGTGCGGCTGCTCGACCCGCCGCTGCACGA
>PLIR01000064.1 GCA_003139415.1 Myxococcales bacterium | reverse complement strand
CCCGACGGGCCAGGCCCTGACGCGGCGCCGCGTCGCGCGACGGCCGGAACGCGGGCAGCTCGGCCGCGATCGTGTCGAAGCCGCGCAGGCGCGCGATCTCCTCGATGAGGTCCACCTCGCGGGATATGTCCGGGCGGAAGCTCGGCACCTGCCATATCTCGGCGCCCGGCGCCGGCGGCGAACTGCCCGGGCCCTCACGAGCAGCGAAGCCGAGACGCTGGAGCAAGGCGCTCGATTCCGAGGGCTCGACCGCGACGCCGAGGACGTCCCGCACGCGGCTGGCTCGCAACGTCACGTGGCGCGGCGCGATGGGCCGGGCTTCCACGATCTCCGAAGGGCCCACGGCAACGGCGCCGGTCAAATCGACGACCATTCGCCGTGCGCGCGCGAGCGCGACCCGCGTGTCCCCCCAATCGACGCCGCGCTCGAAGCGGTGGCTCGCCTCGGTGTGCAACCCGTGACGGCGCGCCGCACGACGGACGCCGCGTGGCTCGAAGTACGCGCACTCGAGGAGGATCCGCCGGGTGGACGGCCCGATCTCGCTCTCGCCTCCCCCCATGACGCCCGCCAACGCCACCGCGCCTTCGCCGTCCGAGATGACCAGATCGTCGTCGGTGAGCTCGCGATCCACGCCGTCGAGCGTACGAAGCTTCTCCCCGGCCCGCGCGAGGCGCACGACGATGGTCCGTTGGCGCACCTTGTCGAGGTCGAAAGCGTGCATCGGGTGCCCGAACTCGAGCATCACCAGGTTGGTCACGTCGACGACGTTCGAGATGGGCCGGACCCCGAGCGATGCGAGACGCCAGCACGTCGCCAGAGGCGAAGGCGCGACCGTGACCTCGACGAGGACCGCCGCGCCGTAGTGCGCGCATCGCTCCGCGTCCTCGATGCGGATGGTCACGTGCTTCGCCACCGGCTCCGCCCGGTCGCCGCCGGGGTCCTCGGGCGCGGCCGGCGCGAACGGCACGTCGAAGAGCGCCGCCGCCGCGCGCGCCAGCCCCACGTGACCGAGGCCGTCGGGGCGGTTCGGCGTCAGGCCGATCTCGAGAATGGTGTCGCGCGTCGCGGGAAGTGCTCGCACCAGAGGCGCGCCCGGGGTCGCGGTGCCCGGGGGGAGAACGAGGATGCCGTCGGTGGCTTCGCCTCCCTCGCGTAGACCCAGCTCCGCCTCGCTGCACAGCATGCCCTCGCTCGGAACGCCGGCGATGGTGCGGGCTTCGATCGTCGTGCCCCTGGCGGGCAAGTGCGCGCCGAGGGGCGCGNNACGACGAGCTGCGTGCCGCCTCCGCGTTCGACCGTCACGAGCCGTAGACCGCTGCGCGACGGGTGCGGCCGAGTCGCCACGACGCTTGCGACGATGCACGCCTCGGCGCCAAGCCCGTATGCGTGCGTGCTCTCGACCTCGAGCCCCGCGGACGTCAGCCGCGCCGCGATCGCCGACGCGTCGTCCGGGAGCTGCGGGCAGAGCTCACGGAGCCATCGGACGGACGCTTTCATCGGGAGGGGCATCCGTAGCCCACGCGCGCGGCGCGGTCGAGGTCAAGTCCACGCGCTTCAGCTCGGCCGGCGTCGTCAGGCGCCCAGCGTCGTCGATGGCCCGCGCGAGCGCCGCGTCGGCTCGAAGGACGCGATTGGCGTCGTCGCGCGCGCCGCCCCCCTCGTAACGCCAGGACCCAGGCTGCCCGGGAGCGACGACGATGGCCGCCACAATCGCCGGCGCGACGCCGAGGGCGAGGCTCTCGTAGATCGCGTGGCCGAAGACGAGCGCCTCCGCGTCGCCCGCGCGAAGGGCCTCCTGCATGGCCTCGCGAGGGTGTCCTTCGAAGGCGGCTTGCAGCCCCGTCGCGTCGTGCGCCACGAGGACGACGCCGCCTTCATCGAGGAGCGCCAAGGCGTCGAGCTCTCGCGTCCTCGCAGGCGGGAGGCGCGTTGCCCCCGGCGCGATGCGCGCCGCGATGGCGCGGTGCTGGCGCGCGTGCAGGGCGCGCTTGGCGCGAGGAAAGGCGCCCCACACGAGGGCGTTCATGAAGTCGTGCCAGCACCGCTCGCGCGTCGGGACGATGCCGTCGAGCGTGATGCGTGCGTCGTAGAGAGCGCGCGGATCGAGCGACGCCGCACGACGACGCGGCGGTGGAGCGGGGGCGAAGCGGACAGGCGGATCGGGGCCGAACACTCGACCGAGATCGGCGACGCGAGGAAAGTCTGCGCAATCGCCGAGCGCACGCAGGGCTCCCCGGAGAGGCCAGAAGTGCGGAGCGCGCGTGAAGAACGCGGGATCGAACGGCACGGCACGGCGGACGGGGGAGAGCGCCTTCACCTGGCCGCGGAGATGTAGCGCGCCCATACGCACACCGCCCCCGGTTTTCGCATCCGACCCCCATAGGCTGGCGGCCGGGACTGCCCTACGATCCTCCCTCGGGTTCGACCGGCCGCCATGTCCGCCCTCGCCTTTTTCATCTCTCTGGGCAACGCCCCGTTCACGGTGGCGCTCGGGGTCGTCGCGGTCTTCGCCCTGCTGTCGTCGACGGGCTTGTTGGGAATCCTCGCGGGCGGTGGGGCGATGGACCACGACGTCGACGCGGGCGCGGATGTCGGCGGAGACGCCGATGCCGATGCGGACGGCGACGCCGATCACTCGGCCGAAGGGCACGACGGCGATGGCCACGATCGATCGCTCGCATCTGCGGTGCTCTCTCCGCTGGGGTTCGGCACGATCCCGATCTCGGTCATCTGGCAGACGTTCGCGTTTGCGTTCGCGCTCGCCGGCTTCGCGATGAACTACCGCTACGTCGGGACCGAGGGCGGACCTCCCCTGCACTCGCTGCTTTGGACGGTGCCGGGGGCGTTCTTCGCGGGATGCGCGGCGAGCGCCCTCGTGACGCGGCTCCTCGCGCCGGTGCTGTCCTCGAAGGCTCAGGAGGCGACGTCGCGGTCACAGCTCATCGGACAGATCGGCGTCGTCATCTCGTCGAAGGTCGATCGCGAGTTCGGCGAGGTGCGCATCCGCGACAAGAGCGGCCACGACGTGCGGGTCATCTGCCGCCTCGCGAGGGACGCGGTACGCAGCCCGGAAGAATCGCAGAGCGTCGTCGTGGTGGACTGCGATGACAAGGGCGGGCTGCTCGTCGAAGCCCTCGACGACGGCGATGCCGCCGGCGCTGCGGGGGGTACGGCCGCTCGCTGAGCGAGCCGGCGACGAGAATCGAGAATGGTGCCACGAGAGGAGCCGTCATGACCGCGGGAGCAGCAGCAGGAATCGAGCCGGGGCAGCAGCTGATGATCGTCGGGGGCGGGATCGTCGTCGTCCTGCTCTTCATCATCTCGACGATGTCGCTCATCTCGCGGTGCTATCGGCGCTGCGGGGCCGACGAAGCGCTGGTGCGCACCGGCTCCGGGGGCAACAAGGTCGTCATCGGCGGCGGCGTCCTCGTCTTCCCGGTGATTCACCAGCTCCTGCGCGTGTCGCTCCGTTCGGTGAAGCTCATCGTCGAGCGATCCGCGAAGAACGCGCTCGTGACCGGCGACAAGATCAAGGCCAACGTCACGACGGAGCTCTACATCAAGGTCGAGCCGCTTGCGGAGGACGTGCTCGCGGCCGCCCGCTCGTTCGGGGAGCGCAACCTCGACCAGCACGCGATCGGAGACCTCATCGAGGGCAAGCTGACGGACGCGCTGCGCTCGGTCGCGGCGGTGCAGACGTTCATGTCGCTGCACGGCAAGCGCAAGGAGTTCGCAGAGCACATCCAGGCGGCCCTCGCCGAGGAGCTGAAGAAGAACGGCCTGACGCTGGAGAACGTGTCCATCACGTCCTTCGCCATGGTGCCGGTCAAGGACCTCGACGAGCACGACGTGTTCGACGCCGAGGGCCTGCGCGCCATCACCGAGAGCGTGCAGTCGAACCGGGAGAAGACCAACCAGATCCAGCGCGAGAAGGAGACGCAGATCCAGTCGCAGAACGTCGACGCGCGGATGCGTCAGCTGATGCTCGAGCAGCAGCAAAAGCAGGCCGAGGCCGACCAGGCTCGCAAGGTCTCCGAGTACGCGGCGATCCAGAACGCCGAGACGGCCAAGGCGGTGTTCGTGCAGGACCAGTCGCGGGACCTCGCGGCCTACGAAAAGCAAAAGATGGTCGAGACGGCGCGCATCGTCCAGCAGGTTTGCCGCGCGCTGCAGCGCGCGCACGACGCCGGGATCATCCACCGCGATCTGAAGCCNNGGCCGCCAAGCAGCGCGCCGAGGCCGAGGCCCAGATCGCAGCGCAAAAGGGCCAGCAGCAAGCCGAGATCGACAAGGACAAGGTGATCCAGGCGGCGGAGATCGACCGGCAGAAGGCGCTCGAGGCGGCGACGATCGAGAAGGAGAAGGTCGTCGGCGCGGCCCTCATCGCCAAAGAGCAGGCGATCGAAGTGGCGCGGATCGGCAAGAAGATCGCGGTCACGCAGAACGAAGAGCAGCAGGCGCGCGCCGAGGCGGCCAAGGCGCTGGCCCTCGCCGACGAAGAGAAGGCGAAGCAGTCCATCACGTCGGTCGAAACGAACGCGCGCGCCGAGCGGGAGAAGGACGTGCAAGTGATCGCGGCCCGCGCGGTCGCCGAGCGGCAGCGGATCGCCGCCGAGGCGAACGCCGCCGCGGCGTTGAAGGAGGCTGAGGCCATGGTCACGATCGCGAACGCGGTCGCGGCCAAGGGCACGGCGGAGGCGGAGGCGCGACGCAAGATGGTCGAGGCAGAGAACGCCCTCGCGCTCAAGTTCGTGCTGCGGGACGTGGCGTTCCGGGCGATCGAGAAGATGCCCGAGCTCGCGCGCGAGCTCATGGAGCCGGCGAAGGCCATTCGCGAGATCAAGGTGCTGCAGACGGGCGGCTTCGGCGGCAACGGCGGGGGGCAGCCGGCCCTCGGCGCGATGTCGCCCATCGTGAAATCCGTCCTCGAGGCCGGCGCGGCGTACCCGCTCCTCCGTGAACTGATGCAGTTCGCGAAGCTCGACGGCGTCCCGCTGACGGAGAGGGCGCAGGAGGCGCTCGGCGAGATCACCGCCGAGATCGGGTCGATCCTGAAGAAGGAAGAGGGCGTCAACGGCGGGACGAGCCCCGCCGGCGCCGCGGGCCCCGTCGAGGCTCCCGTGCCGCGACGCAAGGTGGCGCCGGGCGCCGGCGAATGAGCCAGCCTCGCGTCGAGGACGAGCGCGTCGTCCTCGCGCTGCTCGCCGGTCTCGCCGCGACGGCCGGCTCGAAGGCTGGTGGCGCGAGCACGTACGAAGCCTGGAAGCGCGAGCTGAAGACGGCGGTCTCGAGCGATCCGTTCGACGTCACCATGGTGACGGTGTTCGGCGGCGCGTTCCTCTTCTACGTCGCCGAGAAGGACTACAACCCCAAGGTGCGATCGTACTTCGATGCGCTCGTGTTCATCTCGACGTGCCTGTCGGTGGGGTACGCCGACGTGTTCGCCCGGACGCCCGCGGGGAAAGCGATCGCTTCTGCGGTCATGACGATCGGACCGGCGCTGTCGGGCGCGATCTTCGAGGAGCCGAAGGGCGGCGGGGCGACGGCGGGCGCAGAGTCGGGACCGGTGCCCGCGGAGGCGCTGGAGCTGCAGCGGATCGTCGTGGCCAAGCTCGACGCGATCCTCACCGAGCTCAGGGCCGCGCGCGGCGCACCGTGACGTTGGCGTAGGCTATGCGGCCGATCGATCGAGCACGCGCCGGACGCTCTGCAGGAGCATCTCCGGCGTCGCCGGCTTCCGCAAGAGCTCCATCCCCGCGTCGAGGACGCCGTGGGGCCCGAGGGTCTCTTCGCCGTATCCCGAGACGTAGAGGACGCGCAACCCCCTGCGCTCGGAGCTCAGACGGTTCGCGAGCTGCCGCCCGCTCATCTGGGGCAAGACGACATCCGTCACGAGGAGGTTCACGTCCGAACGCGCGCTGCTCGCGAGCGCCGCCTCCGGGTTCGATACATCGGTCACCTTGTATCCGGAACTGCGGAGGACACCGCTGAAGAGCTCCCGTACCTGGGCGTCGTCCTCCACGATGAGGATGGATTCGGCGCCGCCGAGCGGCCGGGAGCTCGCTCCGACCTCCACCGGACGCGCGCGTCCCGTGTCGCCGTCCGCGCGCGGGAGGGTGACGCGGAACGTCGCCCCGCCTCCGGGCCGGCTGTCCGCCGAGACCATTCCCCCCGAGCGCTCGACGATGTTGAGCACCGTGGCCAGACCCAGGCCCGTCCCGGAGCCGAGCGGCTTCGTCGTGAAAAACGGCTCGAAGATGCGGCGCCGCGTCGCCTCGTCGAACCCGAGCCCCGTGTCGCGAACCGTGAGCGTCACCGTCGCGCCGCCGTCGGCCGCTCCCGTCGGGGGCCCCGCGTTCGCGGTCGTGAGCGTCAGCGTACCGCCGTTGGGCATCGCGTCCCTCGCGTTGACCACGAGGTTGAGAATGACTTGCTCGATCTGCCCCTGGTCGGCGCGGACGAGCGCAAGCTCCGGGTCGAGGTCCGTGCGGATCTCGATGTTGCCCGGCAGCGTCCTTCGCACCATCCGGTCCAGGTCCGCCACCACCTCGTTGAGATCGAGGACCTTGGGCGCGACGACCTGTTTCCTGCTGAACGCGAGGAGCTGCCGTGTGAGGGATGCCGCGCGTTGTCCCGCGAGGTCGATCTGCGCGAGGTGGTCCTTGGCCTCGCTCCCGGTCGGAAGCGTCCGGGCCGCGAGGGCTCCGTAGCTCAGGATGATCGTCAGCAAATTGTTGAAGTCGTGGGCGACCCCGCCGGCGAGCTGGCCGATCGCCTCCAGTCGCTGCGCGTGCAGGAGCCTCTGCTGCAGGGCCTTCGTCTCCCGCAGATCGGTCTGGATCGTCGCGTAGCAGAGCGGCTCCCCGTCGCTCGAGCGCGCGACGAAGGTGCTGAGGCGCGTGGGAATCATCTCGCCCGTCACGAAGTGACGGAGCACGCCTTCGCCCTGGACGGCGCCGCGATCGCGGGCGACGTTCGCGCGCGCGAGACCCGGTTCGGTGAGAAAGTCCGAGAGCATGAGCTTTCGGACGTCCGTGTCGCCGAGGCCGAGCAGCTGCCGCCCTGCAGCGTTCAGGTAGAGAATGCGGCCATCGAGGCTCGCCATTCCGATGAGGTCCGTGCTGGTCTCCACGAGCGCCACGAACGTCTTCGCTTCTTCGCTCACGCGCCGGCCCATGGCCGCCTCCGTTTGCATCGACGCGAGGAGCTGAGCATTCGCGATCGCGCCCGCCGCGTGATCCGCGATGGTCTGCGCGAACGCGACGTCGCCCGAGTCGAACCGTTCGCCCTCCGGATCACACCGGAAAACGACGAGGACTCCCAGCGCCCCCCCCTGGGCGCGCAGCGGGACCGAGACGAACCCTCGGACGCCAACGCGCGCCATGATCTCGGCGCCGCGCGCACCGAGTTGCGCCACGACTTGGCCGGGGTCGACCGTGGCGGCCAGGAGCGGCGCATCGGCGCGAAGCACGGCGGATACGACGCCGAACTCGCGGGTGTCGAGATTCGCCGCGAACGCCTCTCGGAGCTCGGCGACCGCGGTCGCCTGTCGGCCTGCCACGGCCGATGCGCTCACCTTGCCGTCCGGGTCGACGACGCACACGAGGGCGAGCTCGCCGAGTGCAGCGCACACCCGCTCCGCAACGACGTCCAGAATCGCTGGGTAGTCTCTCGTCGCCTGTCCAAACGCGAGGGCGCTGTCGGCTACCGCGAGGAGACGCTCCGACGACCGCTGCGCACCGCCCGCCCGTTCGTCCCCTCCAGCCGTCGCCACTGGCTTATCGTAGGCCAGTTCTTTTCATGCGGGAATGCGCGCTTGCGAAAGAGCTCCCGCATACCTGGCCGCACCTACCCGCCGAGCGTGCTATCGCGTCTTCGCTGATGATTCGACGACGGACGGCGCTCCGCTACGTGCTCGCCGCTGCGATGGTCAGCGTCGGCATCGTGCACTTCGTCATACCGGGGTGGTTCGTCAGCATCGTCCCGGCGGCGTTGCCCGCGCCCATGACTCTCGTCCTGGTCAGCGGCGCCTTCGAGATCCTGGGTGGACTCGGGCTGCTCGCCCCTCGCGTTCGCCGCGCAGCCAGCGTGGGCCTGGTCCTGCTCTACGTGTCGGTGTTTCCGGCCAATATCAATATGATCGTCGATGCGCGGGCGAGCCACGGTATCGCGCCATGGTTGCTCTGGGCGCGCTTGCCATTGCAGGCCGTCTTCATCGCCTGGGCGCTCTATGTCGGCCGCGACCAGCATTCTGGACCAGGGCAGTCGCAAATAGCGCAGTAATGGCTGGGCAGGCGAGAAGGTGGGGGATCCGGCGGCGCGCGCGCGGCGCACCCTAGACGAAGTCTCTCGCGCACCGCGCGTACGCGTACGTGGGTATCCGTACCGCAAATCGATGCGCCGATTCATATGAGGAGGCGACGTCCATCGGGAGCGCATGTTTCAATGAAAGACAATGCGCGCTGTCCGATTTGGCTTTGCTCTCGCCGCGGTTGTCCTTGCCCTTGCACTTGCTGTCGCATGCGGAGGAGGAGGCGAGGGCGATGGCAGTGGTGGCTTTCGCTTGCCTGATGCGAGCATGGCCACCGGCAAGCCAGACGCCGGAACGCCCTTCATGAATGTCGGGGCCGGAGACAGCAGCTTCACCGTGCCGCCCGTGCCGGGGAGCGATGCGGGCGACGCGGGCCCGACAGCGCCCACCGGGCCGCTCGTCCTTGCCCCGTTGAATCAGACGATCAACGTCAACTACGGACAGCAGACGCCGAGCCTCACGTATACCGCGACCGTCGGTGGCCAGATGGTTCCCGCATCGTTCGCGATCGACCGCGGCGAGATCGGCAGCATCGTCGCCGCAACCGGCGCGCTCTCACCGGCGGGCTTCATCGGAGGCACAGCCAACGTCACCGCGACGTACGGCAGCGAGACCGCGTCGACGACGGTGACGGTCGTGATCCATCTCGTGCAGAACGGGTTTGCGACGGCGGGCGCGGGCGCAGGCGCGAGCGGGGATGCAGGCGCAGGCGGGGACGCGGGCGCGATCGGGGACGCGGGCTCGGACGCGGACGCGGGCCCGGGCGCTTCGGCAGACGATGGGGGGGACAGTGGTGAGCCGAACAACGCGGGCGGGGTCGGCGGCGTGGGCGGCGTCGGGGTCGGTGGCGCGGTGGACGGTGGGACGCTGACGACGCTGCAAGGCACGCCGGTCGCGGACACCACGCTGAGCTGGCTCTACCCCTACAACAACACCGTGTGGCCGCAGGCGCTGCTCGCGCCGCTGCTGCAGTGGTCTACGCAGACGAACTACGACGGCGTTTACATCCACGTGGTGGAGACGGGCGTCGACTACCAAGGGTACTTCGCAGCGACGGCCACGCCCTTCGTCAACACCCCGATTCCCCAGACGGCATGGGACGCGATCGGCTACTCGAACATGGGCGACAGCGTGACCGTCACGCTGGGCTTCTCGTCGGGCGGCCAGGCGTACGGGCCTGTCACCGAGACGTGGTCCTTCGCGCAGGCGGCGCTCTCCGGCACCGTCTACTACAACTCGTACGGCACGAACCTCGCCCACAACTACACGTCGAACGGCGTGACATTCGGCGGGGCGACGCTGGCCATCAAGCACGGCGCGACCAATCCCGTCCTCGTCGCCGGCAACGACCAGGAGTGCCGTGTGTGCCACTCGGTAAGCGCCGACGGCTCCCGGCTCGTCACGCAGCAGGCGACGAACCCCGCTTCGTCGACGTACGACCTCCTGAACGGCGACCTCGAGACGTTCATGTACCCGCAGGACTCGCGGTATGCGTGGGGGGGGCTGTACCCGGACGGGACGTTCCTCATCAGCGACGGCGCGCACGGCGCGAACGATCCTGAGCCGTACCTGCAGGGGGCCGGCTGGGACCAGGACGAACAGCTCTTCGCGTTGCCGGACGGCGGGGCGATCCCGTCGCAGGGGATTCCGACGGGGGCGCGCATGGCGTCGCCGGTGTTCTCACCGGATGGAATGCACGTGGCGTTCAACTTCTATGGGGGGACGTTCACCGTGGGGAGCGCGGACGCGGGCGCGGACGCGAGCGCAAGCGCGGACGCGGGCGCGGGCATTGACGCGGGTACGGATGCGGGGGGGAGCGGATATGGCACCGACGGGGGGGCGGAGGCGGGGGTGGCGACGGCTGACGGGGTGTCGCTGGCCATGATGGACTTCGATGTCACGACCAACACGTTCTCGAACTTCCAGGTGCTTTACACGCCGCCGGCCGGGACCTCCGTCTGGCCGTCGTTCATGCCCACCAACAGCGCCGTGGTCTTCGAGCTCGAGACGCACAACAACGGCCGCGACTGGGGCGGGACGAGGTCGCCGTGCGACAGCACCGCGTGCGCGAGCGAAGTCGGGACGCAGGCCGAGATCTGGTGGGTCGACGTCGCGACCAAGAAGGCTGCGCGCCTCGATCAACTCAACGGCAAGATCAGCGGCGTGAGCTACCTGCCCACGCTACCCGCCAACCTGCACACCGACGACACGATCCTCAACTACGAGCCCACCGTGAACCCCGTGCCGGGCGGCGGCTTCGCGTGGGTCGTCTTCACGAGCCGGCGCCTTTACGGCAACATCGCGACGATCCCGCCCTACTGGAGCGACCCGCGCTACGTCAACCTCACGACGACGCCCACGCCGAAGAAGCTGTGGGTCGCGGCGATCGACCTCACCGGTAGCCCCGGTACGGACGTCAGCCATCCGGCGTTCTACCTGCCCGGCCAGGAGCTTCTCGCTGGAAACTCACGAGGCTACTGGGTCGTCGATCCTTGCGAGCCGAATGGGACGTCGTGCGCGACCGGGGACCAGTGCTGCGGCGGATACTGCGAGGACGTGGACGGCGGCTTCATGTGCAGCGCTCAGCCGCCCGCCTGCGCCAGCGTCAGCGACAAATGCTCGACGGCTGCCGATTGCTGCGGGGTGACCCAAGGCATCCAGTGCATCAACCAGCGATGCGCACAACCGGCGCCGACGATTCCTGTTCCGCCGCCCGTCCCCACCGCTCAGTAGCGGCCGTCTGGACTCACGCCCCGGCGCTCACGGCGTCTTTTCCCTTCGGCAGCGACGTGTACCAACGTTCGAAACCTCGAAGCTGCCGGCGGCCGCCCATCTCGGCGGCACGCTTCAATGGGCCGCCGAACGGTGAGGTCAGGAAACCCGACCACGGCTCCACCGAGCGAATGCGCGTCTGGTCCTTGCCGTCCGTCTCGAAGAAGAACGAATGGCGCGCGGCGAGCACGCCCGGGATCCCGCCGGACCAGACGACCTCTCGCGGCGCCTCGACCCGGTCGACGGAGAGCAGCAGGGGCGCGACGTTACCCATCAGCACGAACAGACGATCGCCGGGACGCAAGGTGCGGGCGGGCCCGGTGACGGGCCGCAGGACGGGGGCCATCCACCTTCCCCACGTGCGGTAATCGATGAACGACTCGAAGACGGCTTCGATGGGCGCGGTGATCGTGAGCTCGGCTTCTGCTGTGAACGGCATGGGCGCTCCTTCCGGGATAGGGGCGAAGGGTCCGCCGACTGGCCGCAGCCTGTCAACGGCGCTCATGTGGCAAGGTCCTACATGGCGTGGTGCATGGGGCGGAGGGCGCCGTCGAGCATCCACATGCCAAACAGGTGAAGCCCAACGTCGACGGTGACCGCGACGTCGGTTCCGTAAAGGCCCTGCAGGGACGGCGGAATGTAGGCTAGGGTCGCCTCGCCGAAGAACCCCATCTGGAGACCGCTCCGCGCACCGCCGACGATCACCCGCTCGGCCCCTACGGTCTCGAAGATCCACGGCGAGCTGACGACTTCGTTTCGGGTCGGCGGCTCTTCGCGCTGATTGAACTCGGTCCGAGTCCACAAGGTCGTGCGCCGATCCGGGGTGCGCGCCGCGAGCTCGCCGAGCATTCCCTGCGCGGTGGGGCGACCGTCGGGGACGTCGATGGCCCAGTCGGCGAGCGCGTCGAGCCGCCAACCGCGCGCCGCCGTCGCCCAGATGTACGCGCTGGCGCTGACCTGGGTGGTGTCGGGCTCTCCCGAACCTTGGTCATGCAGGCGCTCGGCGGACACCTGGGCCTCGAGTCCACCCTCGCCGGAAGGGGCGACGACGTGCCGGACGCGACCTCCGAACGAATCGGGTGGACCGACGTGAGGATAGAGCCTGCTGTCCTCGGGCGTCAGCTCCTTGCCGTTGAAGGCGGAGGCCTCGAAGACGGTGTCGTCGATCCGCAACGCAGCGCCGAGCACCGGGAACGTCTCGTGGGGATTTTCGCCTTTGTGATGCTTGCGCGGCACGGTCGGGCCGGGGTTGCTCGCCCGGTGCATGAAGATCGGCGGCCCGATGGTGGCGCTCCCTTGGCCGAAGAAGAGCGAGAGATCGTCGCGCGGCTCGCTCATCTGCTCGACGCGCCAGCCGTCGACACCGGCGAGCGGATGGACGGCGACCATGGCCTGGTGCAGGAGCTGGTGCGGATGCTGGGCGTCCCACAGCCCCTCGCCCGACTGGCCGAGCTCCGGGATGCCCTCCGAGTGGATGGTCAACGGCTCGAAGTCGAGCATAAGCAGGCCCTCGACGTACCCGCGCGCGTCGCGCCCGTACGCCATGGCCCAGTCGTCGACGAGCAGCGGGTACGTCGCGCCGCCGGCGAGGCTGGGGACGCCAGGGTTCGTGATGCGATACGCGCCGAGCCCCGCGTTCTGCGCTTCGGCAAACGCGTTGACCATCAGGTGAAAGCCGCCGGGCATGGATGGCGTGCCCGGGAGGAGCGTCTGGCGCGGGATCGCGTAGGGTACCTGCGCGGACTCGTCGTCGACCTCACGCGGCGGGGCAGCCTCCTGCGCGCTCGCCCTCGAGGCGACGAGGGCGCAAGCGAGTCCGAGCGCGCGGCCCGCGACCCCGATCGATTGCCGAACGAAGCGAGCCGTCATGGGATGGGACGTCCGTCGGCTGGAGCGTATTTCACGACCAAATCGGTGGGAAGCTCGAGGGGAGACGAGGTCGCTCTCCTCGACCACGACTAGTGGCAGCAGTCGTGCGGCGGGTCGGGAGGCGCATCGTGCGCCGAGTGCGCACCGTGCGCCGGGATCGGAGCGCTCATATGACGAAGCATCTCCGGCCCGCCCGTTCGCAGGAAGCGGACGAAGAGGGCGACCGCGAGCGCCGCGAAGACGATGTTGAGCGCCGTCGTCGCGTCCCAACGCACCGCCATGTGCTCGGCGATGCCGGTCGTCGGCCGGGCGGGCACGAGGCCGAGCGCTTCGAACGCGGCGTCGATCGCGAATGCCGCGGCGGCCATGGCCACGTAGAACGTGAAGAAGAGCAGCGCGGCCATCTTGCCCCCATAATACTTGCGGTAGATATTGAGGATCGGCAGCGTCAGTAGGTCGGCGAAGAGAAACGCGATGACCCCGCCGAAGCTGCACCCGTTGCTCCAGAGCACCGCCGCGAGCGGAACGTTGCCCACGGAGCAGACGAACGAGAGCACCGCGACGAGGGGCCCGACAAGCGGGCCGGCGAAGCGCGAAGCCACGGGGTGACCCACGAAGAAAAGGGCCGTCCAGACATCGCTCGGGACGGCCACCGCGACGACCCCCGCGAGCAGGAGCCCGATGGCGATGTCGAGGCCGACCGACGCCCAGTCCATGATGAAGTAGTGGCTGATCGCGGTGCGGCCTTTCGCGGAGAGGATCCGCTCGAACAGCGATCCCTCGACGATGGCCATGTCCATGCCCGCGTGCCCTTCCATGCGCCCAGCGACCCCCTTGTCCGCCTGCGCGCGCGCCGCCTCGAGGAGCTTCTGCGAGACCAGGGCTCGCAGGAGGAGCGCCAGGATGGCGATCATCAGCGGCGCGGCGATCGCCTCGGCCGCCATGAAGCGCCAGCCCATGAGCGCGACGAGCACGACGCCAAGCTCCAGCACGAGGTTGGTCGATGCCATCTCGAAGGCCATGGCCGCGGTGAAGTCCGCGCCCTTGCGCACGGCTGCGCGTGCCAGTGCCGTCGCGGCGTAGGAGCACGAAGACGACGCGGCGCCGAGGCCGCACGCGACGGCGAGGGAGCGGGGCGAAGCGTCGGGCATGAGTCGGCTCATCTCTTTCTTCGAGACGACGGCCTGCACGACGCCGGAGAGCGCAAAGCCGACTACCAGCGGCCAGAACATCTGCCAGCCCATGAAGAAGGCCATGGCCAGCGCGCGAAGGGCCAGGGCGAGCGGATCGGCGAGCAAACCGGCGTGATGGGGCATGCGGCGAATCCTGCGGGTTGAGACTCTACCCCTACGGACGCACGACGCCGGTCGCCATTACACCGGCGGCGTCGGCTGCCAGTGCGACGCGCAACGGCGGCTAGAACTGAGCGAGAAAGCGCGGGTCGTTCTCGAAGAGCAGGCGCATGTCGGGGATGCCGTAACGGACGACGGCGACGCGCTCGAGCCCCATCCCGAGGGCGAACCCGCTCCAGGTCTCCGGATCGATCCCGCAGCTCTCGAAGACGACGGGGTGGATCATGCCGCACCCGAGGATCTCGATCCATCCTGTGCGCTTGCAGACGCCGCAACCGGGCCGCGTGCCGTCGGGCTGCTTGCAGAAGGGGCAGCCGACGTCGACCTCGGCGCCGGGTTCAACGAACGGGAAGTAGCTTGGCCGCAAGCGCACGGGTGTCCCCGCGCCGAAGAACCGCTCCGCGAACTCGCCTAGCACGCCCTTCAGGTGGGCCATCGTGACGTTGCGATCGACGAGGAAACACTCGATCTGGTGGAACATCGGCGAGTGCGTGGCGTCGTCGTCGCGGCGGTACGTGGTGCCGGGCGCGATGAACGCCATGGGCGGCTCGTGGCTCGACATCGCGCGCACCTGGATGTTGCTCGTGTGCGTGCGAAGCAGGGTCCGCGCGTCGTCGGGCGCACCGGCAACCTTGACCCAGAAGCTGTCTTGCATGTCCGTGGCCGGGTGGTCCGGCGGAAAGCCGAGCTTCGTGAAGTTGTTCTCCTCGAGCTCGACCTCCGGCCCGTCGTGCACGGCGAAGCCGAGGCTGACGAGAATGTCGACGATCTCGTCGCGCACGATCGAGATGGGATGTGCGTGACCGAGCGGGGCGACCTCGCGGCCAGGAAGCGACAGGTCGAACGGGGCCGCTTGGAGATCGGCCTCGCGCTGGGCCCGTGCAAGGGCGACAAGGCACTCTTCAAAAGCCGTCTCGACCTCGCGCCGGACGGCGTTGACCTGCTCGCCGACGGCTTTGCGCGCGTCGGCCGGGATGCTCCCCATCTGCTTGAGGATGGCGGTCAGCTCGCCCTTCTTGCCGAGGATCTTCGCGTTCTCGTCGCGGAGCGCTTGCTCGGTCGCGGCGCCCTCGAACCGAGCGCGGAACGAACCCCGCAGCGCGGCGAGCACGCCGGCGATGGACGAATCGGACATGGACGAAAGCTCACCCTACCAAGGGCGAGCGGACGCTCCTAGCGCGAGCGCTATGCCTTGGCGCCGGCGACGACCGCGCCGAAACCGGCCGGGTCGGCCACCGCAAGGTCCGCGAGGATCTTGCGATCGAGATCGACCTTCGACACCTTGAGCGAGTGCATCAGGCGTGAGTACGAGGTGCCGTTCTGGCGAGCCGCGGCGTTGATGCGCGCAATCCAGAGGCGACGGAAGTCCCGCTTGCGCAGGCGTCGGTGGGCGTACGCGTACACCCACGACTTCATCACGACCTCTTTCGCGTACGCGAAGAGGCGCGATCTGGCGCTGTGAAAGCCCTTGGCGGCCTTCAGGATGCGGTTGCGGCGGCGGCGGGCTTTGAACCCTCGTTTTGCGCGGGGCATTGGCGTTTCCTCAGCCGTACGGGAGGAGGCGCTTCGCGCGCTTCTCCATCGACCCGTGGACCATATCGTTCTGACGCAGGCGGCGCAGCCGCTTGCGCGACTTCTCCTGCATGCCGTGGTTTCCGCCGGCCTTGGGGCGGCGCACCCGGCCCTTGCCGGTGATCCGGAACCGCTTCGACGCGGCTTTCTTGGTCTTCATCTTCGGCATGGCACGTGTCCTCCTGCGCGGCGACGGGCCAAAAGGCCTCCCGGGCGAAGGGGTTGCGCAAAATGGTCGACTGTCCGCTATTTGTCAAGGGCTGGGCGCTTGAGGGCCTAGCTCTAGTCGTGGTCGAGGGGGGCGACCTCCGCTCCCCTCGAGCTNNCGAGCTCCCCACCGGATTCGGTCATCGCAAGCGCTCTAGCCCAAGCGCTTCGTTCATGGCGCCCTTGAGCTGTTCGAGCGACCTTTCCGCGCGCGCCGAGGCAAGCGCCGGGGCCTCGCCCGGGGCCACGAACTCCCGCACGTCGAAGTAGAGCTTTGCCTTCGGCTCCGTACCGCTCGGCCGTGCGATGACACGGGCGCCGGAGGCAAGGCGCAGGGCCACGACGTTGCTCTTCGGCAGGCCCGGACGTGCGAGGCCGGTCTCGTAGTCGACCACGGACACGACCGTATCGTCGCCGAGGCGGCGGGGGGGCGCG
>PLIR01000250.1 GCA_003139415.1 Myxococcales bacterium | reverse complement strand
CGCCTGCCGGCGGGCTCTCCCCGACGCTAGTCACCTGTTTGTTTTCGCCTCCCGTCCGGTGACCCGGCGCTTGGCTATCCAGCTTGGTCACGCCCTTCGGAGGGTGCTGGAAGGCCCTTCCGTCGGACGGCGTTCAGTGCTGTTTAGGCAGCGAGCGCGATCGCGTTATCGTTCGCAATCAATCGTACGCGGGTTTTTACGTGGGCCTGCGCGCCACGGTACGCAGCAACGAGTTCGTCATCTCCGTCGAAACCAATCGCCCCCTTTGCGTTGAAGGCCGCGTTGAAGCCCTGTCGTCACCTGGCAGAAGATAAAGACTGCCGGGCTTGCGTCAACACGTCGTCGACTTCCTCCCGCGAGACGGTCTCGTTCTCGCGCTTCTCGCCCTCGCCCCCGGACTCGCCCGCGAAGCGCGCATGGGCCAGGGCGCAAGCGCGCTCGGCGAGGGTGCTCCAGGTCTCGCCGGGCAGCCCGATGGGCTCGCGGTTCAGCCAGAGCCAGGCGAGCGCGCTCACGTCGCACTGGAGCTCGGTCCAGGCGCGGCGCTCGAAGGGCCCATGGTTGTGGAAGTGCGCCCAGTCGTGCAGGCCCCAGAAGAGCGCGTTGAGGTTGTCGGCGGCGAGCCACAAGAGCTCGCGCGGTCGTGCCGAGCGCTCGTACAGGCGATCGGTCGCGTCGTCGATGCCCCAGGGGGCGAGGGCTTGCTCGTCCTCGAGCCCGAGACCCACCGCGTGGAGGCGCGCGAGCTCCTGGGGGAGAAAGTCGCAGGGTCCGCGCAAGACGAACACCATGCGCGCGGGGTCGGCTCCGTCGAGGTTCGGTGTCGCGTCCCAGCGCGCCCCGGGCCGTCGCCACTCGAGCGTGTCGCTCGCGCACCAGCCGTAGGCGTCAAAAACATCCGGCGGCACTAGGCGCGGCAATGGGGGCGTCGCCAAAATCGTAACGGCGGTAGCGCCCAAGGGTGCGGCGGCGTGCCTCTGCAAGGCAGACTTCACCTCGCCGTAGTAGCATTGCCGGTCGGGTCGATGTCGCTGGCCGCTTTGCGGCCTCGGAGAGCCCGCGCTACACGCTGAGCCTGAGACCCCAGGGAAGTCCTTCGATGCCGACGCCGCAACCGCCGCCCCCGAAGAAAGAGGTCGCGCTCGCGCTGCTCGAACGTTCGAGCATCCTCGTGCACCTCGATCCTCGCCTCGAGCCGGTCGCTGTGCCCGCCTGGTTCAAGAAGCAGCCTCAGCTCGTCCTTCAGGTGGGCCTGAACATGCCCGTGCCCATCCCGGACTTGCGCCTCGACGACGAGGGAATGAGCTGCACGCTGAGCTTCAACCGGGCGCCCTTTTTCTGCGTGGTCCCCTGGTCGAGCGTGTTCGCGATGGTCGGCGAAGACGGGCGCGGGATGGTCTGGCCCGACGACGTGCCCGCCGATGTTGCGCGGCAAGCGCAGGTGCGCCCGGTCGAGGCGCCCCCGGCCCGAAAGGAGCCGGCCCCCAGAGCGGTCCCAGGGCGCGAGCGCGCGCCCAAGGCGATCGCCGCCGTCGAAGGGTCGAAGGCAAAACGTCCGCGAAAGCGCCCCGCGCTGGCCGCCGTGCCGGACGGCGAAGTGGGCCTTCCCGCCAAGCTCGGCGCGCCCGGTCGCGCGGCGTCGGCTCCCGTCCGTCCGTCCGTCGCGCCGGTGCAGGGGGCCGTCGCGCCTCGCTCGGCAGGGGGTGCGTCGCGCAAGCGCCGCGAGCTTCCCCCGTACCTTCGCGTCGTCAAGTAACGGCTACTGGGGCGCGTTGCACAGGTGGATGAGCGCGTCGGACGCGCGCTCGCGGACGATCGCGCTGTCGGGGCCGTTGGCGACGAGCGGGAGGTTCCCGCATGTCGCGTGCAGCGCCTCTTCGTAGCGTCCGAAGGGGTCGATGGCCTGCACGACGAGCCCGCGCGCGGCGGGCATGTGCACGATGACGTCGGCGAGGATGCCGTCGACCTGCGCCGGGCAGCGAACGACGGCGTAGCCGAGGGGCACGACGAGGGCGGGGTACTGGGCCGGTGGCCTCGCCGCCAGAGCCTTCACCCAGGCGACGTGGAGCCGGGCGCACGACAGCACATCCATCTTGCCCGCCGCCCCGAGCATCCCGGGCTCGGCGTTCGTGGCGAGCCAGCCGAGCGACCAGTCGTCTTGCTGGGCGAGGCGCACGACGGCGTCGACGCACCCGGCCGCGTCGCGTGCCTCGGGGGGCATCGCGTACAACGCCGCGCGCGCGTCGGCGTCGCCGTACTTGGACGCTATGCCGCGGCACATGGCGCTGCGGGTCGAGGCGTCGCTCAGGCGCCGCACGACGACCTCGTGCCCGGCCGGCCCGACGCTCGCGAGCGTGCTGGCGATGTTCGCGTTCTGGAGGCTGGCCGAGAGACGCACGAGCGCCGCCTCGAGCGGCTCGACGAAGGCGGCGAGGTGAGGGTCGTGCTTGCCCATGCCGTCCGCCGCGAGGTCGGCGGTCTTCGGATCCGCGAGGCCTGCGCGCAGCATCGCCCCGCCCCAGGGGGCGTCACGCGTCACCGCCATCCACGCCGCGTGAAAGGCCCCGGAGTCGTAAGCGGTGCGGATTCGCAGCGCTTCGATCGCCTTCGGATCGCGATCGGCCAGCCGGCCGAGCGCCGCGACGGCGTCAGGAGTCCCGTTCTCCTCGAGCCACCCCACGTCGCCCTTTGCCTCGGCGTCCGGGATCGACGTCGGGTGGCAACCGGCCAGCAAGGCCCCCGCTGCCCACCAGTGCCAACCTCCCCCGAGGCCCCGTGTCACGCGCGCTCTTGCGTGAGGCCCGGCTCTTGGGTGAGGCTCGGCGCGACAAGCCTCGGCCCTTTCTTCAGCGAGAGCCGCACCGGCAAGACCACCATCGGTACGCCTTCGTGCTGCAGGCGCCGCTGGATCATGAACGCGGTCTCGTTGTGGAGTGCCCGCGAGGCGAACGAATCTTCGTCGAAGATGAGCTGCCCGGCGACGAAGAGGCCCTTCGGGTACTTGCGGATCAGATCCGTCGCGAGCTTTTGCGCCTCGACCGCGACCTCGATGCCCGTCGAGAAGCGGCTCTCGGCCGGGAGCCCGAGCCAGTTCGCGTAACGGACGTACTGGTCGAGCGCCTGCTGCACGCGGCGCTCGAGCTCGTGCACCTCGGCGATGCCTTTGAAGTTGCCCGAGTCGATGACGGCCACCGAGCAGAACACCACACCCTTGAAGTGCCCCGGGAACATGCGCAAGAGCGTGAGCAGCGCGTGCCGTCCAAGCCCCCCGTACCCGCCCACGAAGAGCATCGCGACGGCGTCGTTGGCCCCGATCGCGTTCGAAACGGGCGCAGGGCTCGGCGGGACGGCTGGCTGCGGCGCGGCCGCGTCCTCCGCCAGCGGGTCGGCGAGCTCCACGTCGAGGCGGCGGATGGCCTCGACGACCTGGCCGTAGTGGCTCTTGATCGAAAGGCAGAGGGCGACGAGCGCGCCGGTAACGGCGAGCGTCAGCCACCCGCCGGCCGCGAACTTCTCGAACACCGTCACGACGAGGATCGTGAGACAGAGCCCCAGGCCCAGCAGGTGGATGGGCAAATGCTTGTACCAGTCCGCGTGCTCCTTGCGGTGCCGGATCCAGAAGCGCGACATGCCGAGGTTCGACATCGAGAACGTGAGAAACACGTTGATCGAGTACATGACGACGAGCTTCTCGACGTTGCCGTGCGTGTAGAGGAGCGCGACCATCGACGTCACGCTCATCAGCAGCACGCCGTTTTGCATGCTGAGCGACTCGGAGAGCGCGGCGAAGCGGTGCGGCAGCCACGAGTCGACCGCCATGTTGGCCATGACGCGCGGTCCGTCGACGAAGCCGGCCTGCGCGGCGATGAGGAGGAGCCCGGCCTCGGAGGCGAGCGCGATGGTGATAAACCACTGCCCGACGTCGAGCGACCCGATCCTCCAGGCGCCCGCGACGCGGTCGAGCAAGACGGCGTTCATCGTCTTGTCTTCCGCCGGCATCGCGTGCACGAGCAGATAGGCCAGGATGATGCCGCCGGCCGTGACGGCCAGCGACGTCGCCATCAGGCCCATCGTGCGCTTGGCGGTGCGCACCTTGGGCTCGCGCATGATCTGCACGCCGTTGGAGACGGCCTCGATGCCGGTGTAAGTGCCGCCGCCCATCGAATAGGCGCGCACGAACAGCATCAGCGCGCCGAACGTGCCGAGCGAAGCCACCGTGTGGCCCAGGTTCACGCTCGTCTGGTGCGCGACGGCGCCGACGTCGCCGATGTGGCCGAAGATGGCGACGAGCAGGAGCACGACGTGCGTCGCCACGAACGCCATGAAGATGGGGAGGATCGCCTGCACCGACTCTTTGACGCCGCGGACGTTGAGCACCGTGAGAAGCAGGATCGAGAAAATCTCGACGACGACCTTCGTGCGCTGCACCGGGTCCCACCACGTGCCCAGGTCCTCGGCGGGCAGGCGCAGCGCCTCGGCGCCGAACCATGCCCGCGGGACCATGCTGAAGATGGCGTCGCCCCCGGAGGCGATCGACGTCGTGATCGTGAGGACGTAGTCGACGAGCAAGGCGCCGCCGCTGACGACGCCGAAGCGCGGGCCGAGCAGCTTGGTGGCCACGACGTAACCGCCGCCGCCGGAGGGGAAGTGCTCGATGATCCGCGAGTACGCGTACGAGATGATAAAGACCGTCAGCCCCGTGCCGAGGGCGAGCCCTACCGCCAGCGACGAGTAGTCGTGCCCGTCTGCGACGAGCTCGCGAAACGCGGCCTCGGGACCGTAAGCAGAGGACGACAGCCCGTCGGCGCCGAGCCCGACCCAGGCCAGCATCGCGACGAGCGAGATGCTGTGGAAGGTGTGCTCGGAGTGCACATCCTTCGGCGCGCCGAAGAGCAAGGCGCGGATACGGCCAGGCATCTTACGGTCGACGACATTAGTAAAGCATCAGGGCGAGTCAACGACCGCCGAGACTGCCTACGTCGAATTCGCACCGCGTGAACGAAACGGCATCGGCGCCATCCGGAGCACGAAGCGCGTTAAGACCTTATCAAGACGACTCGATTGTCCGAGCGATCGTCGTGCTCGGACCCGCGTTTGCCCGTCAGTGCGCGGGCGGCGGGAAGCTCCGGCGCGCTTCTTCGCGGCGCGCGGCCTTGCGCATCAGGCTGAGCACGGTCTCGAGCAGCCCGATGAGGACGTAGCAGGACAGCAGCCACACGAGGACGAAGGCTGGCCTCGTTTGCAGGCTGACGAGGGCGCTCGATCCGACGGCGAACGCGACGAGCGCGAACGTCCTCGCGTTGAGCCTGAGGTCCTTGAAGCTCCGGAAGCGGATCGTCGAGACCATCAGGAAGCTGAGGAACAACGTCAGCACGATCATCGCCCAGACGTATCGGGGACTATGGAGCTGAAGTGTGCCCCCCATCGCGTGGTTGGCGAGCACGAGCGAGATGAGAATCCCCGCCGCCCCCGGTACGGGCAGGCCCACGATGTACTTGCCCGGCTTCGTTGGGGCGCCCGTCTCGCTCATCGAGAGGACGTTGAAGCGCGCCAGCCGCACCGCGCCGGCCGCCGCGAAGACGAACGACGCGAACAGGCCCTCCGTGGGCTGTTGCCAGAGCAGCCACTTGTAGACGAGCAGCGCCGGGGCCACGCCGAAGGAGATGACGTCGGCCAGCGAGTCGATCTGCAGGCCGAACGCGCTCTGCGTCTTGGTGAGGCGCGCGACGCGACCGTCGAGGGTGTCGAAGAAGAGCGCGAACACGAGCAGGAGCGAGCCCCGGTAGTAGTCGTCGTCGCTCTGCGCGGTGGCGCTCAGCCGTATCGAGTCGAACCCACAGAACACGCTGGAGAGCGTGATGATGTTGGGCAAGAGAAACAGCGTCTTGCGAAGGTCGAGCTTTCGGCGGGGATGGGGCAACGGCTTGACCTCGAGGAACGCGACGCACGCGATGCTCTCGCAATAATCGCGGATCGTAAAGATACGCGGCGCCGGGGCCAACGGCGAGAAATTGGCCCGGGCCGCGGTCGGGCCTTACTCTCGCCTCTGTTGTGACGCGCGCTTGGCCCGTGTCCGAGGGGCACGCCCGCGTGTGACGGAGAAGGTTCTATGAGACCTCGAACCCAAGCGTGGTCGGTGCTCGCACCCTGGGCCCTTGCCATCGTGGGCCTTGCCGCGGCCGCAGGCTGCGCCGGGGAGGACAAGCAACTCGACAGCATGCGGGCCGAGCTCGACAAGATCGAGAGCAGCCGGGACGCCGAGGACCGCAAGGCGATGACGCCCGCGGACGAGGACATCGTGACGAGCTCTCCAAGCCGGGCCGTGGTCGCGCCGCCCGCGCCCCCGCCGCCCGTAGCGCCCGCCGTTCGAGAGGTGACCCTCGGGGCCTTCGACGAGCCGCCCGACGACTACGCCGACACCGACGACGCGTCGCCGCGCCCCAGCATCCGCGTCATCGGTTCGCCCCGGCCAGGCCGCAGCGGCGGATGGCGCGGTGACGATCAGGTGCAGCAGACCGGTACCGACGACGCCGCTGGTACCGGCGCGCAAGCCGGGGCACCGCAGGCCCTCGATCCGGCGGCCAAGCGCGCGTACGACGCGGCCCTCTCGCTCATCGCCGCCCGGCAATACCCGCAGGCGCTCGACGCCCTTGCGGCGTTCCTCGTCAAGTGGCCGGACCACCCGTACGCCGACAACGCGATGTACTGGCGCGGCGAGGCGTACTTCGCGCGCGGAGAGTTCGCCCAGGCCGCCGACCAATTCGAGGGCGTCCTCGCTCGCTTCCCCGGCGGCAACAAGGTGCCCGACGCGTTGCTCAAGCTTGGCCTCTGCGCGCAGAGGATGGGCGATCCGGCCCGGGCCAAGGGGTACTTCGATCGACTCGCGCAGCAGTACCCCCAAAGCGAGGCGGCTCGACGCATCCCGTCCGCCGGCCCGACGCCACAGCAGCAGCCGGGCCCCGTCCCCGAGGACCATCCATGAAGACGTCGACGTCACGGTCCCTTCGGCGCGCCCTGCTCGCGGCGGTCGCGCTGGCTGTCGCCCTCTTGCCGGCCGTCGCCGGCGCCCAGGCGGAGGGCGACACGACTCCCTCGCCCGACGAACCCGCCGGGGGTGGAAACGGCANNGGGCGGGAACGGCGGAAATGCGGGGAACGCCGGGAACGGCGGAGCCGAAGGGAGCCCCGCCCCTGGGCCGCAGGCCCCGCAAGCAGGCACGGGCGTTGCCCCGGTCCGCGGTGCATTCGGGTACGGAAACCCGCAGTCCTCGAACGGAACGATCGGCGGTGGCAACGCCACGGAATCGAGCGCCCACCCGGTCACGGGCGAAGAAGAAGACACGTTCGACTATTCCGCGGGCGGCGGTGGCCCCATCGCCGTTCACGGCGGGCGCGGCAGCCCCGTCTTCTTGAACCGCCCCGGCCACGCGCCGATCCTCGGGTCCGAGACGGCGTCCTCGCACGTCGTTCGCCGGGGCGACACCCTCTGGGGGATCTGCGACTCGTACTTCCAGAACCCATACCAGTGGCCTCGGCTGTGGTCGTACAACCCGCAGATCAAGAACCCGAACTGGATCTACCCGGGCGACGAGATCCGTCTGCGCGAAGGCGGCGAGGCGTTCACGCGCGCCGGGTCGGGCGCCGACGGACTGGCGGGCCTCGGCGCCGGGGGCAAATCGACGGCGCTCGGCGCGGGCAACGGGATGTCGCTCATCGATCGGCGCCGCCAGGTCCCGAACGGGACGGTGTTCCTGCGCGACTCCGGCTGGGTGCACGACGACACCGACGAGGTGTGGGGCGCGGTCACCGGGTCCGACAAGGACACGATGTTTCTCTCCGACCTCGACGAGGTCTACGTGAGCGTGCAAAAGGGCCACGACGTGCGCCTCGGCCAGGAGCTCTCCGTGTTCCGCCCCCGCACGACGGCGGCCGCGGGGCAGATCGTGCAGATCCTCGGCACCGTCCGCGTCGACCAGTGGGACCCGCAAGATCACGTCGCGAGGGCGCGCGTCATCGAGTCGCTCGACGTCATCGAGCGCGGCGCGCTCGTCGGGCCGCTGACGCGCAAGTTCCAGGTCGTCCCCCCGCAGCGAAACGACGCCGACGTGCAGGCGCACGTGCTCGCGAGCTTGCATCCCAACGTGTTCTTCGGACAATCCCAGGTCGTGTTCATCGACAAGGGCCAGTCGGCGGGGCTCAAGCCGGGCAACCGCCTCTTTGTCGTGCACCGCGGAGACGCCTGGCGGCAGAGCCTCGTCACGCCGGCCGCCGGCTACCGCGTCTCGCCGGACGACGAGCGGCCCATGCCCGCCCTCGAGATGACGCCGGGGTCAAAGCTCTCCGCCGACAAGTACCCCGTCGAGGTGACGGCGGAGATGACCGTGCTCGAGTCCAAGAAGGACACTTCGGTGTGCCTCGTGTCGCAGGCCAAGCTGGAGATCGAGCTCGGGGATCTCGTGGTGGCGCGCAAGGGTTACTAGCAGTAAACGGCGGTTCGCCCCCGTGCACCGTCCGCCGCTCGCCGTCCTCTCTGTCGGTCTGCTCCTCTCTGCCGCGATGCCCTTCGTCGCGTTCGGTCGCGATCGCGGCCCGCTGCGCCCGTCCGAGGTCGACGCGGCCGAGCAAGAGCCGACGGAGGAACCGGCCGCGGAAGACGAGCAGGAGCCCGCCCCGGACGACGAAGGCGACGCCGACGAAGGCAACGACGACGCGGACGAGACGAACTCCGCACCGTCTGGCCTCGTGCGTGCCGGCGACGACGCCTACCTCTCGCACGCCGACGCCGGGCGCCGCCGCCCGACGGCAGGGTGCCCGCACACCATGACGCGGTCGGGTGAGATCTGCATCGACCGGTACGAGGCTCCCAACCGGCGGGGCGCGCGGCCGCTCGTCATGCAATCGGCCAACGACGCGAACGCCTGGTGCTCGGCGCATCACAAGCGCCTCTGCACCGAAGACGAATGGATCGCCGCGTGCGAGGGCGAAGAGCACCGCGCGTACCCGTACGCCGGTGATCACGTCGACGGCCGCTGCAACGACGACAAGCCCTGGCGCGCCGTCGACGAACCGCTCCTCGCCAAGTGGCCCGCGCCCGAGGCCAAGATGCACGCGAAGGAGCTTTACCAAGGCGCGCCGAGCGGCTCGAAGCGCAAATGCGTGTCGTCCGTCGGCGCGCGCGACATGACGGGCAACGTCGAAGAGTGGGTGGTCCGGACGCGCGACCACACGAACGACTGGCCCTATATCCTCATCGGTTGTTACTGGTCTGGCTGCTACGGGGGGAATAAGCCCACATGCCACTCCACCAATAGCGCCCACGGACCAGATTTCCGGTTCTACGAGACAGGCTTTCGCTGCTGCCAAGACGTGAACGGGGGCCCGTAATCACGGGCGGCGCCGGTTTCACACAAGTTCGCCGAGTTCCCGGTTGGGGGCAGTGGGTGGAGCGGCCGCGCTCCCCCACTGCGGCGTTCTCGGAGAACGCCGCCAAAAAAGAGCACCGTCGAGTGAAGATGGGTCGAGAGTGTGGCATGCTTGGTTGCTTGGTCTGACGGGGTGTTACAGCCAAGCCAAAGCACTCCAAGCGGACGGTACGTCCGCTCCTCTCCCTTCGACATTCTCGGAGCATTCATGACTACGCGCGTGGCCACCATTCGAACCGCGATTCTTCCCTTGCTCGTTGGGGGCCTCGTCGCGGTCGTCTCCGCGATGGGCGGCTGTGGCAGCACCAACTCCGGCCTCGGCCCGGGATCCACGGGCGACAGCCTTGGCGGCCAAGACGGGTCCACGTCAGGCGGCGACGACGCGACCATCGGCACGGCGACGGCGGGCGACGGCAGCGCCTTCGTGATCTCCCAGGCCGACTCGTCGGCTCCCAAGGCGTGCGCGACGGGCGGCGAGCTCGATTGCTACGTCGCGTCGTGTCCGACCGGCAAGAGCACGACGCTGACCGGCGTCGTGTACGACCCTGCGGGCAAAAACCCGATCTACAACGCCATCGTCTACGTCCCGGACAGCACCACGGGCACGCTGCCGGCGATCACCGAGGGTACCAACGCGTGCAGCACGTGCGACGCCTCGATCGGCAACTACCTCGCCGTGGGGATCACCAACGCCAAGGGCCAGTTCACCCTCACGAACGTGCCCGCGACGACGCACGTCCCGCTCGTCGTACAGATCGGTAAATGGCGGCGTGAAGTCTTCCTGTCCCAAGTGAAGGCCTGCACCGACAACGCGGTCGTCGCGGCCGACAGCCGGCTTCCCGCGAACGCGAGCGAAGGCAACCTGCCCCGCATCGCCTTCCTGAGCGGCGGCGCCGACGCCAACCTCGGATGCTTTCTTTCGGGCCTCGGCGTCTCCGACAGCGAGTGGAGCGCGCCCCAAGGCACCGGGCACATCCAGGTGTTCCAAGGGACGGGCGGCGCCGGCGTCAGCGGTGGAACCGCGCCCAACTGCAGCGGCACCGCGGCCTGCTCGCTCTGGGACACGATGACAGGCCTCGAGTACTACGACATCGTGATGCTCTCCTGCGAAGGCTCGCCGATCGACCGCCCGGCGCCGGCGATGGCCAATATGCACGCCTGGCTCAACGAAGGCGGCAAGATGTTCGGCACGCACTACCACTACACATGGTTCTCCGATGGTCCGAACAACGGCTGCCCGGCGTGCACGGATTTCAAGAGCGCGGGCGACTGGCTCGACAACGGCAGCGGCGCGAGTCCCGGCAGCGCGTCGTACAACATCGACACGACGTTCTACGCGGGCAGCGTCCTCCAGCAGTGGCTAGCGAACCTGAGCCCGGCGGCCGACAACGGCGGTCAGATCACGCTTTCGAACGTCGCGACCAGCCTCGGCACCGTCACCTCGGCCGCGCAGCGCTGGATCTATTCGGGCCAGGGCGACTCCAGCACCTACGACACCAAGTACATGAGCATCTTCACCCCCGTGGGCGGCGTCCCCAAGGCGCCTGACGCGGGCGAGAACTCCATGCCGCAGTACTGCGGCAAGGCGGTCTTCAGTGACTTGCACGCGGGCGGCGAGGGCAACATCATCAGCATCCTCTCCGGGGACAACACGCTGCCTGGTTTGTGCGCGGGGAACACGGCGCTGACGGCACAGGAAGAGGCGCTCGAGTTCCTCTTCTTCGATCTGTCGGCTTGCGTCGCTCCCGAGACGATGCAGATTACGCTGCCGCCGACCAACGTCCCCCAATAAGAAGGAAGATCAGAGCGTTCGCAGGATTGCCCTGAGTCAATCGTACCGTTCGCTGTGCACCTGGGCGCGGGGCAGGCTCATCTCGGTTCGCAGGAGATCGCGCACCGACGAGACCATGCGCTCGAGGCCGCAGACGTAGGCGTGCGGCGGCTGCTCGGTGGTCGCGACGAGGGCGTCCCAGAGCTCGCGCACGTGGGTCTGAACCCATCCGCGCCGGCCGTTCCAGGTGCCGGGCGGCTGCGACAGCGTTGGCTCGAAGCGTACGAAAGGGTGGCGCTCGGCGAGGTCGCGGAGCTCTCGCTCGTAGAGGATGTCTTGCTCGTGCCGCACCCCCAGCACGAGCCACATGGGCGCCTGCGAGCCTGCGGCGACGGCGTCGAGGAGCATGCTGCGCAAAGGCGTCACGCCGGTACCCGTGGCGATCATGAGCGAGGGCGCGGCGCTTGCCACCGGGCGCGTGAAGAATCCGTGCGGCCCAGTGAACGGCAGCACGGCTCCCACGCTCAGCTCGTGCAGCCACTCCGAGGCGCGGCCCCCCTGCACCCGCGTCACGGCCACCTCGAAGCGCGGCGTGCCCCCGGGCGGCGAGGCGATCGAGTACGAGCGCTTGATGTGCGCCCCATCGAGCTCGTGCGGCAGCGGCAGGATGGCGTTGCAGAACTGCCCCGCCGCGAAGGCCATCGGCGTCCCGTCGGCGCGCTCGAACGTGAGCTCGCGCACCGACGGCGTGAGCATTTGTGCATGGACGAGGCGCGCGTCGAACGTCGGAGGCCAGGCCGCCATGCCCGGCTATGTAGGGCCTTTCGCGGCGCGCCGCACCGGCAGTGACGCCGCGCCGTGAGCGTCTGGCGGCGCGAGCGCTTCGGGGCGGTAGGCGTAGGCTGCCTTGACGCGCGACAGCGCGCGCAGCGAGCGCTCCATCCGGAGCAGCGCGTCGAGCGTGTCGTCGGTCGAGAGATCCTTGGCGCGGGCTGCGGCGAGCACGGGCTCGATGGCGGGCGTCGCGTGACGCGGGTGGAACACGGCGCCCGGGAGCAACGCGAGCACGAGGGGGTCCTCGGCCCCGACGACGCGCGCGTCGACCAGCTGCCCGGAAGACGCGTCGAGCTCCGCCGCCGACCCTTCGTCCACGATCGTCGGCAATACCTCCGCCCCGCTCCATACGTCGACGAGCTTCCTTCCCGCGGTCTCCACCTCGACACGGAAGAGGCCCCTGTGCGCGCGCTCGAGGGGCCCGAGCCACGCGCGCTGCCCAGGCGCCAGTTCTGTCGCCACCGCGCGCCCGAACCGCTCGCGCGTCACCGCGTCGTCCCAGAACGCGCGGCTGCGTTCTTCGAACCATGCGTCCTCGGGGGCAAAGGCGCCCGTCCGCGCTTCGAAGCGCGCCCGCATGGCGCCGACGGCGTCTCTCCGGTGAAGCCCACCCCCGAGCTCCACGATCCGAGCGACGGTCTCGAGCACGTTCGCCCGGGGTGCGACGAGGGGTGCGACGAGTGGTGCGACGAGTGCCGGGCTGCCCGAGGCCATGCGGGCAGGATGGCACGTGCGGCCGGCTCGTGTACCCTGATCGGTGGCCGGGGTAACCAGAAACGCATGGAAAACCGAGTGTTCTTTCCCCAGGCGGCGCTAGACGAGTGGATCGTCAGCGGTTCCGTCGAGCTTCAGGGCGGGGAGCTCACGGTGATGTCCGCGGGGCGCCAGTACCGCCTCGCCGAGGCCGTCCACGTCCTTCGCGACGTGAGCGGCACGGGCGACACGCACGAACTGGTCGGCCTGGTGAAGGCGCGTGCGTACCTCGAGCAGCTCGGCGCGGAGCTCGTCGAGACTTCGATGCTCATCGGCGACTCGGCCTACGACGTCGAGCCCGGGTGGCTCGGGATCCCCTCCGGCGCCTTCGCCGACTTCGCCGAGTCCGATGCATGCAAGCAGGCGTGCGCCCGCTCCGGCAGCCCCCGGCCGGCCAACGAGGAAGAACTGCTCGGCAAACTCCTCGCAGGGGTCGCGTGACCATCGACCTCGCCAACTGGCTCTTCGTGGCCACGGCGGCCTCGTACTTCGCGGCATCGGTCATCTTCATCGCCGAGCTCCTCGGGCGCGCGGGCAGGGCGGGGCCATGGGCGGCTCGGCTGGTCGCGCTGGGCGTGCCCCTGCACGCGGCGCAGATCGTCGTCTGGTCGCTGGTCCTTCACGTGTGTCCGGTCGAAGGCATCCACTTCTCGCTCAGCGTGGCGTCGATGCTTGCGTGCCTCGCCTACGTGCTCGCGCGCTTGCGCTACCGGGTCGACGTGGTCGGCGCGTTCGTCGCGCCGCAGGCGCTCGCTTTCTTGCTCGCCTCCCGGTTCGTCGGGCCCGTGAACGACGAGCCGCGGCTGCGCAGCGCGCTCTTGCCGTTCCACGTGGCCGCCAACTTGCTCGGGGTGGCGCTGTTCACGATGGCCTTCGCCGCGGCCGTCGCCTACCTCCTGCAGGAGAGTCGGCTCAAGCACAAGCGGTTCGCCGGCGCGTCCCGCCTCCCGCCCATCGACGCACTCGACCGCGCCGAGCACGGGTTCCTCGTGGCCGGCTTCCCATTGCTGACGATCGGGATCCTGACGGGCACCCTCTGGGCACGCGAGATCGAAGCCGGAGGGGCTGCGGCGATCGCGCGCGCGTGCCTGTCGTACGCGTCGTGGGCGCTCATCGGCGGGGTGCTGCTCCTGCGCGCGGCCGCGGGGTGGCGCGGGCGGCGCGCGGCGTTCGGTACGATCCTCGGCTTTGGCCTCACGCTCCTCGTGCTGGTCACGTACCTGGTCCGGAGCTTCGGACAGGTGGCCGCCCCGGGCGGGGTGCCCGCGTGATGTTGGTCGTCGGCCTCTCTCACCGCACGGCGCCGGTCGAAGTCCGCGAGCGCCTCGCCGCCGGGGCCGACGCCCTGCCCGAGCTCCTCGCGCGCCTCGCGTCGCGTCGCGAGCTCGCCGAGGTCATGTTCCTGTCGACGTGCAATCGCGTCGAAGTCTTCGCGCTGCCGAAGGCGGCCGACGGCGTCGACGCCGCTCTTGCGGCGATCCGCGACGAGCTGGCGCATCACGGCGGGGCCGTCAGCGGCGACGCGCTGGCCGCGTACCAGTACCAGAAGCGCGACGAGGAGGCCGTCCGGCACCTCTTTCGGGTCGCAGCCAGCCTCGACTCGATGGTGCTCGGCGAGCCCCAGATCCTCGGTCAGGTCAAAGAGGCGTACGACGCGGCGTTGGCCGCCGGGACGCTCAAGAGCCTGCTCGGTCGGTGCGTCAGCCGGGCCTTCGCCGTGGCCAAGCGCGTCCGGACGGAGACGTCGATCGGCGCGGGGACCGTCAGCATCGCGAGCGTCGCGGTCGAGCTCGCGTGGCGCGTCTTCGGGGGCCTCGGCGACCACGCCGTCCTCCTCGTCGGGGCGGGCGAGATGGCGGAGGCGGCTGCGCGCAGCCTCGGCAACGGGGCGCGGGCTCTTCACATCTGCAACCGCAGCTTCGATCGCGCCGCCACCCTGGCGGGAACGCTCAACGCGTCCGCCGTGCCCTGGGACAGCCTCGCCGCCGAGCTCGTGCAGGCCGACGTCGTCGTGACGAGCACGGCGAGCCCGACCTTCGTGGTCACTCACGAGATGGTCAAGCGCGCGATGAAGGCGCGAAAGGGGCGGACGCTGCTCTTCGTCGACATCGCCGTGCCGCGCAACGTCGAGCCCTCCGTGCACGGGATCGACAACGTGTACGTGTTCAACGTCGACGACCTCGAGCAAGAGGTCGCGCGCGGCATGAAGGCCCGCCAGGCCGAGCGCGAGGCCGCCGAGCGCATCGTCGACGACGAGGTGGCGCAGTTTCTCGCCTGGACGCGCGGGCTGCAGGTGCAGCCGACGGGCGTCGCGATGCGCGCCAAGACCCGCGCCGTCCTTCTCTCGGAGCTCGAACGCTCGCTCGGGGGCCGGCTGAAGCACCTCGAGGGCGACCGCGCGGCGCTCACCCAGATGGTCGACAGCGCGGTGAACAAGCTCCTGCACGCGCCGACCACGCGCCTCAAGGCCCGGGCTGCCGACGGCGACGACGCGGGCGAGCTGGCCCTCGCGATTCGCTTCCTGTTCGATTTACAAGAAGTCGGCGTTGCCCCCGAGGGCGAGAGCAGCTCGGACGCCGTCCCGGACGCCGTGGGCGACGAGCCGCTCCCGCACTAGCTGTCATCACTGGCTAGCTGTCATCCTGAGGCCGAAGGCCGAAGNNAGATGAGAACGGCGAGAGCAAGTGCAAAGGCAAAGGCGAAATACAGGGGTCCTTCGCTTCGCTCAGTATGACAGCAAACGCTCACGACGCTGCGCTTAGCGGCGCTTGGCGTTGCCCTTGGGCTTGGGCTTCTTCGCGGCGGCGCGAGCGGGGGCCTTGGGCTTGGGCGCCGGGGGCTTGCTCGACGACTTCGGCGTCCCGTGCGCCTTCTTTGCGGGGACCGACCTGGCCGGCACCGACGGAGCCGACGGCGGAATCGACACGATGGGCGGCCGGATCCGCACGACCTGGCCACGCAACTCGACGGGAATGACGCATTTGTGCGCCGTGTGCGTCTTGGAGAAGCTCACCACCTTGGTGTCGACGAGGCCCGCCCCGTGGATGGCCTCGAAGACGTCGGCCTCGGAGACCGTCTTGCCGCCCTTGGGGCGCACGATCCAGAGCACTCCCGTATCCATCATGCGGGCGCGGAGCAGCTGGATCTTGCGCAGAGCGTCATGATTGTCGACACCGAAGAAGATGATCGCCGACTCGCTGGGAACGCGACCCTCGGCCAGCCCGGAAGTGCGCTCTCGCAGAGAGAGCAAGAACATCGGGTCGTGTACGTCGACGATGGCGACCCGCGACTGGGGCCCGATTTCGAGCTTCTCGAACAGGCCTTTTGGCTCTTTGATGAGCCTAGCCCACCGATTGGCGATGAGCGGTCCGACTTCGAATCGGGCCTCTTGCGCGTCGGTGCGGAAGACGAGCGCGTCGCCATCGGCCTTCACNNGTCGAAGGGGATGTCGAGACGGGTATCTCCCCGGAATGAAAGGGTTTCCCCTTCGAGGTGCGCTCTCCCGACGAACGCCTTCTTCCCGATTCGGACAGTGCAATCGGCTTCCAGCCCCATCGATTGTCAATGGTAAACCGCGCAGCCAGTCGGTGCCTTATTTGTTGAGAAACCGAAGCGAAAAAATAACGAATAGCAATCTCGCGCTAACCCGCGAGCGCACGTCCGACCTCGAGGCCCACGTCCCGAGCCTCCGGCTCGGCCGCCGGCCACGGCACCTGCCGCTCGGCGTCGCGCCGCCCCGAGCCGTCCGGATTGGCCACGAATGCCCGGAGGTGCATGTGCTCCCCGGAACGCAGGGCGTAGGCGGCCATCGGCGTCTTGCAATCGCCGGCGAGGGCCGCCAGAACTCCTCGCTCCGCCGCCACGCACGTCGCCGTCTCCGCATCGTGCAAGGGGGCGAGCCACGCACGGATCTCGGCGTCGAGCG
>PLIR01000227.1 GCA_003139415.1 Myxococcales bacterium | reverse complement strand
GGTGGTCGCAGGCCGCCGTTCGGGTCCCGCCTTGCGCTTGCGCAGGTCAAGGACGGGCTCGGGCTCGGGGACGATGACGCCCATCCCGGCGTCCTGTTCCTCGTCGGACGACCGGAGGTCCGGAGCCTGCGGTCGGGGTGCAGGAGCGGCCGCAGCCATGGTGGCGTTGTTCCGGCGGGTCAAAGGAATCGCGACCTCGGGCTCGGAAGCTTCGGCCGCCGGAATTGGCTCGTCGCGCGGTGAAGCGAACCCCATCGGTGCCGCCAGCGCCGTCATTCCTTTCGCGCGCTCGGCATGGACCTGGACGAGCGCCGCTTCCATGGCGGCGAGCGATGTACGCACCGTCCGTATGGGGGCGCCGAGAAAGTGCGCGATCTCGCGGGTGGGGTGCGCATCGCGGGCATCGACCACGGCGACGTCGACCGTCCCCGTCAACGGGTCGCGTCTTACGGGTACGGCCTGGAGCCTCTCGCACAGCCCCGGCGGGAGTCGGAGCGCGAGCTCCCGCAGCGGCGCGACGCGCACGAGGACCGGAGCAGCGCTGCCTTGGTGGTACGTATCGAAGAACTGTTCGAGGCGCGCCGCGTCGATCGCGTGGGCCCCGAGGAGGCCCCGCGTCAAACTCGTACCTTGCGTCGCCGCGAGGACTAGGCCCTCCGCGAGAGCCTCTGGCGTCACGACGTCGGCGAGGAGCAGCGCGNNAGGTCGGGGAAGAGGTCGGGGAAGAGGTCGGGGAAGAAGTGGACGCCGCGCGGGCCAGCGTGGCAGGCTTTCGCTTCTGGTGCGAGACCCTCCGCCGATGCCCGATCCCCTGCCGGATCTCGTGCAGCGCACGCTGCCGATCGCGATGCTCTGTCTCGCGGTCATCGCGGTCCCGCTCCTCGTGCTCGAGCCCGCCGGATTGCCTCGGCTGCGTGGGCTCGAGAAGGAGCTCCAGGACGTGAACACGGAGAACGCCGAGTTGCGCCGCGACGTCGCCCGCCTTCGCGTCGAGGTCGAAGAGCTCCGCGACGACCCCGCCGCGGTCGAGCGCATCGCGCGCGACCAGCTGGGGATGGTGCGGCGCAGCGAGGTCGTTTTCCAGTTCGGGAAGTAGGCCCCTGCCGGGCCCGTGCTAAATCGACTCACCGATGCAGTACGAGGCGGTCATCGGGCTTGAGGTGCACGCGCAGCTCCTCACGCAGAGCAAGGCCTTCTGCGGCTGCTCGACGGCGTACGGCGCGCCGCCCAACACCCAGGTTTGCCCCGTGTGCCTCGGGCTGCCCGGTGCGCTGCCCGTCCTCAACGCGGAAGCCGTCCGGCTCGCTGTGCTCACGGCGCTGTCCCTCTCGTGCGCGATCGCCGGGGAGAGCCGGTTCGCCCGCAAGAACTACTTTTATCCGGACTTGCCGAAGGGCTACCAGATCAGCCAGTACGACGAGCCCTTCAGCGGCCGCGGGCATCTCGACATCGAGGTGGACGGGCAGACCAAGCGCGCCGGCATCACCCGCGTTCACATGGAGGAAGACGCCGGCAAGAGCGTGCACCTCGACCCGTACTCGGTCGTCGACCTCAATCGATCCGGCGTACCGTTGGTCGAGATCGTCGGCGAGCCGGACTTGCGCAGCGGCGCGGAGGCGGCGGAGTACCTTCGGACGCTGCGCGAAGTCTTGCTGTTCGTCGGGGTGAACGACGGCAACCTCGAGGAAGGCAGCTTCCGGTGCGACGCCAACGTCAGCGTCCGGCCCCTCGGCGAGGCGAAACTCGGCACGCGCGTCGAGCTGAAGAACATCAACTCGTTCCGGTTCGTCGAGAAGGCCATCGCGCATGAAATCCAGCGACAGACGGCGCTCGTCGACCGCGGCGGTCGCGTCGTACAGGAGACGCGCGGCTACAACGCCGACCTCGGCACCACGTACAGCCTGCGGAGCAAAGAGGGGGCGCAGGACTATCGCTATTTCCCCGATCCGGACTTGCCCCCCCTGCGGCTCGACGAGGCGTTCGTCGAGCGGGCGCGCGCGAGCTTGCCGGAGCTGCCAGCCGAGAAGCGGCGCCGTTTCGTGGAGGGCCTCGGCCTCACCCCTTACGCCGCGCGCGTGCTCACCGCCCACCCCAAGATCGCAGCCTTCTTCGAGCAGGCCGCTGAGCAGCACGGCAACGCCACGAAAGTGGCGAACTTCATCCAGAGCGAGGTTCTTCGCGGCGTCCATACCCACGGTCTCGACGCGCGCTTTCCCGTCGGTCCCAGTCAGGTCGCTGCGCTCCTCGGCCTCGTCGACGCCGGCACCATCAGCGGAAAGCAGGCCAAAGAGGTCTATGCGGACATCGAGGGCACCGATCGCGGGCCGGCGGAAGTCGTCGCGCGCCTCGGGATGCAGCAGGTCACCGACACCGGAGCGGTCGAAGCGATCTGCCGCCGCGTGATCGAGCAGAGCCCGAAGCAGGCCGAACAGCTTCGCGCCGGCAACACGAAGCTTCTCGGCTACCTCGTCGGCCAGGTGATGAAGGAGAGCAAAGGCGCGGCCAATCCGCAGCTCGTCAACGACCTGCTGAAGAAGCTGCTCGGACTGGTGTGAGGCGTGTCGAGCGCGTCGCTGCCTCGCCTTCCGGTCACCGCCTCGGCGCGCTCGCGGGTCCTCATCGTCGACGACAACGTCGAGCTCGTGGGCACGCTCCACGCGGTGATCATGAGCGCCGAGCTCGCGGACGGACGAGCGGCGTCGAGCTCGATCGAGGTCGTCACGGCGTCGCGCGGCGACGAAGGGCTCGACATCGCGCGCACGCGTGGGTTCGACGTGGCGATCGTCGACGTGAAGCTCCCCGACACCAGCGGCGTCGACCTCATCGCCAAGCTTCGCGCGGCGTGCCCGTTCGGGGAGGTCGTGCTCATCACGGGGTTTGCCACGATGGACGCGGCGATGGGAGCGCTGCGCTCGGGCGCGTACGCCTTCATCCCGAAGTCGTTTCGGCCGGAGGAGCTGATCTCGACGGTGGATCAGGCCCTCGCCAAGGTGCGACTCGCGCGCGAGAGGGACGAGCTGGAGCGCCGTTACCGCGCCCTCGCCGAGCTCGCGGACGTGCTCGTCGTCGGGCTCGACCTCGAGGATCGGGTGGCGCTCTTCAACCGAAAGGCAGCGCTCCTGGCGGGCATCGAGCCGGGTGACGCCGCAGGCCGGCTCTTCGTCGACACGTGGATCCCCGAGGAAGATCGGCCGCGCATGCGCGAGGCGATCGCGGGTACGCGCGCTCGTCGCACCCAGGAGGTCGAGACGGGCTTCCTCGACACGACGCGAGGGCGGGGTACGGCGCTCGTCTCGTCATTCTCGCCGCGCGAGCGCCGCGATATCTCGGCGCGGGCGCGGGTGCGCTGGCACCTGTCGCTGGCGCGAGGGGGCGAAGACGCGGCGCTCGTGTACGGCTTCGGCATCGACGTCACCGAGCGTCGCGCGCTCGAAAAGAGGGCGGCCGACGCGGAAGCACTCTCGGCCATGGGGAGCCTGGCACTGAACCTCGCGCACGAGGTCCGAAATCCATTGAACGCCGCCGTCCTCCAGCTGCACCTCCTCGCGCGTCACGTCGACCGTCTCCCCGTCGACGAGGAGTCGCGCGCGGCGCTGCGTCACCGCGCGGGGATCGTGGGCGACGAGATCGGAAGATTGAACCGG
>PLIR01000409.1 GCA_003139415.1 Myxococcales bacterium | reverse complement strand
TCCCACAGCCCACAACCACCATCGCCAGCAGGACCCGGACCGACCGCGCCACCGCACCCTCATCGCACGCCCCGCGCCCGGCGGCCCACTATCGAACGACGGCCCTGACCTTCACCTTCACCTTGTCACGCCCCTCCATATACATCCCGAGCGGCACGACCGTCCGCGACCAGCTCGGGAACGCCTCCGGGCCTGTGTCCGCGCTCTGCGGGCGCAGCGCGTCGACGGTGAATGCGGGCAGGCGCTGGGTGACGTGACCCCGGTACGCGATCCCCTGGGAGGGGACTCGGAACTGGATCACCGCCGTTCGGGGCGCGATCGACTGGCGTGACTCGTTGGCGAGGAGCTCGTCGAGGGTCTCGGGCGCCGGCAGTTCCGGCAGGACGTCGTAGCCGGGGACGACCTCGACCTCGACGTCCTTGCCCGTCAGCTCCACCGGCATCACCGCCTCGAGGACGCGGGTCACCTCGGGGCCGTGCTCCGGCACCAGGTGCAGCCGCAGGCGGATCTTGTCGCCGCCGTCGACCACCGGGTCGAGCAGCTCGACGCCCCGCAGGCGCCAGAGGTCGCGCGCGTACTCGACCTCGAAGCGCGCCTGCACGGCCTCGACCCGGGCGTGCTCGAACGGGTTGTTCAAGACGTCGCCGACGGTGTTCACGACGCGCGAGCGTGCCCAATCGGACACGTCGGGCGTGCCGCCCGCGCTGATGCCGACGTCCTCGAGGTGAACTGCGCCGTGGCCGTGGACCGTCACCGTCGACGTCATCTTCCACGTGACGTCGCGCCGCTCGCTCGTCGTGGCCTCGATGACCGATCCGAGCACGGTCGCCGCCAGCCCCGGGCCCATGAACTTGTCGTCGGTGACCTCGGCGTGCCAGCGCGTCTGCGGCGCGCCGACGACGCCCGTGACCTCGATGTCGACGGGGATGACGGGCGCCGTCACGCGCTCGTCGAGGATGACCGCCGTTTGCCGGTCCTGAACCAGGGTGCCGAGGGGGCGCGCGCACTCGCCAACTTTGTGCGAGGCCTGGGCGCTCGCGTCGATCCACAGCACGCGCCCGATGCACGCGGGGAGCGCCTCGTCGCCGCCGTTGAGCATCGGGTGCCCGAAGCCCGCCACCTTGCCCGAGCCGTCGACGTACGTCGCCGTGCCGAGCGCCATCACCGAGACGTCGCCGCGCGCGAGCTCGACGCCGAGGCCGCCGCCGCCCACGAAGTGCAGGGGCGCGTCAGGGTCGCTCGCCGTGCCGCCGCCGCCTTGCAATGGGTCGAGGCCGAGCGGTTCGACCATGGCCCGCAGCGCCGCCGCCGCGCGGTCGCCGACGCCGGCCATCATCAGCGGCGTGGCCGCCGGCGTGAAGCCGCCTTCGAGTCGCGCCCCGGGGTTGCCCTCGTGATCGGCGAGCTGGCGCGCGTGCTCGAGCAGGTCGTAGTGGCCCGGGGGACCATCGAACGACGAGAACGCCGACTCGTTCGGCTGCGGCGCGGCCCCGGCCGGAACGGTAGTCGCAGCTTGCGCGCCGTGCCCCGGCAGAGGCGGACCGCCGAGCGAGGGCCAGAGGCCGGGGGGGATCGGCCGCCGCATCTCGGTCAGCATCAGATCGATCGGCGTGACGCCCGCGACGGGCTCCGTCTCGAAGGCCGAGAGGCTGTACGAGTAGGCGCCGGCGAGCCGCCCGTCGAGGTAGATCGGGCTCCCGCTCATCCCGCGCACGGTCTTCACGACATCGAGGCGCGGGTTCGGCGTCTTGATCACGATGAGCGGCTGGCCTGGGCGAAAGTGGTGCAGGATTCCGATCACCTCGACGTCGAACCGCTCGGGCTGCGTCCCCTTGAACACGGTGAGGCCGTAGCCCTTCATCCCTTCGTGGATCTCCGAAGGCGAGATCGTGGACGGCTTCGCGTCGCCCCGGGCGAGCGGGGCGCTGGCTCCGAGGGCGAGCAGGACGCCCGCCCCCAGCGTCGCGAAGAGGACCGCGGTTGGGCGCGCCATCGGACCGGCGCGACCGCCAGAGGCGCGTCGGGAGGCTATCGGCGGCACGTGGACAGGCTACGGCACATCCAGATCCCGCTCCAGGGTGCGGCACACGTCCTTCGAGCAAATGGCGCCTCGGAGCTTGGCGGTGCCGGACGGAGCGCCCCGCACGTGCGCGGTCGTCTCGCCCAGCTCGAACCTCGATCGGTCGAGTTTGACGTCGCCGACGACGAGCTTCCACGGGAACTCTTTGTTGATGTGCCACTCGCCGTGCGCGGTCACGGTCACCTCGCCCTTGGCCACTTTGACCTCGAAGGCGGCGTCGCCGCCCTTGTCGTCATCGGCGCGCGCCATCGGGGCCGCGGCGACCAGCGCGAACGTGGCGAGCAGGGCCGCCGAGGCCTTCGTCCAGGGGGAGAGGCGCGGCGAGGCGATCGAAAGCAGCGGACGATGAAGGCTGGTTCGGAGGCGCATGAGATGCTCCCAATCTCGCGGTTTGGATCGAGCTCTCTCGAGCGCCGCGCCCTCAAGCTCTAGCTTCGCGGCAACGACATCGCAATGAAACCCCCGGTTAACCCCAGGGAGTCGCGTGTCCGGTCAAACTCGCACCATGCTGCGCTCGCCCGCCTCACCTCCCAGCGCCGGGGGGTTCTCCGATTCGATGCCCGAGCGCTACCGGACGACGTACGACGCCGAGGCCGTTCGCGAGCACGCGGCCATTGCGGCCCGTCGCGACGCGGCGCCGGCCCACGTGGAGGTTTGGCGCCGCCAGGCCGACGGGGTCGCCATCATGTGCGTCGTCGCAGACGATCGTCCGGGGTTGCTCTCGCTCATCAGCGCGTCGGTGGTGATCCAGAAGCTCGACGTCGTATCGGCCTTGGCCTTCACGCGGCGGCTCCCGTCGGGGACGAGCGAGGCGTTCGATCTGCTGTGGCTCCGGCGTGACGCGCCCAACGCGTCGCCCGTGGGCGATGCGGACGCCAAGCGGATCACCGAGGTGCTCTGCGAGATGATCACGGGCGCCATCCCCATCGAGACGGCGATGGCGCGTGCGCACCCGCCGCGCGTCGTGCCGGCCGGTTCGTCCACCACGGTCACGTTCGACGACTCGCCCGCCGGGCAGGTGATGCTCACGGTCGAGACGTTCGATCGGCCTGGCCTCCTGCTGGCGATTACGCTCGCCCTTTACCGCGCGAAGGTGCAGATCAGCACGACCGAGGCCGTGACCAAGGGCGGTCGCGTGATCGATCGCTTCGCGATCGTCGAACTCGACGGGTCGCCTGTCGGCAAGGACCGGCGTGGGGCCGTTCAGATCGAGGTCCTCGACGCCATCCACGCGATCGCCCGCGGCCGGGCCTGACGGGCCGGAGGCTGCCGAGCCTCGAAGGCGGCGCCCGCTACTTCGCGGCCTTGCGCGGCGCGTCGGCCGCCTTCGCGTCGTAGCCCTCGACGTGCACCGCGAACGACGGCGTGCCGAGTTGGCGCCGCTCGCGCTTGTTGCGCTTGCCGTTCGTCGTCATCTTCCGCTTGCGGATGCGGCTGTACTGCTGGGTGGAAGAAACCATCGCGTTACGCTCCGAAAGTCCGACGGGGGCGCGGGAGAGTACGCTGCCGCGGCGGCTTGTCAACGGCGGAGCTGCGTGGGCGACTCTCGCCGCCCTTGTCCTACCCTTTGCCCGCCGCGGGGCGAGCCGTCCTCGCCGCGCAATGGCTTGGATGGCTAGGGTCCGCTAAAACAAACTGTCCACGTCCGCATCCAAGGATGGGTGACCGCTTCCGCCCCATGACCGATACCGTTGCCGTTACCGAAGAGCTCAAGAAGGCTCTGTCCGCGGAAGAGGGCGCGCGGCGCTGGGTTCGCCGAGCCGCAGTCGCCGGGGGGATCGCGGTCGCCATCGGCGGCGGGATGGCGTGGGCCGCCACCCACCGGCCGGTTCCTCCCCCACGGTACGTGACGGCGCAGGTCGTCGTGGGCGACGTGTCCGAGCGCGTGCAGGCCACCGGCACCGTGCAGCCGCTCTTGCAGGTGACGGTCGGAGCCCAGGTGAATGGCCGGGTGACCCAGGTGCTCGTCGACTACAACTCCGTCGTCAAGAAGGGCGACGTCCTCGCCGAGATCGACCCGCTCATCTACGGCACGCAGGTCAGCGCCCAGCAGGCGAACCTCGCCGCGCAGAAGGCGCAGCTCGAGCAGGCAAAGGCATCGGCCGCGAGCACCAAGGCGCAGCGCGAGATCGCGCACGTCGTCTTCGAGCGCACCCAGAAGCTCTACGCGCAGAACCTGTCGAGCGCGGCCGATCTCGACAGCGCGCGCGGCAACTACGAAGCGGCGCAAGCGCAGGCCGCGGCGTCCGAGGCGGCCGTTCTCAGCGCACAGGCGTCGATCCAGGCCCAGGTCGCGCAACTGAGTCAGTCGAACGCGAACCTCGGCTACACGAAGATCTACTCGCCCGTCGACGGCATCGTGATCACGCGCGGCATCGACCCGGGCGCCACCGTCGTCGCGAGCTTCCAGGCACCGATCTTGTTCGTCATCGCGCAGGACCTCCGCAAGATGCGCGTGCTGGCCGATGTCGACGAGGCGGACGTCGGCAAGATCGAAGAGGGGATGGAGGCCGACTGCGTCGTCGACGCGTTCCCCGGCGAGGTCTTTCACGGCAAGGTGTCGCAGATCCGGTTCAGCCCGAACAACGTGTCCGGCGTCGTCACCTACTCGGGCGTCGTCGACGTCGACAACAGCGGCGACAAGCTCCGCCCGGGCATGACGACGACCGTGACGGTGCGCACGCACGAGGCCCGCGGCGTCGCGCGCGTCCCGAACGCCGCGCTGCGCTTCCGGCCGACGCCGCCCCTCGGCGCCGACGGCAAGCCCGTCTTGCAGCCGCCCGAGCCCGCGCTGGCCAAGGGCCAGGCCCGCCTCTGGGTCCTGACGAGCGACAAGCCCGGCGACGAGAAGGACGAGATGCGTCTCGTGAACATCGGCATCACCGACGGCGTCTTCACCGAGGTCGCGGACCCGACTCTCCCCGTCGGGGCGAAGGTCGTGACCGACGAGACGGACGTCAACGACAAGAAAAATCGAAGGATATTCTGATGGCGGCTGCGGCCGCGCTGCCGCATCGGCAGGAAGAACTGCTCATCGAGCTGTCCGGGGTCTCCAAGGAGTACGACACCGGCGGGAGCCTCGTCCGCGCGATGCGCGAGGTGGACCTCGCCATCGCGCACGGGGAGTTCGTCGCCATCGTGGGCACGAGCGGCTCGGGCAAGTCCACGATGATGAACATCCTGGGCTGCCTCGATCGGCCGACGCGCGGGACGTACATGCTCGCGGGGCTCGACGTCGGATCGCGCAAGGGCGACTCGCGCGCCATCGTCCGCAATCGCGTCATCGGCTTCATCTTTCAGGGGTTCAACCTCCTCAGCCGCACGACGGCGCTGGAGAACGTCGAGCTGCCGCTCCAGTACCGCGGGGTCGCCGCGCGCGAGCGGAGACGCCGGGCGACGGCGGCGCTCGAAGCCGTCGGCCTCGGCGCGCGCCTCGATCACACGCCGAACCAGCTCTCCGGCGGGCAGCAGCAGCGCGTCGCCATCGCGCGCGCTCTCGTGACCGACCCTCCGCTCCTGCTCGCCGACGAGCCCACGGGCAACCTCGACACGCGCACGAGCCTCGAGGTGCTGGCGCTCCTGCAGGCGCTGAACCGCGATCGCGGCATTACGATCGTCCTCGTCACCCACGAGCGGGACATTGCGGCGTGCGCGTCGCGCGTCGTCACGATGCGAGACGGTCAGATCGTGAGCGACGTCCGCCAGGCGCAGCCCATGGACGCGGCGGCGGAGCTGGCGGCCTTGCCGCGCGCGGAGGACCCGGCCGCGACGCCGCTGCGAGCTGGTGCGACTGCCGCGGCCGCGGCTGCGCTTTCCGGCGGTCCCGTGCCGTTCAGCGCGTACCCGATGATGCTGCTGGGCGAGGTGCTCGGAGAGGGCATCGCGCTCGCGTACATTGGCCTCATCCTCGAGCTCAAGGTGCTGAGCTACCTCCTGGCGGCTCGCATCTTCGGGGAGGTGACGAAGGCGTGGGTCGGGGCGCGGTGGGTGCGGCGGACGCTGGGACGACCGGCCACGAGCGACCAGCGCATCCGCCTCGCGCTCGGCTACACGGTGACTGTCTCCGGGGGTGCCGTCGGTCTCCTGCTGGCGGCGATGGTCGCGCTGCCCCTGCCGGCGCGCGCCACCGACGGCCTCTGGACGAGCGTGCTGGCGGCGGCGGCGAACGGGCCTGTCGTCCTGGCGGCGCTCGTGTTCGTGGGCATCGCGTGCCTGGTGCTCCTGCGGTACCTGCTCCTGACGACGTTCAACCCGAGGCGCTGACGTGGACGATTCACCCGCCGACGAGGACTTCTTCAGCCCGGGCTCGCCGTTCGTGGTGGTGTACGCGGCGATGCTGGCCGCCACGATCGGCGGTCAGCTGCTGGGCATCGGCGTCGACGCGTTGCTCGGCGTGCACAACGTCGCCCTGCCGGCGGCGTTCAGCCTCGCGCTCGAGGCCCTCGTCGGGACCCGTCTCGGAGCGCGCGTCGAGGGCCATCCGCTGCAGGTCCGGCGCGCCGCCGTGATCTCGGCGACGTACACGCTCGCGCTGATCGCCGTGTCCGTGCCGCTCGTCGCGTGGTTTGCCACGTCCGATCGCATGGCGGCCCCGGGCGACGCCTTCGTCTGGACCCCGCTGCGCGCCGCGGCCGTGCTCGCGGCGCTGGCGGTGGGCGTCCCCGTTCGCTGGGGCTTGATGGTGCTCTTTGCCCCGAGGGCGCGATGATCGTCACGCTGCTCGGCGCCCTGAGGCTCGCGCTCGGCGCGATCGCACGCAACAAGATGCGCGCCGCGCTCACCGTACTCGGCATCTTCATCGGGATCACCGCGGTGGTCGTCGTCACCGCCGCCGCGTCGAGCGCCACCGATTCCATCGGCAACGCGATCGACAGCGTCGCCTCCAACGCGCTCTACGTCACGGCGTCGTCGAACCAGGCGTCCGGCGCGAAGAGCAAGGCCGTGGGCCGCCTCACAGAGGCAGACGGCCGGGCGATCGCGCGCGACGCGGTGAGCGTCTCCGGGGTCGCCCCATGGCTCTCCACCCAGGGGCAGGTCGTCTACGCGGACAAGAACTGGTCGACCACGATCATCGGGACGGGGCTGTCGTTCTTTCCCATCCGTCGCTACACGACGGCCAACGGGTCTTTGTGGACCGACAACGACGAGGTCTTCAAGACGAAGGTGTGCGTCGTCGGCCAGACGGTGGCGACGAACCTCTTCGGCAACGCCGACCCGGTAGGTCACACCATCCGCATCGGCCGTTCGCCGTGCACGGTCATCGGCGTCCTCGCGCCGCGCGGTACGTCGTTCTTCGGCGACGACCAGGACGATTTGCTCATGATGCCGATCGGCAGCTTCCGCGCGCGCGTGATGCACACGGCGCCCGGGCGCACCGATCAGCTCCTCGTCAGCGCGACGAGCGACCAGACCACCTCGCGCGCCAAAGACCAGATCGAAGGCATCCTTCGCCAGCGCCATCGCGTCGAACTGGGCCACGAAGACTTCGTCGTCAACTCGCAGGCCGAGCTTCGCCAGACGACCAACGCCATCCTCGGGACGCTGTCGACGCTGGCGCTCGGCGTCGCCGCCGTGAGCCTCCTGGTGGGGGGGATCGGCGTGATGAACATCATGCTCGTGAGCGTCGCCGAGCGGACGCGCGAGATCGGGATCCGGATGTCGATCGGCGCCCGCGAGGGCGACATCCTCGTGCAATTCCTGGTCGAGGCGATCGTCCTCACGATGGTCGGCGGGGTCCTTGGCATCGTGGTCGGCAGCGCGATCACGCTCGCCATCGGGCGCCTGATGTCGTCGGCGATGGTGCCGAGCGTGGGGGCCCTCGGCATCGCCGTCAGCGTCAGCGTCGCCATCGGCACCGTCTTCGGCTTTCTGCCGGCTTACCGGGCCGCCAAGCTCGACCCGATGGCCGCCCTCCGGGTCGAGTAGGGAGTCGAGCGGACCATGCGATCCCTCTTCGACGGCGCCCGTCTCGCGTTCCGCGCGGTGCTGCGAAGTCCCATGCGGGCCTCGCTCACCGTCCTCGGGATCCTCATCGGCGTCGCCGCGGTGGTCACCGTGACGGCGCTCGGATCGGGCGCACGCGAGCACGTCTCGAAGCAGATCCAGGACATCGGATCGAACTACATCCTCATCATGCCGCAGACGCTGCAAGCCTCCGGGGCGCGCGGCGCGCAGGGCTCCGGAATGCGCCTCACCGAGGACGACGGCCGCGCCATCCTGCGCGACTCCACCAACGTCGTGGCCATCACCCCCGTCCTGCGAACGATGGGGCAGGCGGTCTTCGGGGACCAAAATTGGAACACGCAGATCGCCGGGACGACGACGTCTTACTTCACGGTCCGCAACTGGGCGATCGAGCGCGGAGCGCTGTGGGACTCGCACGACGAGGCCACCAAGTCCAAGGTCGTCGTCATCGGCTCGACGGTCTCGCGCAATCTGTTCGGGACGGAGGATCCCGTGGGCCGGAGCCTTCGCATCGGCCGCTACGCGTACCGCGTGGTCGGCGTTCTCGTCGCCAAGGGCGAGGCGCCGTTCGGGTTCGATCAGGACGATCTCGTCCTTATGCCATCGTCGAGCTTCCGTTCGCGCGTCATGCACACGCCGCCAGGGTTCGCGGGCGCCCTCATGGGCTCGGCGACCTCCTCCGAGACGACCGCGAGCGCCGTCCGGCAGATCGAGGCCATCCTGCGGCAGCGCCACCGCATCGCGCCGGGCAGGGACGCCGACTTCGCCGTTCACACCCAGAAGGAGTTCGCGGAGCTGCAGGACAAGGTCTACGGCATCCTCACCGACCTGCTCGTCTTCGTGGCGGCGATCAGCCTCATCGTCGGCGGCATCGGCGTCATGAACATCATGCTCGTCAGCGTGACCGAGCGGACGCGCGAGGTCGGGATCCGGATGGCGATTGGCGCCAGGGAAGGCGACATCCGGATGCAGTTTCTCGTCGAGGCCGTCGTCCTGTCCGTGCTCGGCGGCGTCGCAGGCGTCGTCGTGGGCAGCGTCGCGATCGCAGGCCTTCAGGCGCTGCTCGACTGGCACATGGCGCTCAGCCCCATCGCGATCGGGATCAGCCTCGCCGTCAGCGGCATAACCGGCATCGCCTTCGGCTTCCTCCCGGCCAGCCGCGCCGCGCGCCTTGATCCCATCGATGCGTTACGGCACGAGTAGACCCGAGGTACTAAATGCTGTCATCCCGAGCGGAGCGAGGGACCCCATGCGAACCGGGGTTTCCGTGGGGTCCTTCGGCCNNCTCAGGATGACAGCGGAAGAACGGCCGTGCCCTAGTCGCCCCAGACCTGCACGGCGTAGGCGCCCGAGCCCATGCCGACGGAGACGACGACCGTCGCTGCGTCGTCCTCTTTGAAGCAGACGGCGCCGTCTTCGAAGACGACGGGGCTCGGATCGTCCGTGGAGTCTTCGCCCGCGATGGCGCCCGTCGAGTCCTTGATCGCGAGGTCGAGGTCTTTGATGCCCTCGGCGGCCTGCGCGTACGCGCGATAGCAGTGGCCGGCCTTGGCCTTCAGGGGGAAGGACTGCGGCGGGTCCTTGTCCGCTTGCTTGCCTTTGAAGGTCTTGCCGATCTCCTTCATCTTGGTCGCCTTCTGGCAGGCCTTGCCCATCGCCGCGACGTCCTTGCCGA
>PLIR01000536.1 GCA_003139415.1 Myxococcales bacterium | reverse complement strand
ATGATCTTCTTGATCGCCTGCTTGACGCTTTCGCTGGCGATGTCTTCGTCGGCCATACGCCGGATCGACGAGTTGAAGAAGTACTTGAGCTCGAAGAGGCCCTGCGGCGTGTGCACGTACTTGTTCGTCGTCACGCGGCTGATCGTCGACTCGTGCATGCCGACGGCTTCGGCGACGTCGCGCANNTTCTCGCCGATGAACTCCTTGGCCTGAGGGTCCTTCAGGAGTTGCTTGGTGAGCGACTCGTTGATGTAGAGCCGCTGGACGCCCCGATCGTTGTCCGTCACGACGAACTTGTCGCCGTCCTTGATCACGTACACGTCCGGCGTGATGGCGATCGTCTTGTCGTCGGTGTCGGTGAAATTGCGGGCCGGGCGGCTCTCGAGCTTTTGGATCTGCTTGACGGCCTCGTACACCTCTTCGACCGTCACCTTCAGGTCGCGCGCGATCGCCTGGTAGTTGTGCTTTTCGAGGTTCCCGAGGTGCTTGTCGATGACCTGCAGCTCGAGGTCGTCGTAGTTGAAGACNNTCGCGCGCGAGGTCGGCCAGGGTGAGGTCGGGCGTCATCTCGCCGTTGCCCCGGTCGGTGCCCTTGAGATCGAGGAAGCCGTTGTCGTCGAGGTTGCCGAGGACGAGCTCGGCAAACATCTTCTCGTCGTCCGTGAAATCGCTGAGGTGCAGTTGCCAGCGGAGGTGATCGACGAGCGACACGCTCTTCGTCAGGTTCTGCTCGATCGGGGGCAGCTCGTCGTAACCGCCGCGGTTGCTCGGCAAAGGCTGCTGCAGGGTGCGGTTTTCCAGAAACTGCTCCCAGTCGATCTCCTGGACCCGCTTTTCCTCGCTGCGTTTGTTCAGGTCGGATACGTCGAGCTTCTCCGACGCCATGGCCGGGGAATCCGGGGCAGGGGGCTCGATCGGGGGAAGCTCGCCGTTCTTGCCGTCGGCGTTGGCACGGGCCCGGGGGTCGATTTCCTCGTCGGCGAGGACGGGGTTGGCATCGAGTTCCTTGCGAATCTCGTCGATGAGCTCGAGCCGCGACAGCTGCAAGAGCCGGATCGCCTGCTGCAGCTGGGGCGTCATCACCAGCTGCTGACTGAGTTTGAGCTGCTGTTTTATCTCCATCCGAGGCTCACCTAACCACTAACACCGACCGGGTTCCGGCGGCAGTCGGGCGCGAGCCATTTCCGTGCCATTGCTGAATTCGGCTCGTTTTACGGAAAAAATGACGAGGCAGCCCTGTCCAGGGCCAGGCGGCCCTCGGGCGGCCGGCCGTTACGCTTCCCAAGTGCCCAGATATCGACCGCGTACGAGAGGGTGCGCAGCAAACTCACCCGCGGGGGCGATCGCGGCGATGTCGCCGTCGAGGAGCAGGGCGGCACGAGAGCAGACGCGCAGCGCCTCGGCAACGTGGTGGTCGGCCAGGATGACGGCGGCCCCGTGCGCGGCGACGTCCGAGAGAAGGGCCCCCAGGCGCTGCGCCCCCGTCGGGTCGACGCCGGCGAAGGGCTCGTCGCACACGAGGACACGCGGCATGCGCGTCACCGCCCTGGCGAGTTCGAGCCGCCGCCTCTCCCCAGACGACAGCTCGCCAGCGCGCACATCGAGCCGGTGCTCCAGCCCGATGCGCGTCGCGGCCTCGAGGGCGTCGATCGCGGGCATGCCGGCTATCTTCCGGTAGGCGTCGAGGTTCTGGCGCACCGTGAGCTCCCAGAGGACGCTCGGTCCTTGGGGCACGTATCCGCCGCCCGCGCGGGCTCGCCGCCAAAGCGGCCAGCGGGTGACGTCACGCCCATCCATCAGGATGACACCGCGATCCGGCGGAGCCTCGCCGACGAGGGCGCGAAAGAGCGTCGATTTGCCCGCGCCCGACGGCCCGAGTACGCCGAGCACCTCGCCCGCGCGCGCCTCCAGGTCGACGCCCCGCAAGATCGCCTTGCCGCCTCGCGAGACGTGCAGCCCCGACGCGCGGAGCGCGGGCTCCTGGGGTGTCGTGCGCTGCGGCTCGCCGCCGCCCGCGGGTTCGTCCACCTAGGGGCCCTTGGCGACGGGGATGGCGCCCTTCACCTGATTGAGCGAGACCTTGGCCGTCGCGATCTCGATGCGCGCGCTGTCGGCCGTGAGCCAACCCTGACCGCGCGTCAGCTTGACCCCCCCTCGGAGGTCGAGCACCTGCTTGGCCAGGTCGACCTCGACGGTCGGGGCCTCCGCGTGGACGCCTCGCACGTCGGCNNTCGCCCGCGAGGATGTCGATGTCGAGGCGGTCGGCCTGGACGTTGACGGAGTCGCCGCCCACCCCGTGGAGGATCTCGGCCTGCGCGATCGGCGCGGGCGTGAGCAGCGCCGCCAGCGCGACGAGCCAGACGGCGGGGCGTCGCGAGGCCATCGCCGGTACTCTAACTCAGGACGGGGTCATGGTCCGCTGCAGCATGGTCGCGAGGGCGGCGAGTTCGCGCACGACGCCGGCGGCTCGGCCGGGGGGAGGTGGCGCCACGGCGGCGGCGCTGAGCTGCTCGGTCAGCGTGCCGACGGCTGCGCGTGCCGTCGCGTCGACGAGGACCGCGAGCGCGGCGG
>PLIR01000492.1 GCA_003139415.1 Myxococcales bacterium | reverse complement strand
GGCGGGGGCGGGGGCGGGCGCCGGTACTGCTTGCGCGAGGGCGGCGCGCGGGACGGCGATCAAAGACGACGCGATTACAGCAAGCGGAAAGGCGAGCTTATGGGTCACGACGGAGGCCTCCTTTGGCGGGGGAACCTTGCTCCGCTCGTGTGGCGTCCTCGCAACAAATCGAGGGCAAAGGTCAGTCGCGACGTATCGTCACGGAGGGGGGTGGGTGCGTCCGAACGTGCCGGACGTCCTCGCCGCGCACCATGAAGATGACTTCCTCGGCGATGTTCGTGGCGTGATCGGCGACGCGTTCGAGGTACTTCGCCACGTGGATCACCCGGATGGCCTCGGCCACCTGCGTCGGGTGCTGCGACATGAACTCGGTCATCGCGCGAATGATGCGGCCATAGAGCTCGTCCACCGCGTCGTCGCGCGCGAGGACCTGTTCGGCGCGCGTCGTCTCGCCCTGGACGAACGCGTCGAGCGCGTCGCGCAGCATCTCCTGGGCCTGCTCGCCCATGGCCTTGAGGTCGCCGCGGATCTTGTCCTTCGCCGTCCCGTGGTCTTCTTTGGCCCGCTCGGCGATGTTCACCGCTTCATCGCCGATCCGCTCGAGATCGGTGACGAGACGCAGCGCGCCCGCGAGGAACCGCAAGTCGTATGCGACCGGCTGCCGCAGCGCGAGGATCCGCAGGACGAGGGCGTCGATGTCCATCTCGTCGCGGTCGATGTGCCGATCGAGCTCCTCGACCTCGGCCGCGAGCTGCGCGGACCCTTCCCAGAAGGCCTTGAGCGAGAGCTGCAGCCCGCGCTCGCAGCGCGCCCCCATGGCGAGCGAATGGGCGCGGAGCTCTCGCAGCTCGGACTCGAAGTCGCGGCTCGTGTGGGCTTGCGGCATGCGGGCTCTCCTTGGCGAAAAGGGGGATGCGAAGGATCGACGGGGTAGGACGGGGATTCTCGTCAGGCGGCGGCGCGCGACCGCCGACGGCTGCGCGCGCGGATCGCGATGGCAATGAGGTTGAGCAAGAGGGTCAGCATGAGGAGCACGAGCGCCGTGCCGTAGAGCAGCGGCTTGGTGCGATCGACGTCGGGCGACTGCGTGGCCAGGACGTACACGTGGTAGCCGAGGTTCATGAACTGATCGTTGAGATGCGTCGGGAGGTACGGCAGGTAATAAGCGACGCCCGTGAAGAGAATCGGCGCGACCTCCCCCGCCCCGCGGCTCACCGCGAGGATGGTGCCCGTGAGAATGCCGCCGAGGGCCTCGGGCAGGACCACGTACGTTATCGTCTGCAGCCGGGTCGCGCCGACCGCGAGGCTCGCCTCCCGAAGCTCGCGCGGCACCGACAGGATGGCCTCCTCCGTGGAGACGACCACGACCGGCAAGGTGAGGATCGCCAGCGTCAGGGACGACCACAAGAGGCACGGGCGCCCATAAACGGCCTCCCCGTCGTAGGCCACCCGATCGATCGCGCGCCCGACCGTGGAGATGAAGAAGCCGAGCCCGAAGAGACCGAACACGATGGACGGAACGCCCGCCAAGTTGGCGACGCACACGCGCACCAGGCGAGCCAGGCGGGAACGGCGCGAGGCGTACTCGGTGAGGTAGATGGCCGTAGCCACCCCGGCGGGAACGGCCGCGATGGTCATCAGCAGCGTCAAGCTCACCGTGCCGACGATCGCGGGCAGGACGCCGCCCGCCGTCATCCCCTCGCGCGGGCTCGTCGTCAGAAATTCCCACGACAGCTTCGTCGCTCCCCCGCGCACCACGTCGAAGAGGACGACGACGAGCATGCTCAGGATGGTCACGACCGCCGCCCCCGTGGCCACGGCGAGCGCTCGATCGCCGTATCGAGGGCGCCCGACGAGCCTCGCGCCCGCCGTCGTCACGTTCATGATCCCGCCCCGAGACGACGGCGCATCCCGTCGACGACCCGCTCGCCGAAGAAGTTGACGACGAAGGTCGCCGTGAAGAGCATCGCGCCGAGCGCGAAGAGCACGTCGTAATGGGGGCTGCCCACGACGACCTCCCCGAGCTCCTGGGCGATCGTCGCCGTGATGGTGCGGGTCGACCGCCCGAGGCTGGCGTCGAGCAGCGCGGCGTTGCCCGAGGCCATGACGACGATCATCGTCTCGCCGATGGCGCGCCCGAATCCGAGCACGACGGCGGCGGCGATGCCCGGCGCGGCCGCGGGCAGCACCACGCGAAGCACCGACTGCGCACGCGTGGAGCCCATCGCCAGGGCGGCTTCGCGGTAGGAACGGGGCACGGCTCGTAGCGCGTCCTCGGCCACGGTGAACACGATGGGGCAAATCGCGAACCCGAGCCCCAACCCGGCGACCAGCGCGTTGAGCCGGTGCTCGGTGCCGAAGACCGCCTGGATCCAGCTCGCCAGGGCCACGAGCGCGAAGAACCCGACGACGACGGACGGCACACCGGCCAGAAGCTCGATCGCGGGCTTGGCCAGCTCGCGCACGCGCTCACTTGCGTACTCCGACACGAACAGCGCGGCCGCCACGCTGAGCGGCACCGCGAACACCAGCGCCACGAGCGTCACCTTCACCGACCCGACGATCAGCGGAATGACGTTGTACTTCGCGACGTCGCTGACCGGCTGCCACATGTAGAGCGACTCGCCGGACCGCTGGATCGGCGCGAGCATCCCGAGCGGGGTCACCTCTTTGTGGACCTCGGCGCTCGTCAGCAGCGGCAGCGCCTCCTTGCCCACGAAGACGAGGATCAGCAGGATCGCTGCGATGGAGACGAGCGCGACGAGCTGGATCGCGATCTCCACCGTCCGCTCGCCGAGCCCGCCCCGACGGCGAAGCGAGCGCGACCCCCGCTCGCCTAGCGCTTCCGCGTTCCTCGTGTGCGCTGTCATGGGGGCGGCCACTGGTTCATCCTTTGGGCAGCGGATAGTACCCAACCTGCTCGATGACGCCCTGGCCCGCCTGCGACTGGACCCAGTCGACGAAGCGCTTGCCGAGCCCCGTGGGTGCGCCGGCCGTGTAAAAGTAGAGGAACCGCGCGATGGGGTACGAGCCATCCTGCGCCGTCTGCAGGGATGGCGCCACGGCCGGGGAGGCGTCGTCCTTCTTGACCTTGAGCGCCCGGATCCCCTCGAGGTATGCGATCCCTCCGTAGCCGATCCCGAACGGATCGCCCTTGATGGCCGAGACGACGGCGGCCGTGCCCGCGAGCGTCTGTACGGCCGCGGCGAAGTCCTTGTTCTCGAGGACGTGCTCCTTGAAGTAGCCGTATGTCCCGGAGTTGTTCTCACGGCCGTAGAGGACGATCGCGTGGTCCGGGCCGCCGATGGCCTTCCAGCCCTTGGTGTCGCCGAGGTACACGCCGCGCAGCGCCGGGATGGAGATCTCGGTGAGGGGGTTGGACGCGCTGACGTAGACGGCGAGCGCGTCGAGGGCGACCTTCGTCTCGACCGCGGGGGCGCCGCGCTTGGCCTGCACTTCGTCGCGCTCCTTGTCCTTCATCGGTCGGCTCGACTCGCAGATGTCCGTCGTGCCGTTGATCAGGGCAGCGATGCCGGTGCCCGACCCGCCGCCGGTGACCTGGATCGTGACGTCCGGCGTGGCCTTCATGTACGCCTCGGCCCAGCGCTGACCGAGGATCACCATCGTGTCCGAACCTTTGAGGGTGAGGGTCTGGGACTCCCCCGCCGCCGGCCCCCCGTCCCCCCCGCCAGCCGGCGCGTGCTCCGTGCGCGCGCATCCGGCCAGCGTAACGACGAACGTCAGGACCAACGGAAAGACGAATCGCATGAACGGACCTCCTGAGCTTTTGGCCGAGCCCGTAGGCTCGTCGTGGGTTCGGGAGATCGTCACCCGAATCTCCCGGTGATGTAGTCCTCGGTCTCGCGCTGCTTCGGACGCGTGAAGATGGTGCTCGTCTCGCCGACCTCCACGAGACGCCCCATGTAAAAGAAGCCGGTGCGCTGCGAGACCCGCGCGGCCTGCTGCATGTTGTGCGTCACGATGACGATCGTCAGCTCGCTGCGGAGCTCCGAGATGAGATCCTCGATCTTGGCCGTGGCGATGGGATCGAGGGCGCTCGCCGGCTCATCCATCAAGAGCACTTCCGGCTCGACCGCGAGGGCGCGCGCGATGCAGAGGCGCTGCTGCTGGCCTCCCGAGAGGCCGAGCCCCGACTCTTGCAAACGGTCTTTTACCTCGTCCCAGAGGGCCGCGTGCCGAAGCGCACGCTCGACGCGCTCGGCCACGACGCTCTGGCCGGAGAGGCCGGCCACGCGCAGACCGTAGGCGACGTTCTCGAAGATCGACTTGGGAAACGGGTTCGAGCGCTGGAACACCATCCCGACGCGGCGCCGGACGAGGACGGGATCGACGCCCGGGCCGTACACGGCCTCGCCGTCGAGCTCCACGTGCCCGCTGACCGAGATGCCGGGGACCATGTCGTTCATCCGGTTGAGCGACCGAAGGAACGTGCTCTTGCCGCAGCCGCTCGGGCCGATGAGGGCGAGCACGACCTTGTCGTGGACGTCGATCGTGACGTCCTTGATGGCCGTGTTTTCCCCGTACCGTACGGTGAGGTCTCTAGCCCGCATCTTGTAGCCTGCGTCTTTTGTCAGCGATGTCGCAGGGGGGGCGACCACGGCGCGCATCTTGGGGTCACCGGGAGAGGGCAACGTAGCGTCTAAGTGACGTTCGTGTGACGTCTAGGTGTTCGCCCTTCGGATCGGCCCCAGTAGGGTCGTCTCAGGCCGGTGATCCCGCGCCCCCGGCCGACGGAGCACCCTGAGCGATCGGGACGATGGCGCTCCCGCGCGAGAGCTCGAAGGCGTGACCCCTCCACGTGATGCGCCGGTTGGTCCAGGCGACAGCCCAATAGACCAATCCCAAGTACGCCCGCGCGATCTCGAGCGGGGCATACCACCACGCCAGCCACGTACCTCGCAGCAAGCGAACGGCGCCGAGCGCGCACGCCGTCTGGACGGCCGAGACGGCGACGAGCAACGCCGCGCTTCCCTTGGATGGAGCGACCACGACGCCGGCGGAGGCCACGACGATCGGCGTGAGGAGCGGCTCCATGACGAACGCTCCGGGCTGGAGCGAGCGCCGGACCTTGGCCCACCGGGTGTGGCGTTCGAACGTGCGGCCGATGGAGCACGCGATGTTGCGGTTCTCCACGATCTCGAACGTCATCGCCGTGCGAAAGCCCGCCTCGTGGAAGCGCCGCCCGAGGATCTGGTCCTCCGCGAGGACGTCCCCCACCGGACGGAAGCCGCCGAGCTTGGCCAGGTCTCGGCGCCGCATCGCCATCGATTTGCCGACGGTGTACGGCCGCGAGGACGCGACGTTCAGAGCGACCAGACCAGGCGCCGACGAACCCGAGAGCTGGAGGTTCTCGAGCGCGGCCCCGAGCGTCCTTTCGCCCGTACCGGCAAACAGGCTCGTCACGAGGCCCACACGCGGGTCTTCGAGCTCGGCGACGAGCGACCACAAGTAGCGGGGCTGGACGCGCACGTTCGAGTCCGAGATGACGTAGATTTCGCCCGTGGCATGGGGCTCGAGGCTGACGAGCTGCGCCACCTTCGGGTTGTAGGTCGCGCTGGGGTCGGTCAAAAGGACCCGTACTCGGAGCTTTGGGTGCCGGGCCGCGAAGCGCCGCGCCACGGCGAAGGCCGGGTCCGACGAGTCGGCGACGCCGAGCAGCAGTTCGAACGACGGATACTCGATGCGCGCGAACGACTCGAGGTTCTCGTCGAGGTCGTCATCGCTGCCGGCCAGCGGCTTGAAGATCGTGACGAGCGGCGCGCGGCTCACGGCCCGCTTCGCCTCGACACGGCTCGCTCGAATCGCCCTCGCGAAGAGGGCCATCATCAGCAAATACAGCGCCACGGACACGGCGGTGGCCGCGACCGCGAGGTGCACGAGGCTCACGACGACGAGGGTCGCTCCGCCGCGTGACGAACGATCAGTACGCGCGTGACTTCTTCGTGAAGTCCGCTCCGACTGTCAGCCCTGGATCACCGTGGGCGCGTCTTGAACCGGACGCTGGGAGGCGAGGAGCGACACCGTGAACGTCGAGCCCCTGCCGACGGCGCTCTCGACCGACACCCGACCGCGCATCGTCTCGACCATGTGCTTCACGATGGAGAGTCCAAGGCCCGTGCCGCCGAGCTCGCGGGATCGGCCCGCGTCCACGCGATAGAACCGCTCGAAGACGCGCGTCAGGTGCTCTGCCGCGATCCCCGGGCCCGTGTCGGACACCACGAGGCGCACGCGGCCGTCGTGCTCCACCGCGCTGACGAGGATCTTCGATCCCGAAGGGCAGTACTTGACCGCGTTGTCGACCAGGTTCGAGAGCACGTGCTCCAGCGCGCGCGAATCGCCCTCGACCGAGGGCAGCGCGACGCCCAGCTCGGCCGACAAGCGCACGCCCTTCTTCTCGGCGCGCTCGCGGAAGAGGGCGAGCACGATGGGGACGACCCGCTGCAGGTCGACACGCTCGCGTTTGAGTTTGAACTCGTTCGACTCGAGCTTCGACAGTTCGAGCATGTCCTCGACCAGGCTCTGCAGGCGCTGCGCGTTGCGCTCGATGATGTCGAGGAACCGAGTGGCGGCGACGCGGTCGTCGAGCGCGCCGGACTGCAAGGTCTCGGTGGCCGAACGGACGGCAGCGATCGGCGTGCGGAGCTCGTGCGACGCGTTCGCCACGAAGTCGCGCCGGAGCGACTCGAGGCGCCTCAGCTCGGTGACGTCGACGAACACGAGGAGCAAGCCCTCCTCGTCGCCGGACAGCGGGGCCGCCGTCACGAGCAGGCGTCGCGGCTTGAGCCCCGGCAGCTCGAGCTCCAGGGGCTGATCCTCCGGCGCCTCGCGCGCGCGGTCGAGCATCGTATCGATCTGCGCGTGGCGCACCGTCTCGATGAGCAGCTTGCCGACAGCGTCGGCCCCGAGCAGGAGCGTCGAGCGGATGGCCGGATTCACGAGGACGATGCGCCCATCCCGATCGACGACGACGACGCCCTCGTGCATGGCCTCGAGGATCCTCTTCTGCAGGTCGCGCTCCGCGCGCAGCTCGCCGAGCGTCGTGGCCAGGCTGCCCGCGAGGCGATCGAGCGCGTGCCCGAGCTCGCCGAGCTCGTCGTCGCCAGGGAGCCGGGTGCGCACCGACAGGTCCCCTTCGGTGATCCGTCGCGCGGCCGCCGTGAGTTCGCCGACGGCGGATGCGATGCGCATGGCGACGGCGTTCGAGACGAGCAGCGCGAGCGCCAGGGCGATGACCGTCCCCCAGCCGACCAGGCGCCACATCGCCTCTCTGGCCTGCGCCACCACCGCGGCGTTCACGTGCGCGGTGTCCTCGAGGAAACGGTCGATCTGCGGCGCGACATAAGCCTCTATCGCGATGACAGCGCCGAAGATCAACGCCGCCGACAGAAAGAACAACTTGGCTCGCACCCCGATTCTCACGGTTCGCTCCGTGCCATTGGCTCCAGACTCACCTACCCTTGATGAAGCTTGGGGGCACGACCCATTTCGGGCTCCGGAGCAGTTCGCACGCGAGGCCCAGGAAAACCGCGCGAAGCACGTCCTCGGGATCCGCCTTCCCGGCGGTCGTCATCTGCGCGACGACCTTCGAGAGCGTCGTCTTGCCCCGGACGCCATCGAGGACGCCTGCCTGCGCCTCCGAAAGTCGGAACATCTCGAGACGGACGGGGGGCGACGGCACCGGCTCGATGACTTCTTCGCGGCAGGGAGCGAGCATCGCTTCGAGCTCGTCGTAGGCGTATCCGTGGCGGATGCCACGTCCGATGAGCTCGTAAGTGTCGACGCCGAGGGGGAACGTCTCCTCCTGCGAGCGAACGCCTCGCGCGAACGCGATCTCTCCGTGCTTCAGGCGAAACGTCTCGAGCAGGCGCTCCTGGGTCTGGTCGTGGATCGCGCGGAAGAGCTCGATGGGGCGCAGCACGCCGATGCCCACGAGGGCGTCGCCGAGACGGCCCCCGAAGCGCGGAAGCATCGCGAGAGCCATCTCGACTTCCATGCGCAAGACCTGGCCGCGGCGGATGAGAAACTCACCGAGCAGCTCGCGCTTCTCCGTCGACGTCACGCACTCGGGCGATCCTTCGACGAAGAAGATCCTCTTCTTGTGCGGCCCGTCGCGCAGCACGAGCGCGCCCGTCTCGCGGCGCACGGCCAGGTGGAAGATCCGCGTCGGCAGGCGGGCCGGGTCCAGCACGCCGCGGTCGATGGCAGCGCTCGGCAGGTCGGCGTCCCACTTGAGGGCGGGGCTCGTCAGGAAGCGCCCGAGCTCCAGGTAGTCGCTCGCCGGCTTGAAGCGCCCGTGCTCGCGCGCGATCGTGGCCGTGGCGCTCGCCTCGCCCGTGGCAAAGAGCTCGATGATGTGCGGGAAGGTCACCGGCCCGATGACCGACCCGTCGGGCCGTTGGAGGCGATAGATGCTCGGGGCGACCGACAGCGGTTCGCTCGGCGGCACGCTCTGCGACCCGTCCACCCCATCGCGCTCCGTCGGCGGAGGGGCGCTCGCGGCGAGCGTCGCCCGCGTGGTCGTGTCGTTGTCGATCGGCGCCGTGGACTTGGACCCGGTGTCGCGCGTCTCCTGCTCGACGTCGGGGCCGACGACGAGTCCGAGCTTCTCGACCGCGGCGGCGAGGCGCGAAGGGCCGACCTGCAGGCGACGCCTCCGGATGATGTCCTCGAGCCCCTCGGCGAACGCGCTCGCGGTCTGCCACCTCAGCGCCGGGTCGCGCGCCAGCGCGCGGAATAGGACCGCGCGGACGTCGTCGGGGACACGGTTGCCCACGCGATCGAGGACCGAGACGTCGGCGTCACGGATGCGAAGAAGGACGTCGAGCTCTTTGCCGCCGCTGAAGAGTGGCCGCAAAATGAGCGACTCGGCGAGCACGATCCCGACGGTGAACAGATCGCTGCGCTCGTCGAGCTCGCGGCCGACCACCTGCTCGGGCGACATGTAGCCGAGCTTGCCCTTGAGCTGCCCCGCGTCCGTCCGCCGCTCGATCTCCGCCGCCCGAGCGATGCCGAAGTCGGTGAGCTTCACGGCGCCGGACCGATCGATGAGCACGTTCCCCGGCGAGACGTCGCGGTGGACGAGCTTGAGCGGTCGCCCGGCGTCGTCGCGGGCGCCGTGCGCGTACTCGAGCGCGCGCAGGATGGAGAGCGCCGTGTGTAGGCACACGTCGAGCGGCAGGTCCTCGCCCTGAGACGCCGCGGCGCGGATGACGCGCGCGCCCGTCGTCCCGTCGACGTACTCCATCGCCATGTAAAGCTCGCCGTCCTGCTCGCCGAAGTCGAAGACCTGCACGATGTTCGGATGGCCGAGACGCGCGCACACCCGCGCCTCGTCGACGAACATCGCCACGAAGTCGGGGTCCCGTGCGTACTGCGGCAGGATGCGCTTGACCGCGACGATCTTTTGAAACCCGTGAGGGCCCCCGCGGCGGGCCAGATAGACCTCCGCCATGCCGCCCGTCGCGATCCGCCGGAGCAGCTCGTACGGACCCAGCCTGAGGGGTGCAGGGCTGGTGGAGATCGTCATCGCCATCGAAAGCTTAACATGGTGGCCGCCGGGCACCGTGGCCGGTAGGTTTCGCGAACGCCTCATGAACGACGATGTGGTGACAAGGGCCCCTAGCGGCATCCTCGTCATCGACAAGCCCCGCGGACCAACGAGCCACGACGTCGTCGCGCGCCTCCGAAGGGTCCTTCGCGTGCGCGCCGTCGGCCACGCCGGCACGCTCGACCCGATGGCCACGGGCGTCCTCGTCGTCGCCGTGGGTGAGGGCACCAAGCTCGTCCCATGGCTGTCTTCCGCGGCAAAAGCCTACGAGGCCGCCATCGGCCTGGGCGTCGAGACCGACACCCTCGACGCCGAGGGTCGCGAGGTGCGGCGGGCGCCTGTCCCGCCGGCGATCGTCGATGCGCTGGGCGACGTGACGACGGCGGCCTCGGACCCGACGGTGCGTGCGGCGCTCTCCTGCGAGCTCGCGCGGACGTCGCAGGTCCCCCCTGCCTACTCCGCCATCCGGACCGATGGGGTGAGGGCGTTCGTGCGCGCGCGGCGCGGAGAGTCGCCCGAGATGGCCGCGCGCCCCGTCGTGGTCGCGTCGCTGTGTCTGGTCGCGTGCCAGCGGGAGCCGCCCGAGATACGGATCCTCGCCGAGGTGGGCAAGGGCTACTACGTGCGGTCGCTCGCGCGCGACTTGGCCGCGGCGCTCGGCACCGCTGGACACCTGACGTACCTTCGCCGGACGCGATCCGGCTGCTTTACCCTCGACGAGGCGACGTCGCTCGATCGGTCCGCCGACGATCTCGTCGCCCGCATCGTGCCGCTCGCACGCGCCGCGGCCCGCGCGCTTGCCGTCGCGCGTCTGACCGAAGCGGGGGCCCGCGACGCGCGCTTCGGCCGAGTCCTTGCCGCGGACGACGTGCGGACGGCGTCGCCGCCCGACGCGCCCTGCGCATGGCTCGACGCGGACGAGGCCCTCGTGGCCGTCGGACGCGTCGACGAGGACGGGCGAGGGCACGTGATCCGAGGGTTTGGCTCGGACGCGCAGCCCGGCTGAGCCCTTGCCGCCGCGACGGTCCGTTTATTTCTTCTTGGCGGCGTCTTGCGCGGCCTTCATTCGTTCGGCCGCCGGCTTGGCGAGCGAGCCGTTCGGCTCGAGCTGCAGGTACTTGCCGTATTCGCCGGCGGCGTCCTTGAAGCGCTTGTTCTTCGCGAGGCGGCCAGCAAGGTAGTAGTGCGCAGGAGCGTAAGTCGGCTCCTTGACGACCGCGGCCTGCAGGTCGTCGAGCGTCCCCTTCTCGTCCTTGAGACCGAGCTTGCAGAGGGCTCGCTCGGTGCGCACCTCCCCGCCATCCTTGATTCCGATGGCTCGATCGAACGTCTTGGCGCAGGAGTCGAACTCGCCGGCCATCCGGTACTCGTGGCCGATCGACGCGATCATCGCGTAGTCGTCCTTGACGAGGTCGCGCGCGGCGTCGAGGTGCGGCGCCGCGCCGCGGACGTGCCACGTGTTGAGCCAGTGGGCGAACGTCAGGTGCAGCATCGGGTCGGCGGCGTTCAGCTTGATCGCCTGCGCCAGCTCGCTCGTCGCGCCGTCCTGATCGCCGCGCGCGGCCAGCGCGACGCCGAGGTTCTCGTGCAGGGCGGCGCTGCCGGGGCTCTTGGCGAGGCCCGCGCGAGCGACGGAGATGGCCTCGTCCGTGCGGCCCGCGTCGACGTAGAGCGCGCTGAGCTCGGCCGCCGCGCTATCGAGGTCCGGCTTCGCCGCTAGCGCCGCCTTGTAGGCCGCCTCCGCCGCCGGCAGGTCCCCGAGCTTTTCGCACGCCATGCCGAGGTTGTATTGCGCCTCGTAGTTGCCCGGCGCCTTCTTCACGGCCGCCTCGAACGAGGTGCGAGCGTCCGCGTAGCTTCCGGCGTCGAACGCCTTGATGCCTGCCATCAGGTCGGCCGAGGGCGCGGGCTCGGCCTTGGGCGGCGGCTTGTCCGATGCGAGCGATTGCGTGTCGGCGCTCGCCCCTCCCGTCTGCGCGGGCGGACTGCCGCCTCCGCAGCCGGTGCCGGCGACGAGGACCGCGCCCGCGAGCGCCACTGTGGACAATGCCGCTCGAGCCGATGCCGTCATGGCCGAGCATCCTCCCACCCGGGGCGGCGGCGGGTAAAGGCAGTAATGGGCGTGGGCGTGGGCGTGGGCNNGCACGCAAGCGCGGGCGCGGGCGTGGGCGTGGGCGGGGGCGCGGGCGTGGGCGTGGGCGTGGGCGCGAATGCAGGCGCGGGGGCACGGCCCCTTCGCCCTCTCCTATTATCCCTCGATGGCGCGAACGAGGGCGTCGTGGATTTCCTGGTGGCGTGCTCCGCCGGAGACCTTCGCGCCGTCGACGTCGTTGACGTAGAAGACGTCCGCGGCGCGCGTCCCTTCGGTGTTGATCTTCGACAGCGCGATCGACAGCCCCAGGCCATGCAGGGCGCGCGACAGCGTGTAGAGCAGGCCCGGTCGGTCCTTGGCGAAGACCTCGACCACCGTGTGGCGCGGCGAGGCGCGATCGTCGAGCAGGATCTCCGTCGGGACGGCGGGGCTAGGACGTTCGCGCCAAGGCGACGCGGAGCCCGTGCGAGAGTGCAGCAGATCCGCAGGGTCCGTCGCGCCCGAGCAGACCCGCTGCAAGTCGTCCGCGAGCCTCGGCAAGGCGCGTTCGACCCCGTCGGTCCCTCCCTCGCGATCGCGGACCCAAAAGACGTCGACCGCTTCGCTCCGACCGCCGACCAACCGCGAGTAGACCTGCGCCGCGAGGACCTCGAGCCGGCTTCCCGTGATGGCGGCGGCGATGCATTCGAGGAGGCCCGGCCGGTCGTCGGCGACGACGCACAGCTCGGCTGCCTCCGGATGCCGCGAGGGCACCCTCGCCAGGTGCGCCGCCGCCCCGCCGCGCCCGGCCACGACCCGCGCGTGGTGCCCGATGGACTCCGCCCCGTTGGCCAAGAGGTAGCGATCCGGCATCGTCGCCATGAACGACTCGAGGATCTCGACCGACGCGAGCGATTGCTCGCGCCAGAGCGCGCGAACCGCCTCGCGAACACGCGCCACGCGCTCGGCGTCCGCCGCCGGCTGTTGCCCCGCGAGGTGCCCCTCCGCGGCGAAGTACAGCTCGTCGAGCATCCGCGCCTTCCACGACGTCATCGCCGTGGGCGATGTCGTGCTGAGATCCGACACCGTGAGAAGAAACAGGTTGCGAAGCCCCTCGCGCCCGCGCACCCCCCGGCAAAACTCCTCGATCGTCGCGACGTCGTCGAGGTCGCGTCGCGTGGCCACGTGGTACATGAGAAGGTGCTGGCGGACGAGCTCCTTGGCCTCGTCGACCTCTTCGCTGTCGAGGCCCAGGCGCGGCAGGATCGCGTCGCACAAGTCGGCGCCCGCCTTCGAGTGATTCTTGCGCGACCCCGTCTCGTCCGGCCAACCCTTGCCGACGTCATGCAGGAGCGTCGCCAGAAAGAGCGGGCGCGGGCGCGCGATCTCGACGGCCAGGCGGGACGCGAGCGGGTACTCGTGGGCGAGCTCTCCGCGCGCGATCTGCCGCAGGCGGTCGAGCGCCGCGACGGAATGAACGTCGACCGTGTACACATGGTAGACGTCGTGGTGGACGCGGCCCGTGACGGGGAGAAACTCCGGCACCATCGCGAGCAGCAAGCCGGCGTCGTGCAGTTCTCCGACGATGGATCCACGCTTCGTCGGCGTGTCGGGCACCGTGCAGACGAGCTCCACGAAGAGCCTCGCCGCCTCGGGGCTCGCACGCAGACGCTCGCACCACGCTGGATCCATCGCCGCCCGGACCACCGCGTCGAGCGCAAACGGAAGGATCGGGGCCTGCTGGCGGACGCAAGCCGCGAATAGGCGCATCGCCAGCGCAGGCTCCTCGAGCAGCTCGGCGTTCTTGCCCGTCGTAACGTACCCGTCGAAGAGGCGCACGCCACTCCCCAGGTCGATCGTGGCCGACGGCTTGGTCCGGCGGCGAACCGGGCGCAGGCGCTCGAGCAGGCTCGCACGCGCGCGCGTCACTGCCCGGGCCCTCAGGTAATACTCCTGCATCATCCGCTCGGCGGCGCGATCTCGATCGTCGCCGTAGCCCATCGCCACCGCGAGGGCCTCTTGGTCCTCGAACCCCAGGCGGTCGGACTTGCGCGAGGCTCGCGCGTGCAGGCGGTTTCGCATCCTCCAGAGAAACTCCTCCGACGCCACGATCTCCTGAGCCTCGCGCGGAAGCAGCACCCCGAGCTGCACGAGATTCCCCCAGAGGCCGAGCCTCGTGTCTCCGTCCCCCGACGCGACCCCGTACCGCGCCCGCGCGGCCCAGCCGACGGCATCGAGGTCACGCAAGCCACCGGCGCCGCTCTTGACGTCCGGCTCGAGCAGGTACACCGACCCGCCGAAGCGCCCATGGCGCCCCGCCGCCTCTTCGTCGAGCCGGTCGATGAAGGCGCTGAGCTCGCGCTCGACGAAAAGCCCCTCGCGCGCGTGCACAGCGAGCTCCCGCAGCGGCGCCTCGTCTCCTGCGAGGTAGCGCAAATCGAGGAGCGCCGTGGCCGTTGCGAGGTCTCGCTGGGCCAGGGGCAGGACGCCCTCGGCATCGAGCACTTGATGGCCTACCGCGAGCGTCGCGTCCCAGAGGGGATAGAGGACCGCCTCGGCGAAGGCTGCGGCTTCCTTGGCGGTGACGATCTTCGGGTCGAGGACGAAGACGACGTCAGCGTCGCTTCGAAGCGCGACCGCGCCGCGCCCGAAGCTGCCCACGGCGGCGAGCGCGAGACCGGCGCGGGGCAGGCCCGTCCGCGTGGCGGCTTGGAAGCGGCGGTCGAAGCATGCCCGGAGAAACCGGGCGTTCGCGCGGCCGAGCGCGAGGCCGTCTTCCCCGGCCGCGACTCTCTCGATGAGCGAGGCGCGGTGCTGCTCGACCAAGCCGCGCAGGTCGGGCTCAGAGAGGGGTGCAGTGGCGGTCATTTTGGGCAAGTCGGAGGACACTGCAGGGTCATCATAATAAATATACGCATCCATAGCGCGAGACGGGCGCCCGGCGGGGCAGAGAGCTACATTGGCGCCGTGCCGGCATTGGGTGGGCCACTCGGCCAGCTTGCGGGGTGGATCGAGGCGGCGCGCGGCGCCGGCGAGGCGGAGCCCGACGCCATGACCCTCGCCACGACGACGCGGGACGGACGGCCCTCGGGGCGCATCGTCCTCTGCCGCGGCGTCGACGAGCGGGGCATCCGGTTCTTCACGAACTACGGCAGCCGAAAGGGCCGCGAGCTGCAGGACAACCCGCACGCGGCGCTCGTCTTCCACTGGGCCGGGCTGGGCCGACAGGTCCGGGTCGAGGGCACCGTCTCGCGTCTTTCGCCGGACGAGTCGGACGCCTACTTTCAAGCCCGGCCGCGCGGGCATCGTCTCCAGGCGCACGCCTCGCCTCAGAGCCAGACGATCTCGGGGCTCGATGTCGTGGAGCGCCGGATGGCGGAGGTGACCGCGCAATTCGAAGGCCACGACGTGCCTCGTCCCGAGGGATGGGGCGGCTTTCTGGTCGCACCGACCGCCATCGAGTTCTGGACAAAGGGCGCCGACCGCGTCCACGAGCGCCTCCGCTACGACCGCACCCCGCAAGCCTGGACCGAATCCCGCCTCGCCCCTTAAGCAGGCTGTTGAAAAAGCAGGCTGTTGAAAACGCGCTGAGGGGGAGAAAACCACCAGGACGCCAGGCACACCAGGTGAAAATGTCTGGGAGGTCTGGGAAATTTTGATGGACCCAACCTGGCGTCTTTGGCGTCCTGGCGGTTAATTCTCTTCTTCAAACAGCCTGTTAGGAGCCCCCGAGCCCCCGAGCCCCCGCCTCCCGCTGGGGGGCTTGGGGGGAGCGGCGCGCTCCCCCCATCGTGAATCGTCGTGCGAACGGAGGGACTTGAACCCTCACGCCAGTTACGGCGCCAGAACCTGAATCTGGTGCGTCTGCCAATTCCGCCACGTTCGCGTGCGTGCGAGGGGCCGGTGAATATTCGGCGGTTCGAACCTCGTCAAGCCTCCGCCTTACCCGCCTCACCCCACATGGGGTGATCGCGGAGGCGACAGCGGGATAACGAGATGATTGTGCTTCTGCGGCCTTTGGGGCGATACTTCGAGCCCATGCGATTTCGCCAGTCTTCCGTCGCCGCGGCCCTCGTCGTGGGCTTGGGGCTCGCCGCCCCGACAGCAGCATTCGCGCAGTCCGACGCGGATCGCGCCACGGCGCGCGCCCTCGGCCAGGACGGTCAGCAGGCGCTCGACGCCAAGGATTTCCGCACCGCAGAAGACCGCTTCCGCCGCGCGGACAAGCTGGTGCACGCCCCGACCCTCGAGCTTGGCCTGGCCCGAGCCCTCGCGGGCGTCGGAAAGTTCGTCGAGTCGCAGGAGACGTACAACCGCATCGTCCGCGAGGGCGTTCCACCGGGCGCACCGGACGCCTTCAAGCACGCCCTCGACGACGCCAAAAAAGAGGTCGACCTGGTTTCGACCAAGGTCGGCGCGGTGACCATCACGGTCAAGGGCGCCAATGGCGCCGACGTCCCGGATCCGACCGTGGCCCTCGACGGCCAGCCGATCAACAGCGCTTCGCTGGGCATCCGCCGCGCCATTGATCCGGGCAACCACGTGCTCCACGTCTCGGCCCAAGGGTACAAGCCGGCGGATCTCAATTTCCCTGTCACGGCGGGCGCCAACATCGATCAGCCCATCCTGCTCGACAAAGACGTCACGGCGGCAGCGCCGCCTCCGCCAGCAACGGTCGTGGGCCCTACCGAAGGCGCCGTCCCTGCCGCCGCGCCCGCGGGCACCCCCCCGGGAGCAGACAACGGTGGGAGCTCGAAGGGCTCCGTGGCCCCCTGGATCGCCTTCGGCGTGGGGGGCGCCGGGCTCGTCGTCGGCGCAATCACGGGAGGCCTCGCGCTGGGCAAGCACTCGACGCTCGCGACCGAGTGCCCCAGTGGCCAATGCCCGACGAACAACTCTCAAGCGCAGTCGGACCTCAGCAGCTACCACGCGCTGGGGGCCGTCTCGACGGTGGGCTTCATCGTCGCCGGCGTCGGCGCCGCCGCGGGCGTGGTCCTCCTGATCACGTCGCCGAAAAACCATCCGACGACGGGCTTGCAGGTTACCCCGACCGTCGGCCTGGGCTCGCTGGGCGCCATCGGCACCTTTTAGAGGAGGCGCGTCGACGGGAGGGCGGCGGCCCGCTATACGCGGGGGTCACGTCATGAGCGACGTCCTCGTGTTCCGCGGCGTCCGCGCCATCGATCCGGCGTCGGCGCTGGATGCCGAGGTGGACGTCGTCGTCGAGCGCGGGCGCATCCTTCGCATCGGCCCCGGAGTGGGCGGCGACGCCGCCGCGAGCGAGCGGGCTCGTGTCGTCCAGCGTCCGGGCGCCTGGCTGCTGCCAGGCCTCGTCGATCTGCACGCCCACCTGCGCGAGCCGGGCGCGGAAGGCAAAGAGGACATCGCGAGCGGCCTGCGCGCCGCCGCGGCTGGCGGCTTCGTCGACGTCTGCGCGATGCCGAACACGCGACCGGTCAACGACTCGCGCGTCGTCACCGAGACCTTGGTGGCCAAGGCTCGCGATCTCGCGACCGTCCGCCTGCATCCGATCGGGGCCATCACCATGGGCCAGCGCGGCGAACAGCTCACCGAGATGGCCGATATGCGGGCCGCGGGGGCGGTCGCCGTGAGCGACGACGGCCGGTGCGTGACAAACAGCCAGGTCATGCGGCGCGCGCTCGAGTACGCCGCGACGTTCGATCTGCCCGTCATCCAGCACGCGGAGGACCACGCTCTGACGGAGGGCGCCCAGATGCACGAGGGCGCAATTTCGACGAAGCTCGGCCTGCGGGGCTGGCCTCGGATCGCCGAGGACATCATCGTCGCTCGGGATGTCCTTTTGGCCGAGTACGTGGGCGCGCGCTACCACGTGGCCCACGTCTCGACCGAGGGCGCGGTGCGCATCCTTCGCGAGGCCAAGGCGCGAGGGATCGCCGTCACCGCCGAGGTGACGCCGCATCATCTGCTGCTGACGCACGAGTCGTTGCTCGGCTACGACACGGCCTGCAAGGTGAACCCCCCGCTCCGCGAAGCCCGCGACGTCGAGACGCTACGGCGCGCCCTTGCCGACGGCACCATCGACTGCGTGGCCACCGACCATGCTCCCCACGGGGTGCTCGACAAGAACGTGGAGCTCGCCGAGGCGGCGCCCGGGATGATCGGGCTCGAGCTGTGCCTGCCGCTGCTGCTTGGTCTCGTACGCGAGGGCTCGCTGCCGCTCTCGCGCCTGATCGACGCGCTGACGGCTGCTCCGGCGCGAATCGTTGGCCTCGAGCCGCCCCGTCTTCGCGAGGGCGCGTCGGCGGACCTCATCCTCGTCGACCCGACGCTGAGCTGGACGATTGACCCGACTCGCCTTCGGACGAAGAGCCGCAACACCCCCTTCGCCGGACGCACGGTGCAGGGACGGGTCGCCATGACCGTCTGCGGCGGGCGCATCGTCCACGAAGAGGGTATCGAAGACCTGCACCATGCACCGCGCAGCGCGCACCGCACGCTCTAGAAGAGGCCCTTCGTGACCGATCCGACCAAGCAAGATCACGCGTGGCTCGTCCTTGCCGATGGCACCGTCTTCGAGGGACGCCCCTTCGGCGCCCGAGGGTCGACGACGGGCGAGGCGGTCTTCACGACGACGTGGACGGGATACCAAGAGGTCCTGACGGACCCGTCGTTCTACGGGCAGATCGTCACGATGACGGCGCCGCAGATCGGCAACGTTGGCGTCAACGCCGAGGACTCCGAGACGGTGGGCGAGCCCCCGCGCGTCGCCGGGTTCGTCGTGCGTGACGCCAGCCCGCTCGCCTCCAACTGGCGCTCGCAGCAGACACTCGACGCCTACCTTGCCCGCTACGGCGTCGTCGGGATCAGCGACGTCGACACGCGCAAACTCACGCGGCACCTTCGGGACCACGGCGCGCAGAACGGCGCCATCGGTACGGACCCGCCCGAGTCGCTGCTGCGGCGTGCCCGCGAGGCCCCCGACATGAACGGCCTCGACCTCGTGCGCGCAGTCTCGCCCAAGGAGCCGTACGCCTGGACGGAGGGGCGCGGGGTGTGGGGCACGTTCCCGGCGCGCCCAGCCCGTCACCACGTCGTCGTCCTCGACTACGGGATCAAGCGGAACATCCTGCGGTGCCTCGCCGACTCCGGCTGCCGCATCACGGTCCTGCCCGCGTCGGCCAGTGCGGCCGAGGTGCTGGCGCAGCGGCCGGATGGGGTGTTCCTGTCCAACGGACCCGGGGACCCGGCCGCCGTCGGCTATGCGGTCGAGACTGTCCGCGGGTTGATCGGCAAGAGACCCGTCTTCGGCATCTGCCTTGGACACCAGCTCCTGTCGCTCGCGCTCGGCGGCCGAACCTACAAGCTGAAGTTCGGCCATCGCGGGGCCAATCAGCCCGTCAAGGACCTGACGACGGGCCGGGTCGAGATCACGACCCAGAACCACGGGTTCTGCGTCGACCTCGCCACCCTGCCCGCCGGCGCGCGGTCGACCCACATCCATCTCAACGACGGCACGTCCGAGGGCCTCTCCGCCGAAGGGCTGTCGGCCTTCAGCGTCCAGTACCATCCCGAGGCCGCCGCCGGCCCCCACGACGCCCTCTATATGTTCGGCCGGTTCACCGCGATGATGGACGCCAACCCTCGTCCGTCCGGCAGTTAGCGCGCCATGCCCGATCGCAAGATCCATTTCGTCAGCCTCGGCTGCGTGAAGAACCGAGTCGACACGGAGGTCATGCTGGGCGTGGCGGGGCAAGGCGGCTGGAGCATCACGAACGAGCCGGACGAGGCCGAGGTCATCGTCGTCAACACGTGCGGATTCATCGGCGAAGCGAAGAAGGAATCCATCGACACCATCTTCGAGCTCGCCGAGTACAAGCGCGTTGGAGCGTGCACCAAGCTCGTCGTCGCGGGGTGCCTTTCGCAGCGCTACTCGGCCGACCTGGCGGTCCAGATGCCCGAGGTCGACCACTTCATCGGCTCGAGCGACATGCTCAAGCTCGGCCAGATCCTCGCCGGGGATGCCGCGCGCATGCTCGTCGGCAACCCGGCCGACTGGGTCATCCGGGCCAGCGACCCACGGGTCGTGACGGCCTCCCACGCGAGCGCCTGGCTCAAGATCGCCGAGGGCTGCGATCGCGCGTGCGCCTTCTGCGTCATCCCGCAAATCCGCGGCAAGCAGCGTTCGCGCTCGGCCGACGACGTCGTGGCCGAGGCGCAGCGCCTGGTCGACGGCGGGGCCGTCGAGCTCAATCTCGTCTCCCAAGACACGGTGGCGTGGGGGCGCGACCGGCCACGCGAGGGCGACAAGCGCGACCGGCTCGCCGATCTCGTGCGCCGAGTAGCCGACGTCCGGGGCGTACGGTGGGTGCGGCTTTTCTATCTCTATCCGGAGACGCTCGACGACGCGCTCGTCGACTTGCTCGCCACCCATCCGCGCGTCGTGCCGTACGTCGACATGCCGCTGCAGCACGCTTCGGACGCCATGCTCAAACGGATGCGCCGAGGCCACGGCGTCGACCGTCAGAAGCGCGTCGTCGACCGCCTGCGCGCCGCCGTTCCTCGCCTGACGTTTCGGACGGCCTTCATCGTCGGCCACCCGGGCGAGACGCAGGCCGACTTCGACGAGCTGTGCGCCTTCGTCGAGTGGGCTCGGTTCGAGCACGCGGTCGTCTTCCGGTACTCGGACGAAGAGACGTGCGCCGCGCACGCGCTGGACGCCAAGGTCCCGCCCCTCGTCGCGGCCAACCGCGCCAGGCGTGTGCTCGGGATCCAGCGCCGCATCGCGCGCGAGAAGAACCGCGCCCTCGTCGGCCAGGAGCTCGACGTCCTCGTCGAAGGCCCGAGCGACGAGCACGAACTCGTGATGAAGGGCCGGCACCCGGGGCAGGCGCCGGACATCGACGGGAGCGTGTACCTGAGCGAGGGCGAGGCGTCGCCCGGACAGATCCGCAAGGTTCGCGTCGTTCAGGCGAGCGACTGGGACCTGGTCGGCGAACTCCTCGACGACAATGCCCCGGCCGAGAGCACCGTAGCCCGCCGCGTCTCGCTCAAGGTCATCGGCTCACCCCGCGAGACGCGCTGGCAGTAGGTTTTGCTGTCATCCGAGCGGGAGCGAAGGACCCCACGGAGAGCGNNACGCCATCACCACGTAAGAGTGCATCTCACACCGAAATCCGGTGGGGAGCGACTAGTTCACTTGAACGATGACGGGCGTGCTTGTCTGGTTCACGAACTGCTGCGTGATGTTGAGAACGTCCCCGACGTGGGCATAGACCTGCGTGTTCCAGGCGCCGCAATCCGATGCGATGGCGCCCCCCACGGCCTCGTTGCCGGGCACCGTCGGGTTGGTGTTGATGATGACGATGGTGGCGTCGTCTTCGGCGCCGCCGCACGGCGATTCGAGCTTCACGTGATCCGCGTCGGCCCCGGCAAGAATCTCGGGTGTCTCGGGGGGCGGCAAAGGGAGAGTCGGGCTCGCGCAGGCCGCGGCGATGCCCAAGGGCAAGAAGGCTACCCCTGCCAATCGGCCGATGGCACGCAGACGCCGGAGCATCTCCCATCGATCTAGCACGTTTCGAGCCATGCGTTCTTCGCCTGAATCCGATGACTTCGGCGCCGATCTCGCCAACCGTGTTGTCTAAAGGGCGAACACGGTAGGCGCGATCGGGAGCGGGTCAGAACGCCAATTTGGACCCGGCCGCTACAACTTGGTACTGCCTCGGGCGAGAGTCCCCGTGGCGTCGTCCGATGTATTTGGGAACGAAGCGGGCGCCAGTCTGCGCGGAGGGCGCGCGGCGATGACGTGGGGGTGGCGCGCCGCTCGACCGGCCGCTGTCGTGATGGTGGCGGCGTGGGTCGTCAGCGCCGGAGAGAGCCGCGCTCTCGACCCCGTGCCGCCCAGCGCCGCGGCCAGCGTCGCAGAGGTGCTGACGAGTCGGGGCCTCGCAAGCACCGCGGCGGACGTCGCGTGGATCGACGGTCCTTCCGGGATCCTGGGGTCCATCGTCGGGCGCGCGCGCTGCGTCGTCCGCGCGGGCGCGGCGGACGACACCAAGGACCTCTTTCTCGTGAGCGCGCGCCTGTCACCCGAGGGGTTCGTCCTCGACGTCGGCGACGCATGGAACGTGACGCAGACGAGCGGCGCGGACGAGTCCCGGCCCATCGTTCGCGGCCCCTTCGTGGCCTATACGACGTCGGTCGACGGAGGCATCTCGGGCGTGCACGTCCTTGACCTGGACGGGAGCGTCGCCGGCGCCTCCGACGGCTTCACGTCGTTGCAGCGCGCTCAGATGGCGCTTTCCAACTGGCAGCAGACCGGCCAGATGCGCGGCGTGGCGCACGCCGCCTTCGTCTTCGATCAGGTGGCGCAGGAGGTCGCGATCCATTGGGACGACGACGGTCTGCTCGATGTGCAAGCTGCCGGGCGGCGCATCGTCATCGATCCACGGTCGAGCCGTGCGGTGGCAGGCGCCGATTACGTGCGCGTCGTACCGGACGAGCGGGCGCGTCCCGGCAACGTCGTCACGTGGGCGGTCGACCGCCTTCGCGCGGCGGCCTGGTTGGGCGACGACAGGATGCAATGGATCAAGGCGGTGGCCTTCACCGCGCTGGACGGCGTGCGCGCCGCCTTCTCGCGCGGGACGACCGCCGAGGACGTTCGCGACGAGCTGGGCCTCGACACGGGGGTCGGCTCGTCCCTCGCGTCCGCCCCCACGTTCACGGATCCCGAGGTCGGCTGGCCGCCAGCCCCGATGAAGCCTTTGCTCCCGGCCCTGCCTGGAGAGGGGCGGTGGATCGCGCTCGACAAGGACGTGTTCATCACGCCCGCTCCGAGCGGCTCCGCCCCCCCGTTCGTCACCTCGTTCATTCGACCCGACAAGCAGCGCCCCGACGTCCGCGTCTACATCACGCTCTGGGACCCGCGGCAGATCGCGCTGCACATGGAGGCTGGGACGGTCGAACCGATCAGCGCCACGGGCGAGCACGGCCCTGGATTGATCGCCCGCACGCCGGAGGTATTGAAGCACGTGGTCGCCGCGTTCAACGGCGGCTTTCAAGCCCAGCACGGCGAGTACGGCATGCGCGCCGACGGCGTCGATTACCTCCCCGCGAAGCCCTACGCGGCGACGGTCGTCGAACTGCGCGATGGGTCCAACGGCTTCGGGGCGTGGCCGGCGTCGCCATCGGTGCCGGCCGACGTCGTCGGGCTCCGGCAGAACCTCACGGCGCTCGTCCAGAACGACAGATTCAACCCGTGGGGCCGCACGTGGTGGGGCGGCGCGCCGCCTGGCTGGCCCGATCAAATCCATACGGCCCGCAGCGCGATCTGCCTCACGCGCGAAGGCTTCGCCGGCTACTTCTACAGCACGAGCATCTCGGCCGAGGATCTCGCGCAGGGCATGCTCGCGGCGCGCTGCTCGTTCGGCATTCACCTCGACATGAACCCCGGCCACGCGGGATTCGAGTTCTACGACGTCGCCGAAGCAAGCGAGCTTGCACCCATCGGCCGCCCTCTACAGCCCGACTGGGAAGCGCAGGGCAAGGTGCCCGACATGCCCGGCTACGTGTTCCGTGCACGACGGATGATCCGCGGCATGGGGCACATGCTCTTCCCGAGGTACATCCAGCGCGAGGCGCGCGACTTCTTCTACCTGACGTCGCGGAGCGTCTTGCCCGGGGCCGCGGCCACAACCGCGTCCGCGTCGCTGCAGCCAGAGCCGGATGAAGGCGTGTGGCGGACGCGCGGCCTGCCGCAGCATGGGTTCCCGTTCGCGATCGCCACGACCTGGTTGCACGCGCGCGCCGATCTCAAGGTGCGCGTCCTCCGGGCCGACCCGCGGACAATGAAGCCCGTCGGCGCCGGCGACGACGACCCGATCGTCCTTGCGTTCGTCGCGCCCAAGCGCGGATCCGCCACGCTCTGGTCGGTAGGACGCGAGTTCGCGATCGGGGGGACGCCCCCTGGGCCCGAGGCCATTGCCCTCGCGGCCGGCTTTTCGGCGGGCGACGCACAAGCCACGACGGCCCGGGCGGCGGCTGGGATCGAAGACGAGGACGGCATGCTTGTATGGGTCGAGCTTCCACCGGACGCTCCCGCGGACGCATCCACCGCGAACGCCATGGATGCCTTGCTCGCAAAGCTCGGGTGCAGCGCCCGCCTGCTCTTGCCGGGCGAATCGCGCGCGCTGCTCGGAGGGACTCTAGACGCGGCGGGGGATCCCATTTCGCCGCGCCGTCCGCTGGTCGCCTCCGCCCGCCTGGCGCGATCGAACGCTCCCGATGCCCACGCCATCTTCCCTGACACCCCGATCGTACCGGTCTCCGTCTGGCAACCGCTGCAGGCGAAACGCGTCCGATACTTTCCACCGCCAGCCCCGACCACAGGCGCACCCTCGACAAGCCCGACCGGAGCAAGCGGTGCGAGCACGACGGGAACAAGCGCTCCGGTCATTCACAGCACGGTGGCCCCCCATCTCATCGTCCAATGACGCGGGGCGCCAACTGGCCAGTCGCGTCGAAGCGCGTCGAAGCCGGTGTGGAGAACTCGCAAGGTGCGGGGCCGCGCGCTACCGTTGCATCCAAGGCGGTAATTTCGAATCCCCGAGGAAAGTTTCATTCGCGTCGCAACGTGCGCTCACGGTTGGCGTCCTCGCCTGATTGGCGCAAAAGAAGCGACGGCGCGAAGCTACAGGAGGCTACTGTAGTCTCCATGGTATCCTCGGTGGGCGGCAATGCAGGAGACCGGTGCGATGGCACAGAATGAAAAGGGCGGATCCGACCTCGATATTTTCGAGGGCCTCGGCAAGGGCAGCGCGGCAGCACGAGCGCCGTCGACGAGCCGCAGCGTGCCGCCGCCGCCCCCCGTCGCGAAGCCGGGAGAAGCGAAGCGCACGCTGCTAGGCATCACCGCCCCCGCCACGACGCCGATGCTCCCCACCGGGTCGCCGTCCCGGATGCCGCCGCCGCCGCCCGGTCGCTCCTCGCTACCTCCCGTCGTCGCGCCTCAGGCGCGGACATCGAGCATCCCTCCTCCGCCCGCCCCTTCCGCCACGAAGCCGGCCAACGCGAACGCCACCGCCTCCGTCGACATGGACTGGGACGAGGAGGACGAGGCCACACACATCTTCGACGAGGCCGGAGAATCGACGAAGATCTTTGATGAGGAGGCCGACGAGGCCACCAAGATCGGCGTCGAACAGGCCTCTTCGGTCACGTCCCGCGCGGCGCCCGGGGGGCCTTCTCTCGCGCGGCCGAAGGCGACGCTCCTCGGGCTCACCGCGCCCCAGAGCCTACCGCAGCAAAGCGCGCCGCCGCCGTCGCCGATGGCGCTTCAAGTGAATCCCCAGTCGCGGCCTCCGACGCGTCCGCCGCCGCCCCCGTCGAGCGCGAACTCACCGTTCGCCCGCAGCTCCGGGTATCCGTCCAACCCCCCGCCGCCGCCATCCTACGGGCAGCCTGCGAACGCCTTCCCACCCGCCCTGGCGACGACGCCCGGGCTCGGCCTCGCGCAGCAAACCGCGCCCCTGCCGTTGCCGCCTCCGATGCGACCGGCGTCCGTGCCGCCGCCGCCGTCGCCCATGACAACGTTGCCCCCCACGGGGATCCCCCGGGCAGCCCCCATCCCCCAGGAGTATCTCGCCCAGCGCCGCGGCATGGAGGCCACCCAGATGGTGCGGCCGGTGGCCAACCGCACGACGCTCTACGCCGCCCTTGCCGGCGGTGCGGTGCTCGTCATCGGCGCCCTCGCCCTGCTCCTGGCCCCCCGCACGGGTCGCGTGCTCGTCAACGTGACCGACTCCAAGGGCAGCAGCGTCAACCACGTCGAGATCTTCCTCGACGGCCGCAAGCAATGCGACACCGCCCCTTGCATCGTCGACCAAGTGGGCACGGGCCCGCACGAGGTAAAGCTCTTCGCCGACGGCTACGACACCCCGCCCGTGCAAACGGTGTCGGTCGAGTCGCGTCGCGACGCCCCGGCCAACTTCACTCTCGGCTCGTCGGCCGGCACGGGCATCCGCATCACAGGGACGCAGCCGGGCGTGAAGCTCTACATCGACGACAGGGAGGCGGGCCCGCTGCCTCAGGAGATGCGCGATCTGGCGCCCGGCGACCACGTCATCAAGGTGGCAGGCTCCGAGCGCTATCAACCGCTCGAGAAGCACGTGAGCGTCGAGAAAGACAAGGTCGAAGACCTTGGCTCGGTGACGCTCAAGGTGCTAAAGGGCAAGGCCACCATCAGCCTCGGTACCCCCGGGGCCCGCGTGTACCTCGTCAGCGGGGCCGACCGTCGCGAGCTGCCGATGTTGCCGATCTCCGTCGACATCGACACGACCAAGGCGTGGGCGCTCGAGGCGAACCGTCCCGGCTTCGTCGACTACCGGCAGGCGATCGGCTTCGACGACGGGCAGGCCGAGCGCACTTACGTGGTCACCCTCGATCCGAAGACGACGTCCGCCCCGCCCTACACGCCGCCCTACTACGCGCAGGCCGCCGAGCGAGCGCCGGCCCCGGCGCCGCGTGAGGCGCCAGCCCCGCGCGAAGCCCCTCCGGCCGCCGAGGGCGGTGGCGAGGGCTTCCTCAAGATCAATTCGATCCCGCCGTCCACGTGCTTCGTCGATGGGCACTCGGTTGGCCCGACGCCCCAGGTCCACTTCGCGGTCAAGGCCGGCACGCACACGGTGAAGTTCGTGAACGCGGAAGAGGGTCTCACGAAGACCATCACGGTCACCGTCGGAGCCGGCGACACGAAGCCGGCCGTCGC
>PLIR01000328.1 GCA_003139415.1 Myxococcales bacterium | reverse complement strand
CGTCGAAGTCGTGCAGGCTGGCTGTTGCCGCGTCGATATACGGGCCGACCGCCATCTGGTCTCCGCGGCTGCGCAGGAAGAGGACATCCGCGCGACCGCCGAAGTGGAATGCGCCGCCCACGGGGACGGGGCCGACGACGTCTTGCACCACTCCGCCGACCGTCAGGCCGAGGCTAGCCTGCGGATCCGCGCCGGCTGCGCGAGACGAGAGCAGAACCGCGGCGCCGACCGCGAACCCGCGCCTCATGGGGCTCGGGCGTCTCAATCGCACGTGCGGGGAGGGCCGTCTTCCCGCCCTCCGCCCGCGCGACGATCAATCGCTGCCCGCATCGAGATTGCTCACAATGCCGGAGATGGAGCCACGACACACGGGGTAGCCCAGGCACTGCGAACAATCGACGGAGTCGTCCTCGCCGAGCGTGCACGGGACGGGCAGCGAGGTGCTTGTCGCGGATCCCACGGCGAGAAGGCAGTTGGGCACGATGCTCGCGCTCTCGTCGACGTCCGACTGCGAGTAGCTGACGAGGCAGCCGTAGCAGACGGTGACCGGAAACCCGAACTGGCCCGTCTGGACCGACTGGCCCCCGAGGGTCTTTCCGTAGAAATACGTGTACGTGATGAGCTGACGGGTGCCGCCCGCTTCGACGAAGCTCCGGAGCGGCTCGGTCGTCGAGGGGTTGAGGATTTCGACCGAGATGGCCTCGTAGCTGGGGACCGAGCCCTGAGCCGGCGCGATCGCCGCGCCCCCGACGGGCTGGGTGTAGTCCGCGAGCGTGTTGCCCTCGACGTCGGTGATGTGGACGACCGCGCCCTGGATCTGCACGTAAGACGTCTCGGTCGTCGGCGTGGTGGCGTTGCCCTGAGGGACGATCTGATTTCCGACGAGGAAGATCGCCGAGTAGGCGTCGATGAAGCCGAGATCGAGCTTGCCGGCCGGGGTGTAGGCCTGCGTGGGGTCGCTCGTGTACGTGCAGGCGGTCCCAGGAGAGACGAGCTGCTGCGCCAGGACGTCGAAGATGAAGATGGTGCTGTTGTCCTGCACGCACGCCGTAGAAACGCCGGCCGCGCACGCGAGCAGCATGCCTCCAGCCAGGATGTGGCCCCACACGCGTTTCATCGGCACCCTCCACTGGTGCGGCCCGTGGTCGCAGGGCTCGTGGCCCTCGCCCGTGCACGGGTCGCACGTAATCTCGCTATCGGAGAAAAAGGGTAGCCCCCCGGCGGTCAAAGAGCCAAAAACGTGGCGATGCCGCGGCGTCAGACCCCGAGAACGGCGGCGCGCAGGGCGCCCAGGGCGACGCGCTCCATCTTGGCCTCGCCCGGCGCTGTGACGACCGGCAGGCGCACCGCGTCGCGGTCCCGCTTCTTGTCACTGGAGACGAACGGCCAGGCGGCGACGAGCTCCGCGTGATCCGGCTTTGCCGGCAAGCCCAGCGCGGCCAGCAGCGACGTGGCGCGGTCGACGAGCGCCGCGGGCGTCCACCCGAGCGCCGCGGTGGCGCGCATCTCCGCGATGGTGCCCAGGCTCACCGCTTCGCCATGGAGCCACCGCGCGTAACCCCCGTGGGCCTCGAGGGCGTGGCCCACGGTGTGCCCGAGATTGAGGAGCGCGCGCGCCCCCGCCTCGCGTTCGTCGTCGCGCACCACGCGGATCTTCGCCAGGATCGCCGATCGTACGATCGGCGCCAGGGCGTCGAGGTCCCCGCGCGCGATAGCCGTGGCGTCACGCTCGATCGCCGCGAGCAATCCGACGTCCGTAGCCATCGCGATCTTCACGATCTCGGCGAGCCCCGCGGCTCGCTCCCGCGCCGGCAGCGTGGCCAGATGTCCGAGGTCGGCCACGACGCCGCTCGGCTGATGGAAGGCGCCGATGAGGTTCTTCCCCGACGGGTGGTCGAAGCCCGTCTTGCCGCCCACCGACGAATCGGCCATGGAGAGCAAGGTCGTGGGCACCTGCAGGACGCGCAGCCCCCGCAAGAGGCACGCCGCGGCGAACCCGGCGAGATCCCCGACCACGCCGCCGCCGACCGCGACGACCAGCGCTTCGCGATCGATCCCGGCGCCGAGAGCGGCGTCCCAGATCGTGCTCACCGTGGCGAGTGTCTTCTGGGCTTCGCCGGGTGCCAACGTCACGCGTGTCCCGCGGAGCGCCAGGGGACGCAGGGACGCCTCGATCGCGGCGCCGCGCAGGCGCTGCACGGTGGAGTCGGTCACGAGGACGACGGACGAAGGCGCACGCTGGGCGATGGCGTCGGTCAGACGCGCGGGCTCGTTCGTGCAGACATCAATCGTGTAGCTGCGCGACCCAAGCGGCACGACAAGGGGATCGCGCGCGACGAGGGCGAGCACCGCGTCGACCGCCGCTTCGGGATCGATCGAGTCCGTCGACAGCGCCATGTGGCACTCCGCGTACGCCGGGGCGCGATTCGTCATCAGCTCTCGCGCCCGCGCCGCAGGTCCGGCGCCTACGCCGAGGTTCGGTCGAGACTTCACGTCGCCCACGCGCGCAGCGATCGTCTCCGGCGACGCCGTGAGCGTGACCACCACGGCGCGGTCGACCGCGAGCCGGCGCGTCTGCTCCACGGTGACCGAGCCGCCACCGAACGCGATCACCCGCGGCGTCTCGTCGGCGAGGAGGCGCGCGACTAGCTCGCTCTCGCGAGCCCGGAAGGCCGCTTCGCCCTCCTCGCGCCACAGGTCGGGGATGGGCTTGCCGGCCGCGCGCTCGATCTCGACGTCCGTGTCGATGAAGGGCACGCCCATGCGACGCGCCAGGACCGGGCCGACGGTGCTCTTGCCCGTCGCCATGAAGCCGCTGAGAACGACCGTCCGCAAGGATCAGTACTCCGCGAGCTGATGGCGGTAGGCGTCGACGTTGCGGACGGTCTCGCGGATCGAGTCGCCGCCGAACTTCTCCAGCACGGCGTCGGCGAGGACGATGCACACCATCGCTTCGCCGACGACGCTGGCCGCGGCGACTGCGCACACGTCGCTTCGCTCGAACGCTGCCTCGTAGGCTTCTTTGGTCGTCACGTCGACGCTCCCGAGGGCCCTCTTGAGCGTGGCGATCGGCTTCATCGCGCCACGGCAGACCACCGGTTCGCCGTTCGTGATGCCGCCTTCGAGGCCGCCAGCGCGGTTCGTCGGGCGGGTGAACCGGTGGGCGCCTACGTCGTAAGCGATGGCGTCGTGGACCTCCGACCCCCGGACGCGCGCGGCGCCGAAGCCTGCGCCGATCTCGACGCCCTTGATCGCCTGGATGCTCATCAGCGCCTGCGCGAGCCGCCCGTCGAGCTTGCGATCCCACTGCACGTGGCTGCCGAGCCCCGGGACGCACCCCGTGGCGATCACTTCGAAGACGCCGCCGAGCGTGTCGCCTGCGTGGGCGGTCTCGCGGATGGCGTCCTTCATGCGCGCCTCGGCTTCGGGGTCTGCGCACGCCAGATCGCTCGCCCGCGAACGCGCGCGAATCTCGGACGGGTGCACGGTGAGGGGGCCGATGCTCGCCGGACCGACGGACACCACGTGCGCGAAGACGTCGATGCCCACGGCGGACAGGAACTTGCGCGACACCGCGCCGATAGCCGTTCGCGAGGCCGTCTCGCGGGCGCTCGCGCGCTCGAGGATGTCGCGTAAATCGTGTCGGTCGTGCTTGAGGCCTCCGGCGAGATCCGCGTGGCCGGGGCGAGGGCGCGTCAATGGTTCGGCGGGAGCGGGAAGAGGCGCGGGCGACATGCGATCCGTCCAGTTCGCGTAGTCGCGGTTCGCGATCGACATCGCGATGGGCGACCCCAGCGTCTCGCCTCCGCGCACGCCCGCCGTGAACTCGACCCGGTCGGTCTCGATCTTCATCCGGCCACCGCGCCCGTAGCCGCGCTGGCGCCGGGCGAGGTCGACGTCGACGTCTTCGGCGAGGAGCGCGAGGCCCGCCGGAATGCCCTCCACGACGGCCGTGAGCCTCGGCCCGTGTGACTCTCCCGCAGTGACCCAGCGCAGGCGCGACATCGAGGGCGGAAGCTAGCACGTGCTATCTTGAGGGCCGCGGGGTCGAAGGCCGTGCAGTTTTTCAAGTACGAAGGCCTGGGCAACGACTTCATCGTTGTCGACGCGCCGGACGAGGGACGCGTTACTCCAGAGCGGGCGCGAGCACTCTGCGACCGCCATTTTGGCGTGGGCGCCGACGGAGTGCTGCTCGTCCTTCCCGCGCGCGACGGCAGCGACGTCCGCATGCGCGTCATCAACGCCGACGGCTCGGTGCCGGAGAACTGCGGCAACGGCATCCGCTGCGTCGCGCTCCACGTCGCCAAAGAGCGAGGGATCTCGCGGGGGGTCGTGCGCGTCGACACGGACGCCGGGGCGAGCGCGTGCGCCGTCGATGACGGGCCGGGCGGGGGGATCGTCACCGTCGACATGGGCGTCATGCGCGTCCAGGGCGATCTCACCCTCGACGTCGAGGGCCGGCGCGTCACGCTGACAACGGCCGACGCTGGCAACCCCCACGCCGTCCTCTTCGGCGCCTTCGCTCGAGGCGACGTCGACTACCTCGGACCTCGGCTCGCGACCCACCCGGAGTTCCCACGCGGCACCAACGTCGAGTTCTCCCGCGTCGAGGCTGGCGCGATCGACCTCGTTGTCTGGGAGCGCGGCGTGGGCGTGACGATGGCGTGCGGCACGGGCGCGTGCGCAACGGTGGCTGTCGCCTGCGCCAAGGGACTGCTCCCACGGGAGACGCCGGTGTCCGTGCGCCTCCCCGGCGGCCGCCTCGACATCACCATCGACGCCTCGAACCGCGCCCTCATGCGCGGCCCCGCCCGCCGCGTGTACTCGGGGATGATCGCCTAGCGTTCGACGATTGTGCCGATGGAGTCGCCGAGGACGACCCGCTTGATGTTGCCGCGCGTCGCCATCTTGAAGACGCGGATCGGCATGTCGTTGTCGCGGCAGAGAGTGACGGCCGTCGTATCCATGACGCCGATTCGCTCGCCGATGAAGCTGTCGAACGTCATGCGCGCATACATCTTCGCCTCCGGGTGGTGCACCGGATCGTGGTCGTAGATGCCCTCGACCTTCGTCGCCTTGCAAAGGCAGTCGGCGTGGATCTCCATGGCGCGCAGGGCGGCGGCCGTGTCGGTCGAGAAGTACGGATTGCCCGTGCCGGCGGCGAAGATGACGATGCGCCCCTTCTCCAGGTGCCGGATCGCGCGCCGCCGGATGTACGGTTCGGCGACCTGCCGGATCTCGAGGGCCGTCACCACGCGCGTGGCCACGCCCACCTTCTCCAGCGCGTCCTGCATCGCGAGGGCGTTGATGACGGTCGCGAGCAT
>PLIR01000429.1 GCA_003139415.1 Myxococcales bacterium | reverse complement strand
GGCTTCATGTCGCGGTGGACGATGCCGGCGGCGTGCGCCGTGTGCAGCGCGCGTAGGGCCTGCACGGTGAAGTGCACCGCACGCGGCATGTCGAGGACGGGGCCCTCTCGCTCGAGGACCTGGCTGAGGTCCCTTCCCTCGAGGAACTCCATCACGAGGTACGGCGAGCCGCTCGGGAGGCGCCCGACGTCGAAGACTTTGACGACGTGGTCGCTGTCGATTTGCGATGCGGCGACCCCCTCGTTCACGAACCGCTCCACGGCGCCTTGCATCGACAGAACGGCCGGGCTCATGAACTTGAGCGCCACGGGGGCGCGGCGAAGGATGTGCGTCGCCTTGGCCACGGCGCCCATCCCGCCCTCACCGAGCAGATGCTCTACGCGGTACTTGCCGTCCAGCACCTCGCCGGGCTGCGGATAGGGAGACGGTGCTACACCAAAGGGGGGCTGCATGGGCGAGGCCGTGCGGGCGGCGCGACCCGCAGGCCAGGATAGCGGGTAAGTCCGCTCACAGGCCAGCGGCGACGCTTCGGGGGGCCTCGCGCGGCACGAAACTGCGTTATACGACGGCCCATGTCCATCGAGATCCCCCCCGGCCAGGCCCCTGGCGGACCCAAGGCACCAACGGCGGCCGCTGCTCTGCAAAGACTCGACGAAATCAACGCTCGGGCCCTCCTCGGAGGCGGCGCAGAGCGGATCAAGAAGCAGCACGAAGGAGGGAAGCTGACGGCGCGCGAGCGGATCGACCTGCTCCTCGACCCGGGCAGCTTCGTCGAGATCGGCCGGTTCGTGGTGCACCGCTGCACCGACTTCGGCATGGAGCAGCAGAAGATCCTCGGCGACGGCGTCGTCACCGGGCACGGTCTCGTCGACGGCCGCAAGGTCTTCGTGTTCGCGCAGGACTTCACCGTGTTCGGCGGGAGCCTGAGCGGGGCCTACGCGCAGAAGATCTGCAAGGTGATGGACCTGGCGATCAAGGTCGGCGCTCCAGTCATCGGCCTCAACGACTCGGGCGGAGCGCGCATTCAAGAGGGCGTCGAGTCGCTCGCCGGCTACGCCGACATCTTCCTCCGGAACACGCTCGCGAGCGGCGTCATCCCCCAGATAAGCTGCATCCTCGGGCCCTGCGCGGGCGGCGCCGTGTACTCACCGGCGATCACCGACTTCATCTCGATGGTCGAGGGCACGAGCTACATGTTCATCACGGGGCCCGATGTCATCAAGGCCGTCACCCACGAGGAGGTCACGAAGGAAGACCTCGGCGGAGCGATGACGCACGCGTCCAAGAGCGGCGTATGCCACCTGACGTCGCCGGACGACAAGGCCTGCCTCGCGCAGACGAGGGAGCTTCTCTCGTTTTTGCCGGCGAACAACCAGGAAGATCCCCCGTTCAAGGCGACGCAAGACCCGCCCACGAGGGACGTTCCCGGGCTCGACCTGATGATCCCCCTCGACGCGTCGAAGCCCTACGACGTGAAGGAAGTCGTCCGCGCCGCGGTCGACGACGGGTACCTGTTCGAGATCGCCGAGGCGTACGCCCAGAACATCGTGGTCGGCTTCGCGCGTGTCGGCGGCCGCGTGGTGGGCGTCGTGGCGAACCAGCCTGCGGTGCTCGCCGGGGTGCTCGACATCCACTCGTCGATGAAGGCGGCGCGCTTCGTGCGCTTCTGCGACTGCTTCAACATCCCGCTGGTGACGTTCGTCGACGTCCCCGGCTTCATGCCGGGCACCGATCAAGAGTACGGCGGGATCATCAAGCACGGAGCGAAGCTCCTCTTCGCCTTCGCCGAGGCGACGGTGCCCAAGGTCACGGTCATCCTTCGTAAGGCCTACGGCGGCGCGTACGACGTCATGGCGAGCAAGCACATTCGCGCGGACGTAAACTTCGCGTTCCCGACGGCGGAGATCGCCGTCATGGGACCCGAGGGCGCCGTCAACATCGTCCGGCGCAGCGAGATCCTCCAGTCGGCCGAGCCCGAGAAGACCCGCGCGAGCTTCGTCGCGGACTACCGCGAGAAGTTCGCCAACCCGTACAAGGCCGCGGAGCTCGGCTTCATCGACGAGGTCATCTACCCCCACACCCTCCGCGCCCGCCTCCACCAGAGCCTCGAGATGCTCAAGGACAAGCGCGAGAGCAACCCGGTCCGCAAACACACGAACATCCCCTTGTGAACGCTCTAGACCAACCCGAACCTTGCGCGGTCGATCTTGTCGCGGATGGGGGCGAGGCGGGGTTGCTCGTCGATGAAGGCGAGCATCGCCGCGGCGAGTTCGCGGTAGCGGGCGCGATCGAAGGTGCCGCGCAAAAGCTCGACGCGTAAGAAAATGGCGGCCGTCTGGGCGACGTCGCAGAGGCAGTACGAATTGACCTCGTCGATCTTGCCCGCCATAACGAGCGGGAGCACCTGGGATCCGTCGACACCGACTTTTCCGGGGAAGCCGACGATCCGCGCGTAGGCGTCGAGGCGCGCGTTCTTCGTCGCCCCAAAGTCGGCGAGGAAGTCCATCAGATCGAAGTGGCCGTCGGTCGAGTAGCGGTAGCGCGTGTTTCGGTCCCGAAACCACCACGGCATGGGCACGCCGTGCTTCAGGGCGCGGCTGGTGATGACGGGCATGTCGAACGCCCGGCCGTTCCACGTGACCACCGTCGGTTGGCGCGAGTCGAGCCACTCGGCGAAAGCCTCCAGCATCTCGCCCTCGTTGCCGTACTCCCCGACGATGCCGAGCCGCTTGGGAACGTGGTCCTCGAGGAGCATGCAGCCCAAGGTCACGATCTGGTTGTGGGGCGGCGGGGGCACGCGGTCGCTGTCGTCGATGCGGGGCAGCTCCGCGTCGGGGATCGTTTCGATGTCGAGGATGAGATGCGTGGACATGAAAAACTTGGCCCTCCCCGGCCTGATTCTCTATCGCGAAGGACGACGGAGGCCGAGATGAATACCGAGGATCGCCGCGCGCCTGGAGCCACGCGGATGCCGTTCGAAGGATTGGTCGAGGTGGGTGGTGCGCTCGGGCCGTCGTTCGAGGCTCAGGCGGTGAACGTCTCCGAGGATGGCATTCATCTTCGCACGGCGTACCTCCCCGAACAGGGCCAGTCGCTGACGTGCCGCTTCGATGGCGGGCCGGGGCAGAGCGTCCTCGCGTCGGGTGAGGTCGTCTGGGCCGCGGGGGCCGACAAGGGCGGAGAGTTCGGCGTGCGCTTCACCGACATGGATCGCGAGAGCGTCGACGCGCTGAAGAAGATCATCGGAGTCCCCGGCGCCCCAGCCCCGGTCCAGTCGGGGTCGAAGGTGCGCCTGCACATCGACGGCCTGGCCTCCCCGATGCGCGCGAAGATCAAAGACGCGCGCGCGACGGCGGTGACGGTGGGCAGCGACCTCGGATTTCTTCAGGTCGGCCGGCAGCTCGAGCTCGAGGACGCGCACAGTGGCACCAAGCGGCCCGCCTGCATCGATCGCGTCGACGTCGCCGTGGATCCGACGTCGAACGTCCCCCAGCTCGTCGTGACGCTGCGCTATTCGGACGTCGATGCGTCGGCCGTGGAGGCCCCCGTGGTCGCCATCGCGCCGCCCCCGCCCGTGCCGGCCGGGGACGACCTCGCGTCGGCCGAGGAGGCCTCGAGGATGATGAAAGGCGCGGTCGCGCACACGATGGCGCAGGTCGGGCCCGCCCTCGGCCGCTTTGCGGAGCGGGCAAAGACCATGGCCGTCCTCTTGGCCAAGCGCTCGCGCGCGCGTACCGAAGAGGCGGGATCGATGGGTCGCCGCACGACGGCGCCGCCCCCCAACGGCGGACTCCACACCAGCGGACGACGGGTCATCCGCGGAGGCGAACCCGCGATGTCCTCTCCGGACCTCGTCCCCGCGTCGCCGTTCCGGACGCACAAGGCCAAGGCCGTCCTTGCGGGCGCTGTCATGGTCGCGGCCATCGCCGGGGCCTTGGCGCTCAAGAAATCCCACAACGGCGACGCGTCGCAAGCACCGGCCGCGGCATCGGCGGCGCCGACCGCCTCGGACGAGGCCGCGGCGGCGTCGGCCGCCCTGGCGGCGGTACCCCCTCCGGCGACCTCGAGCGCGTCGCTTGCGCCCCCGCCTGCGCCCGTCGCCATCGCACCGGTCGCCGCCGCGGACGAAGCCGCGGACACGAGCGGCAGGCCGTCGCACAAGAAACACGCGCGCGTGCCGCCCTTCGGAAACGGGCCCGTGCACCACGGGAATGTCCTCCGTATCAAGATGGACGGGCCGATCGAGTCGCTCGAAGGCGCCCAGCAGCCCACGGGGTTCGCCGTCAAGGTGCCCGGTCGCCGTTCGCTCGAGGCCGCGGGACCGCTGGCCGCGCGCGACACGCGCATCGCCGCGATCAAGGTCGCCAACGACACCGCCGGCGCCGAGCTGACGGTCTCGTTCAAGGACGGCGTCCCCAACTATCAGGTGAGCGCTCGTGGCGACACGCTGGTCATCTCCCTCGCGCCGATCGGCGCCCTGGACGAGAAGGTCGCAAAGAGCTCGACGCACAAGCACGCGCGATAGCGGTGCTGCGTCTCACCCGAGCACGGCGCCTGCAAGTCGCGCGCGCTCGGGCTCCGGCGATGGCTCGAGCAACCACCGCCACGTGCGCCGCGCGCATCCATCGGCGGTTCTACTAGACTGTCGGCGCATGTCGAGGATTGCGGTGACCGCGTTCGCGCCGTTGGCGCTCGCCGCGTGCACCAATCTGTCGGGGTTCACCACCGCCGGCGACAGCTATCAGGGGCCGGTCGTCGCGGCGGACTTCGTCCTGTCCGGCATCGCGACGACCACGTCGCTGTGCCTCACGCTCGACACCAATCATCTGCAGGACGGCCCGGGCGCCGTCTGGACGAGCGACGGCCTCTTTCGCGAGACGGCGCTGCGCCCCATCCCGCAGATCTGGCACGACCCCCTCTCGACGTTCACCTTCGGCGAAGGGCGACTGAAGAACCTCATCTACGTTGCCGCCGCAACGACGCCGTTCCCGGACGGCGGAAGCGACGTGTTCGTCGTGCTTTCGCTCATGCAATCGGGCGACATCGAAGTGCGCCTGCTGCGCGGGGCGCCGGGCCTGTCGGCGGACGGAGGCTCCTCGACGCAGCCCGGGGGCAACCTCTTCGGCGTGTTCAGCCTCTCGCGTCAGTCCGGTCCGTGCTCGTTCTAGGCATCGAGTCGTCGTGCGACGAGACCGGCGCGGCGGTCGTGGACGCGCAGGGCGCGGTGCTAAGCGACATCGTTCAGTCCCAGGTCGCCCTTCACGCTCGATACGGTGGCGTCGTCCCGGAGCTTGCATCGCGCGACCACCTTCGCAACGTCGGTCCGGTCGTCCGCGAGGCGCTGCGGCAGGCGGGGGTCTCGATCACCGACATCGACGGCGTCGCCGTGACCAACCGGCCGGGTCTCGTCGGTGCCCTGCTCGTCGGCGTGCAGGCCGCCAAGGGCATCGCATGGGCGGCGGGCAAGCCGCTCGTGGGGGTCGACCACCTCGTCGGCCACGTGCTGGCCGTCTTTGTCCGCCGCGGCCCGGAGGCCGACCCGTTGCCCGAGTTTCCGTTCGTGTGTCTGCTCGCCTCGGGCGGCCACACGGCGATCTACCGAGTCGACGCGCCGCGGCCGAGCGCGATCGTCGAGCTCGGCGCCACGCGCGACGACGCCGCGGGAGAGGCGTTCGACAAGGTCGCCAAGCTGCTCGGCCTCGGCTACCCGGGGGGCCCGATCATCGATCGGCTCGCCGTGTCCGGAGACGCGTCGCGCGTCGCGCTCTCGGCGCCGATGGCGCACGGCGATTCGCTCGAGATGAGCTTCTCCGGAATCAAGACGCAGGTGGCGCAACGGGTCGGTCGCGATGGCGTCCCGGCGACGGAGTCTGCCGTGGCCGCCGTGTGCGCGTCGTTCCAGTCGGCCGTCACGACATTGCTTGCGAGCAAGGTCGTCAAAGCAGCCTTGCGAGAGCGGGTTCGCGACGTCGTGCTCGGGGGAGGCGTCGCGGCGAATCGCGAGCTCCGCCGCAGGGTGGCTGCGCACGGCGCGGTGCACGGCCTGCGCACGTTCTTCCCTCCGCTCGCGAGCTGCACCGACAACGCCGCGATGATCGCGTACGCGGGCGCCGTCCGCCTCGGGCAGGGCGAAGTCGACGGATGGGACCTCGTTGCGACGAGCGAGACGGTCCTCGATCGCAAGACCCGCAAGGGCCGCGGGCGACGTTAGCGCGCAAGAGTGGAGGCGGCCGCGCGGACGCGGGGCTCTGGGTCGGACGCCGCCATCTGCCGGGCCAAGACGCTCGCCCCCGATGGGTCGAATGTGGCCAAGGCCTCGAGCGCCGCCTCGCGTACGAGCGCGTACGCATCCTGGGACGCCGCCCGCGTCAGCCACGTCGCGGCCGAGGCCTGGTGCGCGCCCCCAAGCCGCCCCAGCGCACGCGCCGCGAGGATGCGAATCGCCCAGCTCTCGTGGCCGGCCAGCACTTTGCCCACGGCCTCCACGGTGGCTTCGCTGCCCGCCGCCGGTCCGCCGTCGGACCGCGGGGCCGCGATCGACGACAAGGTGATCCGCTGCACGGAGTCGCTCGGATCCTCGAGCCCCGCGATGACGGCGTCCATCGCCGAGTCGTCTCGCGAGCGAGCGACCAGCGCGATCGCCTTCGTGCGCACCGTCGCGTCCGGGTGGCGCGCGAGAGGCACGAGGCTCGGCTCCAGCGCCGTCTCGATGGCACGCGCCGTCGCCGCCGCCGGCCCCGTTTCCCCCGCGCCGACGAACGGCAAGAGCTCCCCCTGCCCGCTGCCGAGCGCAGCCAGAACGGCGGACGCGCGCGCCATCGACGTCCGGAGCGCCGCGAGGGCCGCGCGCTGGACAGGCTCGGCGAAGCGAACGAGCGCCGCCGCGCGATCCCCCGCGATCGTCTGCTTTGCCTCGAGCGCGTCGAGCAAGGCGTCCACGTCCAGCGGTCCGTCCGGAATCGGGATCGCGTCTTCCGCGTCGCCCTCGGAGCGCAAACGCACCCCTCGCGCCGCCATCCGCGCGAGCGCGCTGACGGCCGTCGACTGAAGGGGCGTGCGCGCACCCCGGCCCGGCACGCCGTCGTCGCCCGCAAAAACGGCATCCGCCATCGCTTGCGCCGCCTGGCCTTGCCATACCGGCTCGCGCGGCGCCGAGGCTGCCATCCGCGCGAGCGACAAGATCGCCATCCGCCGCGGCAGCGCGTCTCCCCCCTCCGCCATCTCGAGGAGGACCGGCACCTGCCCTTGTGCGTCGAGCTCGCCGAGCGCGTAGGCCGCCGCGGCGCGCGTGACGCTGCCTGCATCGACCGATCGCGCCGCCTCGGCCACGTCGGCCACGGCGGCGCGGTCCCCACCCGCCCCGAGGCCGAGGACCGCCAGGGCACGCGCCGTGGGTGCTCCCTCGCGTGCGATCCGTCGAAGCACAGGAACCGCGCGCGGGCTTCGCATGCGCGCGAGACCCCACACGGCGGCCGACGCGACCGCATCGGATACGCCCGATTGCTCGCTCGCCGGGTCCTTCGGGAAGAGGAGCGCCTCGTACCTGGGCACGAGCGCGGGATCAGCGAGCGCGCCGCAGGCGATCATGGCGCGCGCACGCAGCGTCGCCTCGGCCGGGCCCGTCGCGTAAGCGAAGAGCGGGAGCGCGGCGTTGCGGTTCTGCACGTAGGCAAGGACATCGATGGCGATCCGTTGCTGCCCGACGTCCGGGTCGGCGAGGGCGTCGAGCAACGGCTTGACGGCGCGCGACCCGATGTGGGCGAGCCGAGCGCGCGCGTCCGCGGCCTCGCGCGCCGTCCCGTGCCGCACCGCTTGCACGAGGCTGAACGTCAGGCTGCCGTAAATCTCGACGAGCAGCCGGCGGTACGTCGGACGCTCGGGGTTGCCGATGGCCAGGGGCAAGAGGTCCTGCTCGAGCGACTCGAGCGTCCCGTTGCCCAGATTGATCTGCATCGACAACCGCGCGGCGCGCGCCACGAGCTCCTCGTCCGGCGCGCTGCGCACCACCGCGCGAAACAGCCGGTCCGCCTCGTCGGCGCGCCCCTTGGACAGGAGCAGGTCCGCGAGCTCGAAGTACACGACGAAGAGGCGATCGTTCTTCGCGATCGCCGCACGAAACTCGGTGATCGCGTGGTCGGCGTCTTGCCGCGATCGGTACATCTCGCCGAGCTTGCGGTGGCCCTCCGCGTCGTCCGGATTGAGCTCCACGGCGCGCGACGCGTAACGGATCGCGCCGTCGTCGTCGTAGATCTGGAGCGCGTACTGGGCCATGCGCTGGTAGATCTCTCGCGCGCGCTTCGGCTCGACCTGCACCAGCTTGCCGAGTACGGCGATCGCCTCTGCGATCTTGGTCTCCTGGACGAGGACCCGCTCGAGCGCGAGGTAGCTGTCGGCGTCACCGGGAGCCAGATCGATCACGCGGCGCAACGTGTCCTCGGCCTCCGGCAGCTTGCGCAGGTGAAGCATGGCCTCGGCGAGCATCCGCCCGGCGTCGACGTCGGGCGGCGACGCCGAGAACTGCCGCCGCAGCCCGGGCAGCTCCTGCTCGAGCAGGCGCTCGAGGCCCCACAGCGTGACGATGCGCGTCCGACACTCGCGCGCGAGCGTCTTGTCGCCCTTGGCCTTTGCGCTCGCCGCGATCTCCTCGTAGAGCGTGCGCGCTGCGCGATAGGCGTGCGTGCGTTCGTACGCCGCCGCGAGCGCCTTCTCGTAGCCCAGGTTCGTGGGCTCGAGGGCGACCGCCTCCTTGTAGGCAGCCAGCGCGTCGGTCGCCATCTCGTGCTCGAGGTACACGTCGCCGAGGGCGGCAAGGGCGCGGGCACGCGGCTGCACGACGGCGAGGATCCGCTTCCACGTCTGCACCGCCAGCGGCGCGTTCCCGTCCTGGAAGTACCGATCTCCGAGGTCGACGAGGTGCCCTGGGTCGCCGCCTGCGCTCGACTGGGCGAGCCGCTGCAGCACCCGCAGCGATCGCTCTTTCTCGCCGATGCGCGCGTAGAAGTCCGCCACCCGCGACAAGATCTCGTCGTCGCCTGCGGCCCGCGCCTCGAGGTCGGTCACGAGCTTGAGCGCGCGCGCGTGGTCCCCGCGCTGCATCAGCGCCTCGCACTGCTCGAAGACGAACGTCGGGTTGTTCGGGGCCGCCCGGATGAGGCTCTCGTACTCGGAGATCGCGGCGTCGATGTCGCCCCCCTCTTGCAGCAGGTGAATCATCCGCAGGCGCAAGTCGATCTGGCGCGGATCGATCGCGAGCGCGTGGCGGTAGGTCGCGATCGCCTTCACGCTGTCGCCCGTCTCCTCGTAGAGGGAACCGAGCAGGGCCAGCCGGGCAAAGTCGGTGACATGCTCTTGCTCGAGCTGCTTCACGAGGTCCGGCAGCTTCTGGTCCGCGCGGTACACCTCCGTCACGACGGCGTAGATCTCCGCGCGCAGGGCGGTCATGCCCCCGGCTGCGGCCAAGGCGCGGTTCAAGGTGGCGAGCGCCTCCTGGTTCTCGTGCGCCTTGGCCTGCGCGCGACCGAGATCCTTCAGGGCGGGGGCGAGGGCCCGGTTGTCGCCGGCGGCGGCCGTCACGACGTCCTTCAGCTCCACCTCCGCTCGCTCGAACTCGCTGCGATCGTAGAGCTCTCGTCCGAGCTCCCCCCGCACGAAGAGGCTCGTCGGCTCGAGCGCCGTAAGCTGGCGGTGGAACTTGCGCGCCGCGTCCCAGTCCTTCTGGTCGAGCGAAAGCGCCATCAGGGTGCGCAGCGTCTGCTCCTCGTCGGCCTTCGCCTTCTGCAGCGGAAGGGCGGCTTCGTAGCGGGCGCGCGCAGCGGCGAGGTCACCGCGGTCCTCGTACAGCCGCGCGAGCGCCGTGAGCGCCGCCGCGTCGGCGGGACGGAGCGCGACCGCCTTCTCGTACGTCGCCACGGCGTCGTCGACGCGGCCGTCCATCTTGTAGAGCCCCGCGAGCCCGACGGACGCGGCGTATTGATCGGGACCGGCTTGGGCCGCGCGCCGCTCGAAGTCCGTCACCACGGCGGCGAGCTTGCCGTCGCGCTCTCGCACGAGCTGCGCGAGGCGCTGCAGGGGAAACGGTGCACCCGGCTGGGCGAGGACGGCGCGCGTGTAGCGGTCGATGAGGGCCGCGGAGGTGGGCGCGCCGGGCGGCGCAGCGCCGGCCGAGGGACCGGCGGGCGCCTGATGCGAAGGCAGCGGCGGAGCGTGGCGCCGCCCGTGCGGGTCGAAGTCCTGGGCTCGCGCGGAGTGACTGCCCGCGAGGACGAGCGCGGCGGCGAGCCAGCCGCCGAGATGATGCGCTCCGCCGCTCATCCCCGCAGTCTAGACAGGAAGCCCGCAGGCCGCACCCGCGCCGGCTTGAGGGCACGTGCGCCGCCTCAGCTTACCCGGAAGAGAAACGCGGCAAGCAACGCGAACCCGAGCAGCGCGACCAGCACGGTCACGACCACGGTCCACACGCGCGCTGTCGCCATCCCTCGGGCCGCGCGGTTGCTGTCCCCATCCCCGTCCTCGTTCCACCGGACGCGGGCGCGAGCGGCTCCGCGGAGAAGAATGGCCGCCTCGAGGAGCGCCGCGACGAGCAGACCGCTCAGCGCGATGCGAAGACCCTTCGCTCTCGCAATCCGGTCGCGGGCCCGGGGCTCCGCGAATCCGTCGAGAGCGAGCCACCGCTCGATCGGCGAGCGTGCCGAGAGCGCGAGGCACGGCCCGAGCGTGCGCGCGGCGTCCGGCCGGTCGAGCGCCGCGGTGCACGCCTCGACGCTCGTGCCGAGGGCGAGCGCGGCATCGTCCGACGCGGCCACGAAGAACGCTCGATAGGCGCTGCGTGTCTCGCTCTCGGCGTCCGCGAAGGGCGCCGCCGAAGCAACCGCCCAGTAGAGCCCCGGCGCGAGCGGCGGTACGTGCACCCCCAGGATGGCCTTCCCGTCCGGAAGCCCGACGCCGGGCTCGACGGTCGTCGCCCAGGCGCGCCCGCGCGCGTCGTCGATCTCGACGTATGCACTCGGCCACACGACAGGCTCGGTCAGGTCGATCTCCGGTTCTTCGCCCGCCCCCCACCGCGGACGGGTCTCGACGCGGGGCGCGCCCGGCGCCATGGGGACTGGCCCGATCGACTCGCCCGTCATCTCCGCGCCGTCACCGCCGCCCCCGAGTCGCCCGCGCGCGCGCAACGTCACCGTCAGAGCAAGGCCGAGCGGTGTCGCGACGATCGACGCCCAGCCGCGCGCGTCCGTCAGCGCGGTCGACACCGGCGGCGTCAGGCTCGCGTCGCCTTCGAGCTCGACCTTTGCGTGGGCGAGGGGGTGCCGGCTGGCGCGGTCGAGCGTCCGCACCCACAGCGTGGCCGGAAACCCGGGGGCGGCCCGTTCGCCAACGAGAACCGCGTCGATGTCGATGTCCCCTTCCCGATGAACGAAGGACATCCACGGCGCATAGGGCCGCGGCGCGTCGACCGGCGGTCGGTCGACCGGGACGCCGCGCGCCAGAATCTCGCCGCCGCCGAGCACCGTCAGGTCCGCCACCGTCGCCGGGAGTCCGACGGGCACGACGCATTCGGCGACGCCGTCCTCGTTCGTGACGCCGCGCCAGCTCGTGTGTTCGTCGGCGGTCCGAGCGTCGACCTCCAGCGGCAGCCGCCCGACAGGCTCGCGCGTGCCGGCGTCCTCACGGAAGACGAAGATCGAAAATGCGCGCTGCCCGGCGGCTAGCGGCTTCGACGCCGCGTACACGAGCGCCGCACGAACGGTGCTCGGCGCCCCGAGCCGCAAGCCCAGGGCCACCGTGGCCAGGCCGACCGCGGGAGTCAGCGCGAGAAGCCAGCGCTCGACGTTCAAGGGAATCGTCTCACGGGACCTTCACCGGACCGGTGGCTCCCACGCCGCGGCGACCGGCGCGCCGTCGACGATGATGGGCGGGGGCTGGTCGACCGGCGTCCCAAGCGCGCCGCGCGCGAAGGCGATCGCGACCACCCCGTGATGGGCCCGAACGTGCACGCCGTCGGGCATCCGCTCCACGTCGACAACCGCGTCTTCGTGCGCACTGGCCCTCGCGAGGTGAACCCCGTACGCGCCGACGTCGGCCGGCCGGACGCTGCGGTACGTCACGCGCCCCACGATCGCCGGCACCCGCGCCTCCGCCGCCTCGTCGACGACGCGCGCGACGAACCGAGCGACGAGCGCCCCCGCGTGGCCCATGCCGGCGACCCGATCCAACCGGACCCGGAATCCGCGTGCCGACAGCGCGTCGGCGAGAATGTCGCTCTGACGGATGGACGAGACGGCGTCGTCTTCACCGTGCACGAGCCACACGGGGACGTGACGCGCGTTGTCGACCACGTCGAGCGCGTTCACACGGTGAGCGGCCGCCTCGTCCGGCAAGATGGCGTGAACGTACGTCGAGAGGTCGTATTTGGAGTCGCCGAAGAAGCTCGTCACAGAGGCGAAGCGGTCGGGGTTGTGCAGGCCGATCGTCGTCGCGCCGGCGCCCCCCATGGATGCGCCCCAGATAGACACTGCCGCCGGATCGATCGCGAGGACGTCGCAGGTTGCGGCGACGGCGCGGAGCACTTCATCCTCCGCGTCGGCCGTGTAAAGCGAGTTACCGAGGCCGCTCGGCATCAGCAACACGACGTCGCGCAGCCGGGCTTCGGAGAGCAGCTCTTCGTAGGCCGCGTACGTCCAGATCGAGCCGTTCCACGGGTGTGCGCCGACGAGCAGCGGTGCGGCCCGGTGTACGTCGTGGCCTGGCGGCACGAAGACCACCGCGCGACCGCCCCCTCGTGGGGCGTGTGGGCTGTCGAACGTCAGTACGCCGAGACCGTCGAGGGTGTGCATCGTGGGGCCGGACCTCACGGGGCTGCCGCACGCAAGACGCCGCTCGTAGCCGCTCACCGTTACCCCGAACCGGACCTCATGGTCCCCGGGGCCGATCGGCAAGACGATGGGCCCCGCGTCCAGCGCGCGCACGGCGTGGCCGTCGAGAGCGACGCGCCCGCGGCCCGCGCACACGGGGACCTCGAGGGCCCCCCCGCTCGCGCCGCCGCTCGCATGGACGCGCAGCTCGTAGCGCCCGGGGTCGACGCGGGTTCCCGAGAGGTCGCTCCACGCGACGTGCCGCCAGGGTTGCCCTTCGGGCCGGACCTCGGCCTGACTCACGTCCTCAGCGTGGACGGCGGCGTGCGCCGCCAAGGTCGCCGCGCTTGCTTCGCCCGGCGCCATCGACACGATCGCCAGCGGACCCAGGGCGATCCGGCAGCCCGTACACAGCGCCTTGAACACCATCCTGCTTGCCCCTACCGTACGCCCGGATTCCATGGCATCCGCATCTTCTACCGCGCGTCCGCTCCCCGGCAGCGCCGAGGCGCGTTCGAGCTTCTTTCAGGCGCGCATTGCCTCCGCGCTTGGCCTCTTCCCGCTCGGCCTTTGGACGATCGTGCACCTGTGGCACAACCTGTCGGCGTTTCAGGGTGCCGACGCCTGGCAGCACGACGTCACCGAGTACTCCCACCCCATCGCGCAGGCCGTCACGGGGATCGTCGTTCTTCTGCCCATCGTCATCCACACGGCGTGGGGCATCACGCGCATCGCCACCAGCCGACCGAACAACCTTCACTATCCCTTCTACAACAACCTCAAGTATCTCCTTCAGCGCCTCAGCGCGATCGCCGTCGCGCTCTTTCTCGGCGCGCACATCTGGCTCGCGCTCCTCCGCCCGCGCCTCGTCGAGGGCCACGCGGAGTTGTTCGCAGACATCGCGCAAGAGATGCACTTTCACGGGCCGACGCTCGCCGTGTACGTCCTCGCGCCTCTCGCCGTCGCGTACCACCTCGCCAACGGGACGCAGCAGTTCTTCATGACGTGGGGCATCGTCTCGAGCCAACGGGGCCTACGGCGCCTGGAGGTCGCGACGATTGCCCTCTTCATCGGCATTCTGGGGATGGCGTGGGGGGCCGTGTATGCGCTCTGGGCGGCTGGCGGGCCGGCATGACGGGGCGCCGGCGCGTGCTAGCTGTGAAGGGCGGGCGATGACGAAGCTTGGACGCGGGCTCTACGGGGTCGTGATCGTCGTCGTGGCGGGGTGCTCCCGTCACGAGTCCTCGGTGTCCGTCGCCGCGCCGCCCGCGGCCAGCAGCCCTCCGTCCGTGGCGACTCTTGCCCTCGGCGAGCGCATCACCTCGCCGCTCGTCCCGCTCGCGGACATCGCGCGCGACCCAGGACGCTATCGGGACAAGGTGGTGGCGACGAGCGGCAAGGTCACCTCCGTTTGCCGCGAGATGGGCTGCTGGATGGAGCTCGAGGACACCTCCGGACGGGCGCATGTGCGGATGCACGGGCACTCGTTCTTCGTGCCGAAGACATCGCCTGGCCATCTCGCGCGCGTTCAGGCGACGGTCGTGAAGGCGCCCGGTTCGGCCGACGACTGCGAGGAGAAGCCCGGCGCCGGGGTCGCAAAGATCGAGCTCGACGCGACCGGCGTGGAGATTGATTAGTCGTGGTCGAGGGGAGCGACTCTACGCCACGCCGAGCAGCTTGTTCATCGAGGCCTCGTCGGCGGGCGTGAACGGGTACTGGTCGAACTCGGCGCTCGATGCCCAGCGGTATTCGTTCACGGCGCGGGCCTCGAGTTCGTGTGTTTTCAGCGCGCACTCGTAGAGGTAGAGGTCGACGACGTAGTGCTCGTAGGGGTGGCTTACGAACGAGATCAGTTTGCCCACCTCGATCTCCGCCGCCAGCCGGTGGCGCACCTCGCGCTTGAGCGCATGGGCATCCAGCTCGTTTTCCTCGACTCGGCCTCCGGGGAACTCCCAGAGCAGCGGCAGCACGGCGGTCGCGCGCCGCTGGGTGATGAGGTAGCGCCCGTCCTTTTCGATGACGGCGGCGACGACCCGGATGGTCCGTTGCTGCCTCATCGATCCCCTTTGGCCCGCGACGCTGCCGGCGTCAGATCGCAATCCGGAACAGCTGCTGACCCATCAGCAGGACGTCCCCGGAGCGCACCTCGGCCTCGCCGGCGATGCGGATGAAAGTTCCGTTCGAGCTGCCGAGGTCCGTGAGAAAGAGCCGCTGCCCGTCCCAGGTGAGGCGGCAATGAAGGCCCGACACGTAGCCGTCCTCGGGGAACAGGATGTCGCCGCGTTCGCGGCCGAGGTGCACGCCGCCCTCGGGCACGGGGAAAGCGTTGCCCGTTTCCTCGCGTCCAATGACGAGCGCGATGCGGCCGACGTACCCCTTGCTCGGAGCCCCTAGCCGCTCGACGCCGTCCGGCGGCGGAGGTTGAGCGACCAGAGGCTCGAACTTGATGATCTCCTGTCCGATGCGAAAGACCTCGTTCGGCCGGAGCTCCACCGGCACGTCGCGCCCGAGCTTCTTGTAGATGCCGTTGAGGGAGGCTTCGTCCTTGACGATGGCGCGCCCGAGTCCGGCCATCCGGAACGTGGCGTGCCGTGGCGAGAGGTAGCTGTCGCCGGCGAAGATGCCGCCCGTCTCGCGGCCCACCGTCCCATTGCTGCCGGGCAGGCTGTAGGTGCCCGCCTCGGTGCCGTCAGCGCGTAGCGCCGTCAGAACGAGGGCGCCTGCGGACGGCTCGGCGGCGGGGGCCAGCGCCGGGGGTACGGCCGAACGAGCCGCCACGCCTCCAAGCCGAAACCCGCATGATCCGCAGAACATGTTGGCCGACGTGTTCCCGTGACCGCACTGCGGGCACACCACGGCGCTGGCCGCGGGCGCGGCCACCGGCGCCGCCGCAGCAGCCACTACGGCGGGCGGAGCGGAGACCGGCGGGGCCACCACCGGCGCAGGCGCGGGGGCGGGCGCCACGGCAACTGGCGGTACCGGGGCGCGAGACACCATTGGCCCCTGCGAAACCGCGACCGTACCTGCAAGGCCGGCCGCCATCCCAGGCGACGGAGCAGGGGCCGCCCGGACACCTTGAGGGGGCGTTTGCGGCGAAAACGGCTTGGGCGCCGCGCCCCTCGGAAGCTCCGCGCCGCAACCCAGACAGAACTTGTAGTGGTCCTGATTGTCCTTCGTGCATTTCGCACACGTGATCACGCTGGCCTCCGCACGCCGTACCCTCGGCCAACACCGAGTATCTACGGCCCCAGCGGTGGGTCAAGGGAACTGCGCGCGCGGGAAGCGCGCGCAGTACGACTCTTGGTCGAGGGGAGCGAACCGCCGCTCCCCTCGA
>PLIR01000037.1 GCA_003139415.1 Myxococcales bacterium | reverse complement strand
CAGAGCACGCGCGAGGCGGCACAAGGGAGAGATGACCGAGTGGTCGAAGGTGCATGATTGGAAATCATGTGTACCCGCAAGGGTACCGAGGGTTCGAATCCCTCTCTCTCCGCAAGTGACTCCCAACTGACGAGACGGCGCCGGTCCAGGTGCCCGCTCACGGTCCGGGCGCGCTGCGCGTCCCTTCTCGATCGTCGCCGAGGCGACCACCCCAGCGTACGAGCTCGGCCTTGGCGTGGGCATCGAGGACCGCGGGGCTGCGCGCCGATGCCGCAGGCGCCTTGGACCCGAGTGCGTCGACCGCGAAGCGTTGCATGACTTCGAGCGCCACAGGAGAGGTCGCGCGGATGTCCGCGATGCACGCGGGGTCGAGCGAAAGGTCGCAGACGCGCGTCTCGCGCTCGTGCGCCCCAAGCAGGACGTAGGGGCCCCACCGCACGGAGAACCGCGTCCCCCGCGTGGCGACGAGAGGCCGCTCGGCGGGTACGACCGATCCTTGGGCGAGGTCGGCCAGATCCGTCCCCTGAAACGCTGCGGGCGGGGCGAGGCCGAGCGCCACGAGCATCGTGCGCGCCAGATCGATCGGGCTGCTCGGAGCCTGCACCCGGCGGCCGGCGAGGCCGCCTGCACCGGGCCAGCGGATGACGAGCGGGGTCGCGAGCAGCGGTTCGTCGAGCACGTCGGAGTCGACGAAGGGGACGGGAAGGGCCTCGTTGCCAGCGACGTCGGACGTGACGACGACGGCGGTGTCGCCCTCGCGGCCCGCGTTCCGGATGGCGGCGAGCAACCGGCCCAAGGCTTCGTCGTGGGCATCGATCGCGCGGTCGTAGAGAGCCCACGCGCGAACACGGTCGTCGTCTTTGAAGCGGGCTGGATGCGCGCGCACCTTGGCCAGCGCCTCGGCGGCGCGCGTCGGCTCAATGACGCCGAGGTACGCCTCCGGCGGCATCGAACGCAGCTCCTCGGGCGACGCGTCCCAGGGCGGATGACCGCCTCGCGCGTGAACGACGACGAAGAACCGCGACGCCCTGTGTGCCTCGATCCAGGCGGCGGCGTCGTCGAAGACGCGCGTCGCGGGGGCGTCCTCGAGCGGGTCGTGTTCGACGAAGGTGTCCCACCCGCGCGCGAACCCGAAGGACGCGCCTGTCGTCGGGTTGGCCGTGAACATCGCGGTCTCGACGCCGCCTTGGCGGCACGCCTCTTCGACCATGACCGGCCCGTCCGCGAGACGGGCGTCGGAGTCGTCGAGACCGTGCGCCGACGCAGGCAGTCCCGTGAGCATCGTCGCGACGACGGAGTTGGCGAGGGAGCTCGTCGCGCGGTTTGCCTCGAACGTCGTCCCGACGGCCGCCTCGCGCGTCAGCTCCCGGGCCAGGTGTGGCCCTCCCCATGGGGCAAGGGCCCGCGACGACGTGCTCCCCGAGACGACGAGCACCAGACTGCGCGCGGCGGGCGTCTCCGCCGGGGACGCCGCGGCGGCGAGGACCCGAGGACCGCCGAGGAGAACGCGCGTCGCGGCGTCGGCCTTCACCGCTGTGAGTTCGATGGACGCGAGAGCACCCGCACCCTCGATGCCGGTGACGGGAACCGACCACGGGGCCCACATGGGCGCATCCCCCGTGACGTGCGCGGTGCCGAGGATGATCGGCGCGTGGCGGTCGCGGACGAGCAAAGCCTCGACGTCGGCGTCGCTCCCGCCGACGGTGGCGAGCGACACCTCGAGCGTCGCGTTCGCCGGGATCCAGCCCGAGCATCGCACGAAGCCGGGCGCGCGCAGGGACACGGCACGCAGCGACCGATCGCCCACCATCGCGTCGAGGGTGGCATCGGCGCGCGTCGGCGCGGCGTAGGGATCCGCCGGTTCGCCCGTGCCGACATGAACCCAATCGATCTCGGCGAGGGGCTCGCCGCCGGCACGCGCCCCTCCTACGAAGCGAAAGGAGAGCTCGTGCCCGCCCGGCGAGAGGGTCACGGGCGTGGCCGAGCGGGCGAGATAGACCCGCGCCTCACCCTTCGCGACCGCCCATGCGCCCACCGGCTTGCCGTCGACCGCGACGGCGACCGAGCGCGCGGTCACCCCGCGAATGCGAGCTTCGACGTACGCGTTGGCGTCCGGCGCCGCCGACGCTACGGCAGGCCAGTAGAAGGTCGCGGCGAGAGATCGCGATCGCACCCGTAGCCATGTCGCGCCCTCGTGCTCCACGTCCTCGTCCTGGCTCCGCGCGAGCTGGTGCGCGACGGGCCCCGACCGGAGCGACGCGCGCATCGATGGGTCGCCGAAATCGAGCAAGACCCCCCGATGGCCGAACGTGCATGCATCCACATCGTGGGCGATGTCGAGCACGACGCGGCCTGCAACCGGAGCGCCAGAGGGTGACGAGGTCGCAGCGGCGGGCGACGCTCCGTGGCTGCCCGCAGGCCTCTTGCAGGAGGCAGCCAGCGCGAGGACCGTCAACGCGATAAGCCGCCCGATCGCGGATCGGGTCACGGGACCGTCGGAGGCCTCACGTGTGTGGTGCGCCCGGCGCGGACCTCGACTCCGAACTGCTGCACTCGGCCCCCGCTCTCGACGCGAACCTCGTGATGGCCCGGCGGCGCCGCGCTCGGCGGGGTCACGCCCTGGCCGTCGACCTGCACGCTGGCGCCTGGAGGCGCGATCACGTCGAGAACGCCGTACCCCGGCGGCAAGTCGATGCCGGGCGGCAGCTCGTCGGCGGCCGCGGGCGCAGCGGCGGGCGCAGCGGAGATCGCAGACTCGGCCGGCCGCACGCGGAGATCGGAGTCGGCAGCGGAGACGTGCCATACCGCGGCGACCGCGCCGCCGAGCAGCGCAAAGGCAATGACAATCCCCCACGGCTCACGGGGTCGCGCGACCTCCGGCGGGGGAGGAGCCGACATCGGCTTGGGCGGGGCGATGGAGGCGGGCGGTTCCCGCGGAGCCGGCGGCTGTGATGGCGCAGAGTGCGGAAAGACCGGGGCCTCCCCGACGAGATCGTCCATTTCCGGCGGCGGCGCGATGGGGGTTGCGTCGGACGTCACGGGGGCCGCGGGCTCCGACAGCTCTTGCTCGGCTTCCGCGGGGGGCGGCGTCGAGAACGACCCAGGGAGGAGCGAGGCGGCGGAGGCCGCCGGCACTTCATCGAGCGACGAGGCGGCAGGCACGATCGCATCCGGTGGAATCGAAGGAAGGATCGCTCGGTCGTCCGGCTCCGCGACCACTTCGGTTGCCGGCGGGTTCGAGGAGCGGGGTCGCAGGGCGCTCGGCTCGATGAGGGGCGGGAGGTTGGGCGAGCTGGGGTGCGCCACGCCGGGGATCGGAGAGCGATCGCTGATCTCACGCATGACCGCGTCCTCGAGCGATGAGGGAGCGTCCTCATCGTCGTCGTCTTCGGGCGCCGTGGGACGGCCGGTCGATTGCGCGGCGGGCGGGCTAGGCGGCGGAGGTGGCTCGCTGAGCATGAGTGCACTCTCCGGGAACACCGGCCGAGCCTCCGGTCGAACGGAGGCGGCGAGTCGCGACTCGGACCGGCTGGGCTCGACCTTGGGACTGGGGGCTGGGACGGGCACGCTCGAGCGCGCACCTGGCGCCCGTGACGGCGACGTCGGCGGGGCCGTCGTGAGCGTGGCGAGGGCCGCCTCGACCGCCGGGAGAAGCAAGTCCGTCCCGTCCTCCGCGACGACGGCGCGGACGACGCAGCGGCCGGCCACGTCGCCGAGGACGTCCTCCATCAGGCTCGGCGACACGGCGCCGTCCATCACCATCTGGCGCGGCGACGCGCCTTGGGCCAGTTGCCGGAGCAGCGTGCGAGCCGGATCGGGCGTCGCCGCGAGGTATTCGTCGAGCACCGTCGGATCGAGGAAGATCCGATCCACGTCCATCACGCGAGCCCCCGTCGTGGCAAAGAGTGCCCCCCGCGCCGCAGCGAGGGGACGGGAGAGGAGCTCGTAGAGGGTGCCCGACATCTCGGCCCGCACCGGATCCGTACTCGACGAGACGACGAAGCGGCCCGCCCCTACGCCAAGCATCCGGGCGAGGGCCGCCTCGCCGCCCTGGTGACCGCCATCGCTCGCCGTGCGAGCCGCGCGACGTGGAGCGCCGCCCCGAATCTCGATCTCGTAGAGGCAGGTCGCGTCGCGCACCGCGACCCGGGCGTCTTTGCGAATCGTGCACACGAGGTCAAGGAGCAAGCGCGGGGAGAGACCGTCGAGCCGGCCCCGGACCTCCCCGTCGGCGCGCAGGCGGCCTTCGATCCGGGCGCGTGGACGCAGGACTTCGCGGACCCGCGCCAGGACCGCCCGGGAGTCGCTCTCCTTGCGCATGTAGGCGGCGGCGCTGGCGCCGAGCTCGCGCACGCGCTGAAGCAAGTCTTCCTTCCACGAGAGAAGGATGACCGGCGTGTCGCGCAGGGCGACATCGCGCTTGAGCGCCCGGCACAAGCCGAAGCCGTCGAGGCCCGGCATCAGGATGTCGCTGACGACGAGCTCGGGCTGGACGCGGAACGAGAGATCGCGCGCGGTGATGCCGTCGAGCGCTTCGTGGACCTCGCAGCCCGCGGTGCGAAGCAAGTCGGAGAGAAACCATGTGACGCCCGGGTCGTCGTCGGCCACGACCACGCGGCGCCCGCTCAGGCGGACGTCGGCGCCCGCGCCACGCCCCCGCGCCGTCGCGCGATCGGCGGCGGCCAGATCGTGGTGGAGCCAAGGGGCCAGAGCGATCGCCCCTTCGGGCGCACCCCCGGAGAAGCGGACGGCGCCGCCCGTCTTCTGCGTGACGACCTCCTGAACACGCGCGATCGCACCCCAGAGCGCGCCAAGCACCTCCGTCCCCTCGCCGAGCGGTACGCGGCTCGATCGGGCACCCGGGTCGACGCTGTCGACGAGCGCGCTCCTGAGCTCTTGGGCGAGGCGGTCCGCGAGCTGCTCGAGCGTCGGCTCGCCCAGCGTCACGCGCGTCGTGCGGTCCTCGCCCACATCGAGCACTTCATCGCATGCGAGCCGCAGGACATCGCCCGACGCGGGCTTGGTCAGCGCGCGCGCGACACCGAGCGCCACGAAGCGCGCCTCGTCCTCCGGGAGGTGAAAGGTGCCCACGACCACGATCGGCACCGGCTCGGTGAGCGGGTCGTCGAGCAGCGCGGCGGCGAGCTCCGCGGACCGCTCGAGGTCCGCATCCATCAACACGAGGTCGGGCGCATAGGCGCGCGCCAGATCGCGCGCCATCGAGACGTCCTCCGTGCGCTCGCACTCGAAGGTGTGTGTCCCCGAGCCGTCCGTCAGAGCATCGGCCAGGGCATCGTCTCCGACGACGAGGACCGACACAGGCAGCTGGGCGAGCGCTTCGGCGTGGTCTTCTGCCGCGGATCCCGGCGCCTCGCCGGACGGCGCATCGCCCCACACGAGCGCGGGCAAATCGTCGAGGAGCTGCGCCAGGAACGCGACCTCCTCGCCGGNNCGTCGCCTCAACTCGCCCCGTGCGGCCGTGGACGAGGGCTCTGCCTCGATGGCCGCGAGGATCTCGCGCGCGTCGGCGACCTTGCGCCCGAGCGACGCCACGAAGTCGGCGCGGGCCCCTCCGAGCCGCCCCTCTGCGAGTTCCTTGGCATCGGACCCGCTGCTCGACGCGCCGGTCGACATGGCTCTTTCGGCCGTAGCACGAGCCGCTCGCGATAGGCCAGCTTCTGCCGCTCGCGCTACAGTGGAAAAGGCCTCCCACCAAGAGCTCCCGACGATGCCCGCGTCCGTGCCTCCGCCGAGCCCCGTCGAGGAGAGTGGCTCACTCGTGATGCGCTTCGGCGCGGCGGTAGGTCTCGCGGTCGGCGCCGCCGCGGCGTGCAGCGTCCCCGCTTCGGTGCGCGTGGCGCGATCGCTGCCCGGAATGGCCCTCGAGCATACCTGGGTGGCCCTCGCCGCGGCGTCGCTCGTCCCGATGCTCGCGGCCGTGATTGTGCTGCGCGCTGCGCGCGAGGGGCTTCGCGCGTTCGCGGGACCGGGCGCGAACCTTCGCATCTTCGGTGTCGGGCTGTGGTTCGCGTGGCTCGTCGTCCTGCTGGCGCTCTTCGGCAGCGGACTGCGTCGCACGACGCACCAGCACGCGCTCGCCGGGGTGACCTTCGCGTGCGGCGCCGTCGCGCTGGCGCTCGGGCTGGGCGTGACCTGCGCGCGCGTCGTCGCCATCTTGCGCGACGCCCGAGGCGAGGTGCGGCGCGCGTTGGGAGCCGCGCTCGCTGTCGGCACCGCCGGCGCCATCGGCGGAATCGGGCTCGCTTTCCTTCGCGCCGTCGCGAACGACCCAAGCTCGGTGCCCGCGTCCGGAATGGTGCTCGACATGTTGGGGTTCGTCCTGGCCGCGTTTCTCGCGTCGCGCCGCTCGGTGGCAGCCTTCGCAGTGAGGCGAACGCTCGCCTTGATCGGCCCCCCCCTGGCGGTCGCTCTCATGGCCCTCGGCCTTGCGTCGCTCAAAGACACGAGCCTTCTCGCCGCGACGAACGATCGCGCCCCGGCGTTCGTGCCGGCGATCGACCTCCTCGCTCGGCCCTGACGACGGGCCGTGCCGTGCTAAGCCGTTGCCCGCTCCCGTGAGGCCTTTCATACGGCGGTTGACGACGGCCATCGTCCTTGGCCTTCTGGGCCCCGCCGTCGCCCGCGCCGACGCGCCTCAGCCCGCGCCCCCCGCCGCGTCCGGGGCCCCCACCGCGTCCGCGCCCCCCACCGCGTCCGCACCGGCAGCCTCCAGCATTCCTGCGGCTCTTCCCCCTGCCGGGGCGTCCGTTACCGG
>PLIR01000175.1 GCA_003139415.1 Myxococcales bacterium | reverse complement strand
GCCTTGCCCAAGACCGCTCGCAACGCGTAGGAATCAAACTGCCGGGTGGGTCAATTTCCGACCGGCGATCTGGATCAGTTTCCGACCGGCGCCACCAAGGCGCGAGCCTTGCAGAGAGATGCACCTCTCTGGCTCGCTCGCGCATCTCTCAAGCAAAGAGGGGCGCGAGTCTCGCAGGGAGATGCATCCCTCTCGCTGACTCGCGTGCGTTCCAGGTCGGTTTGCTGCGCGGGTAAGCCAGAGAGATGCTTCTCTCTCGCTGACCCGCGTGCGTTCCAAGGCATCTCTCAACGAAGAAGATGCGCGAGCGCGTCTCGTTGGGTGGCTTGGCGGTGGCTCGGTGCGCGGACCGGGGGGGAGAGGGACCACAAGGACACGAAGGACACCAAGGATCATCATCCCCGGCCCCCTCCAGGCCCTACGGCACGAGCTCCACTATGGCGCGCCCACGGCGGTCCTGGATGGGTCGCCGGGTGTCGCCCCCAAGGATGGCGCGCATCCGGGCGATCTGCTGGGCAGAGACCTGCAGCGGGGTGCTCGCGTCGGGCTCGACGACCAGCCAGGTCACCCCTTCGGTGCATGGGGGCACCGTGAGCGACCCGTCGTAGCGCAGATACCGTGGCGCCTTCGGCAAGAGGGACGACACGTCGACCGCGACGCCGGCCACTTCCACGGGCGCTGGCCCCCGCTGGGCGGGCATCGCGTCCCACACAGGCTCGAGCGTCGCGTTCTCATTGCCGACGACGAAGAGCAGCGCAATAACGAGGATCTTTCCGTCGGCCGACTTGTGAACCAGGTGAAGCTCCGCGTCGAAGGCGCGGCCCGCGATCGAGTGCTCGGCGGGAGTGTGAACGTGAAACTGCGCGAGCGTGTACCGGGTCCCTTCGAACGTGAACGAGGATGGCGCCGTGTCGTCGACCTGAATGACGTAGCCCTTGTTCGAGACGCGGAGCGGAACGGGACTCCAGGCGGGGCGCGCCGGCGCAGCAGCCATGGGCGCGCTGGACGGAAGATCGATCGGTGATTGCGTCGCGCCGTGGCTGCAGGCGGCGAACGAGGGGTCGAGCTCGCCCCAGTGCTCGGGCCCCGTCGCCCCGCTATACGTCCAATGCGACGGTTGAGGGGCGGGGGTCGCGGCGCGATCCGGCGACGCCGGGGCAGGCGCCGTCGTCGATGTTGTGCAGGCGATCAGTCCGAAAACAGCGAAGAGCAAGACTCGGCGAGCAAGCATGGGCGCGAGAGCCTACCTCGACGCATGGCTCGCCGCTCGCCACTCAGCCGGTCGTGATTTGGCTTACGGCCCGTTCCGGCCGGCGGGGGGACGGTTCATGCGGGGTCGTCGCCAAGCATCCGCAGGACATCCGCGAGGAGGACGTCGATGCCCTCGGCAGACCCCGGCGTCCATTCGTCGAGCTCTCGAAGGGTACGCGCGAAGAGGTGCCGATCGAGCAGCATCGAAAGCGCCTCGTCGGTGTTCGGCAAGAAGGCCGGCGCGACGCCGTTGCCGGCGCGTGCGCGCTCGAGGTAGCCCTGCAAAAACGCGGCGCCCGCCCAAGAGCACCACAGCCACTCCCAGCCCTGCACGCGGGAGCGGTCTTGCTCGCGCACCACGCCTTCGGTGGCGCCGGCGCGGGCGGCGTGACGGAACGACCGCATCATCTGAGCGACGTCACGGAGCGCCGAGCGCTTGCGACGCCGCTCGGTGATCGAGACCCGAGGGTCGCCGTCGAAGTCGAGCAGCACGAAGTCCTTGCCCGTGTGCAGCACCTGGCCAAGATGGTAGTCGCCGTGGATCCGCATGCGCAGGCCGCCGCCCGCGCGCAGCACAGGAACGATACGGTCGAGGATGGCGCGCTCCTTCCCGGTGACCTCCTCTGCGAGAGCCCGCGTCTCGGGCGGCAGATGGCGCCGTCGCCGTAGATCGCGCAAGACGCGCCCGATGAGGTTGCGGAACGACTGATAGACCGACCGTCGATCGAAGGACGAGAACGGCTCCGGAACGAACGCGGGATCCTCGCTCGAAGCGAACGCGAGGTGCATCTCGGCGGTTCGCACGCCGAGGAGCCGCGCGACGGAGCAGTAGGCCGTCATCGTCTCGGCCAACGGTCCCGGGAGCGGCTGCGTGACGTGGGACGCGAGGCCTCCTTGCGGCAAGGGCGGCAGGTCGGACGCATCGTCCGACGCGAGCACGCGCTGGTAATAGCGGCCGACCTCCGCGCACGCGTGCTCCCAGGCGGTGCCCTCGTTGGGCACGAAGCGTTGCAGGACGGCGACGGTACTCGCCTCCGCGCGGTCGCGGCGGTAGTCGATCGAGCCAACGAACTTCGGCGCGAGTCCCGGGGCCGCCTCGGAGAGCAGGAGGCCCGCCTCGAGCTCGGCGTTACGCCCCGGCTCGAGCCGCCGATAGACCTTCAGCAGATAGCTCGTCCCGTATTGGATCGCGGCGTTCGAGTGCCTCGCTGCGAGCGACTTGGCGTCGCCGCCGTTCTCCTCGAGACGTTTCTCGAGCCCCGGGTCGAACGCGGTCGCGAGGACTTCTCCGACGCGTCCGGGCACGCGGGCGCCTCGCATCAGAGCGTCGAGCAAGGGCCGCGACGACGGGCCGTCGGCGAGGGCGTCGACGAGCAGGCCGTCGACCTCCCCGAACCGCACTCTCGCGAAGACTGTCTCCGCCGAAGGCGTCCGTGGATCGGAGGCGGGGACGAACGCGAGCGGTACGAGGTACGACTCGGGCTGGCCGAGCGTGTACTCGGCCGCGGCGACGGTCGCGACGAGCGCGCCGTCGCCTTGTCCGAACGCGACCGCGTCCTCGATGCGCGTCGACACGAGTTCGCGCAGTCGACCCCGAAACCATGGGCGCGTGTGCAAAAACGCAGGCATGGCCGCTTCGAGCGTGCCTCGCTCGTCGCCGGCCGTCAGCGCGCGGAGCGACGACGCCTGGAGGGTCGGCGCCTCGTAGCTCTCGAGCCGGACTTGAGCCTCGTTCTCCGGCGTAGCCTCGAGCGCCATCCAGTAAAACCCGTAGCTCCCCAGGCTGAGCGAATACGGGCGATCGGTGATCGCGGGAAAGGGCGTCCCGCCGAACATCTCTCGCGGCGTCGCGTCCCGGTACTTCGACAGATCCAGCTCGACATGGTTGACGAAGCGGGAGAGGTTCGCCACAACGAGGATCTTCTCGCCCTCGTACTCACGCACGAAGGCGAGGACACGCGAGTTGTCCGGGGCCAAGAAGTCGATCGAGCCGCGGCCGAAGGCCTTGTGCCGCTTGCGCAAGGCGATGAGGCGCTTGGTCCACCAGAGGAGCGAGTGCGTGTTGTTCTGCTGACTCTCGACGTTGATCGCCTCGAAGTGGTACTCGGGGTCGATGATGACGGGCAAGATGAGCTGTTGAGGATTGGTGCGCGAGAATCCGGCGTTGCGATCCGAGTTCCACTGCATGGGCGTGCGCACGNNTTGTCGCCCATGCCGATCTCGTCGCCGTAGTAGACGACGGGCGTGCCGGGCAGCGAGAAGAGCAGCCCGTTCAGCAGCTCCATCTTGCGTCGATCGTTGCCGACGAGCGGCGCGAGCCTCCGTCGGATCCCGAGGTTTAGCCGCATGTGCGGCTCGTTTGCGTAGGCGCGGTACATGTAGTCGCGCTCTTCGTCGGTGACCATCTCGAGCGTGAGCTCGTCGTGGTTTCGCAAGAACATCGCCCACTGGCACCCCGGCGGCAACGGCGGCGTCTGCGCGAGGATATCGATGATGGGGAAACGGTCCTCCATCTCGATCGCCATGAACATCCGCGGCATGATCGGAAAGTGAAAGTTCATGTGGCACTCGTCGCCGTCGCCGAAGTACGCGGCGGCGTCCTCGGGCCACTGGTTGGCCTCGGCGAGGAGCATCCTGTCGGTCCACCTCGCGTCGATGTGCGCGCGGAGCTTCTTCAAGAACTGGTGCGTCGGCTCGAGGTTCTCGCAGTTCGTGCCCTCGGCCTCGTAGAGATAGGGGACGGCGTCGAGCCGCAGCCCGTCGACGCCGAGGCCGAACCAGAAGTCGACGACCTCGAACATCGCCGCGTGGACCGCCGGGTTATCGAAGTTGAGGTCCGGCTGGTGGGAAAAGAAGCGATGCCAGAAGTAGGCGTTCGCCTTGGGGTCCCACGTCCAGTTCGACGGTTCGAAATCTTTGAAGATGATGCGCGCTTCCTTGTATCGGTCGGCCGTCTGGCTCCACACGTAGAACTCGCGCTCGGGGCTGCCGGGCGGCGCGCGGCGCGCCCGCAGGAACCATGGGTGCTGGTCCGAGGTGTGATTCATCACGAGCTCGGTCACGACCCGGATGCCGCGCGCATGCGCCTCGTGGATCACGACTTTCAAGTCGTCGATCGTCCCCACTTCGGGGTGCACGGTCATGTAATCCGAGATGTCGTAGCCGTCGTCGCGGCCGGGCGAAGGGCAGAGCGGCAGCAGCCAGATCGCGGTGACGCCGAGATCCTTGATGTAGTCGAGCTTCGCGGCGAGGCCCGGGAGGTCTCCGACGCCGTCGCCGTTCGAGTCGAAGAACGAGCGCGTGCGAAGCTCGTAAATGATCGCGTCCTTGTACCAGAGCGGGTCGCCCGCGGGGTGAGCGCGCGCCGAGGTCGTGGCGTCGACTCCGGGGAGGGCCGGCTCCGTCTTGGGGGCCACGGGGACGTCTTCAGAAGGACGGATCACCATAGAGTCGAAATGAAGCGACGGACGGACGACGTCGTCAATCGCTCCGTGGAGAATTGCTCTCACTCGGTCAACCGCTCGAGGTGAAGTGCCGAGCTCGTCGGTCGAGCTCCGCAGTCAGCTCAGCCCAGCGGCTCGCGGTCGATTCGCGCGCGCGCAGCGCCATCGCATAACCGCCGAGCACATCCATGGCCTTCCCCGCGTCGAGGTTCGCCGCATACTCGGTCTCGAAGTCGCGCGGAAGGCGCAGAGACCAGTTGTCGTCGTCGACGATGCCCGGCTTGTTGTAGACGCCCGTCAAACCGAAGAGGTCCGACATGAAGACGAGCACGTGCCGTGCGGGACTCGCGAATAGATCGGCGCACATGCCGAGGACGAGGGACCCGCGGTCTCGAGCCAGCGCCTGAGCCATCGTGCTCTGCTCCGATGGATGCGGCGCGAGCCGTGCCGCCAGGTACGCCGCCCGCGCCTCGGCGACCCCGGCGGAGCGCCAGGCGTCGACGACCCGCGCGAGGGGCAAGGTGTCGTGTGTGCCCACCATGATCCAGTCGTTCGGCTGGGCGTTCTCGCTGCGGTATCCGTCGTTCGGGTTCGCGATATCCGCTTTCTGGGTGACTCGAAAGCGCCCCAGGGAGTAGCGGTGCAAGACGGCGACGAGCGGGTAGGGCGCCGTGCTGAGGACCTCGCACGCGAGACCACCTCCTCCGGCGGATGCGAGCTCTTCGACGACGATGCCCATCTTCTCGGCGTACGCATCGACTTGCGCGGCGTCGAGGGAGCGCACCCACGCGTCGGCGTAGCGCTTCTGCCGGCGATCGATCTGCTCCGCCCGGACGATCGCGAGGCGCGCGAGCGCCGGATGGTCGGGCAGGTCCGGCGACTCGAAGAGCCGTGCCCCTTCGGCCACCGCCTTCAGCGGATCCGGCGCGCGGCGGTCGTAGACCCAGGGGCACACGAGCCCGTGAGGATGGTCGATCCGTAGCCCGTCGTACTCGACGGCCATCTTGTGGACGCGGGCGCGAAAGAACGCGGTCGCATCGGGCAACCCGGGCCGAAGGACGTTGTATCCCCACGGCTGACCCAGCGGGTCGGTCCGGCTTGGCGGCGCGCCGAGCAGGTAATCCTCCAAGAACAACCGCTCTCGTCGCCACCGGTCGCGCGGTGCGAGGCCGATCTGGAGGTCTCCGAACACCTTCCAGTTCATGGCGTGGAGGGTCGAGCGGAGCGCCGCGTGCTGCTCGTGGACGACGAATTGCTCGAACTCGTACCGTTCCGCACAATCAAGGCTCTTGGCGCCCGGCGAAAGACCCTCGGGCCAGAGCGTCGCGTCATCGGTGCCGGCCTCCGCCGCGAGCGCTTCGAACTCGGCATCGTGCGCGAGCCAAAACGCCGCACCCTGGCGGAACGCGTCGAAACGGGCTCGAAGCTCGGCGGGCTGACTTGCCTGGAAATGTGAGAACAGGGCACGAAGGCCGCGCGACTGCGCCGCCTCGGCGACGGCGTGATGGACCCGGTCGGAGGCGATCCCGCGTGCGGGGCTCACGACGGCCTCGAGCGTCGCCCCGTCCATCAAGCCTTCCCACTCGCGGTCGTGGGCCAGCGCGTCGAGAGAGATCGACAGTGGATTGCGCGAGAACACCGACCCGTCGTACGGCGACCGGTTGGTGGGCGTCGTCACCCCTTGCGGGCCGAGCTGCAAGCCCGTGAAGCCGAGCGCATCCGCGAACGCGACGAGCCGGCGCGCGCCCGCCGAATACGGCGTACCCCGCCCGACTTCCTCACCGGGATCGCTCGGGAAGCTTGCGTCGTGGATGGCGAGGACGAGGTCGTCGATGCCGAGTGCCCGCCGGGCCGCGTGGGAGAGCTCGCGCAGGGAAAGGCGTGTCCACTCCTCCCTCATCACCTCAAGTTAGCTCCTCCCACGCGGCGCGCTCGCCGCCGCACGAGCCTTGCAACGGGCGTCCTCGTGTCGCTCTTCCCTCGCCTCAAGATCGCTCCGGCCGGATGATCGGCACCTACCCTGTGCGCACCGCGCGAACGCGCGTCATCGTCGAGGCCGTCACGCCCGAGGTCGATGACGGGGCCCATCCGGTCAAACGCGTCCTCGGGGACGACGTCGCGGTTTCGTGCGACCTCGTCTGTGACGGGCACGATCGGGTGGCCGGTGTACTGCTCTACCGTGGAGCGGCGCAATCGTCGTGGCGGAGCACGCCCCTCGCGCGCTTCGCTGGGGGGGATCGCTTTGGCGCTTCCTTTGCGGCCTCTGAACTCGGCGTCTGGGTCTTCGCCGTTCGCGGGTGGGTCGACGCTTACGCGACGTGGCGCGCGAACGCCCGAAAGAAGCTCGACGCGGGCCAGGACATCGAGATGGACCTCGCCGCGGGTGCGCTTCTGCTGCGCGCCGCCGCCGCACGATGCGGCGAGGACACCGCCGTCGCCGGGGCGTTGCGCGAGACGGCTTCGGCGCTCGAGGCCAGGGGGCTACCGGCGCGCGAGCGGTTCGCGCGGGCCGACTCTGTCGCGATCGGCGACGCCGCGTCGCGCTACCCAGACCTGGCCGGTGCGACGACGAGCCCCGAGAGGCGCGTCGTCGTCGACCCGCCGCGCGCCCGCTTCAGCGCATGGTACGAGATGTTTCCCCGCTCGGCGGGGGCCGGCCGCCGTCACGGCACGCTGCGCGATTGTGCGGCGCGCTTGCCCTACGTCGCGGCGATGGGCTTCGACGTGCTGTATCTGCCTCCCGTGCACCCCATCGGCCGCTCATTTCGAAAGGGCCCGAACAACGCGGCCAAGGCCGGCTCGCACGATGTGGGGAGCCCGTGGGCGATCGGATCCCCCGAAGGGGGGCACAAGTCCGTGCACCCGGAGCTGGGCACGATCGACGATCTGCGCGGGCTCGTCCGCGAGGCGCGGGCGTTCGGCATCGAGGTCGCCATCGACATCGCGCTGCAGGCGTCGCCCGATCACCCCTACGTCGAGGAACACCCGGAGTGGTTTCTCCACCGCCCCGACGGGTCGATCCAATCTGCGGAGAATCCACCCAAGAAGTACGAGGACGTCTACCCGTTCGACTTCGACTGCGACGCGTGGCAGAGCCTCTGGGCCGAGCTCGCGAGCGTCTTCCTCTTCTGGTGCGAACAAGGGCTACGCATCTTCCGCGTCGACAATCCGCACACCAAGCCGCTGGCGTTCTGGCAATGGTGCCTCGCCGAGGTCAAAGGGGCGTACCCGGACGTCGTCTTTCTCGCCGAGGCGTTCACGCGTCCAACGCTCATGAACGCCCTGGCCAAGCGCGGCTTCACTCAGTCGTATACGTACTTCACGTGGCGCCAATCGAAGAGAGAGCTCACCGAGTACATGACCGAGCTCACGCGGCCGCCGGTGGTCGACTTCTTCCGGCCCAACTTCTGGCCCAACAC
>PLIR01000313.1 GCA_003139415.1 Myxococcales bacterium | reverse complement strand
CGACGTCGTTTCGGCTGAGGCGGCGGCCGGCGGCGACCTCCGGGGAGACGTCGAGCACGATCGTCAAATCCGGGCGAAGGACGTACCGGTTGAGCGAGCGGATCCACTCGACGGCGTCCTTGGACTCGGCGCCGCTCGAGACGCTCTGGTAGGCGAGACTCGACGCGTCGTACCGATCGGACAGGACCACGCCCCCTTCGTTCAGGATCGGTTCGACCTCGCTCTCGACGTGGTCCATCCGGTCGGCGGCGAAGAGCAGGGCCATCGTGGCCCAGCCGGGCGCGCGACCTCCGGGGATGACGACGCGCCCGGTGAGAATCTGGCGCACGAGGGTGCCGACCGGCCCATCGCTCGGCTCGCGCGTCGCGCGCACGGGGACGCGCATCGATCGCAGCCTGTCGGCAAGGCGGCCGACGTGCGTGGTCGTCCCCGCTCCATCGATCCCCTCAAGCACGACGAGCCGTCCACGCCGCGAACGCATCGGCCGGTTGGATACATCAGGTGGCGACGAACCGGAAGGGACAAGGCCCCCGTCGGTCAGGTCGATCACAGCCGATCACACTGGCTCCGGACCGCCCAGGACACGGTTGTCGATGAGGCGCGTCGCCCCGATGCGGCAGGCGATCGCAAGCACCGCGGGGGCGGCGACGGTGTCGATCGCGGCCAGAGTCTCGGCCTCGCGCAGCTCGACGTAGTCGATGGACACCGCCACGGGCTCGATGGGCTCGCGGGCCGCGCGCTCCAGCTCCCGTGCACGTCGCTCGCCGCCATCGTAGGCGCGTGCCGCGGCCGCGAGACCGCGGGACAGGGCGAGCGCCGCCGCCCGATCGCTCGGCGACAGGTAGGCATTGCGCGAGCTCATCGCGAGGCCGTCCGGCTCGCGCACGATGGGATGGCCGATCACCTCGACCGGAAAGCACAAGTCGCGCGCGATCCGCCTGATGACGAGGAGCTGCTGGTAGTCCTTGCGACCGAACACAGCCAGACACGGCCCTGCGATCGCGAAGAGCTTCGCGACAACCGTGGCGACGCCCTCGAAGTGCCCCGGTCGGAAGCGACCGCAAAGCGGCTCCGCGAGCGCCCCGACACGGACGCGCGTGTCGTCGCCGGGCGGGTAGATCTCGGCCGGGTCGGGCGCGAAGACGACGTCGACGCCCGCCGTCGCGAGCTTACGAACGTCGCCGTCGAGATCGCGCGGGTAGCGCGAGAAGTCCTCGTTGGGCCCGAACTGCGTGGGATTGACGAAGACGGACGCCCCGACGAAGGTCGCGCGCCGCTTGGCCTCGTGCACGAGCGCGAGGTGCCCGGCGTGGAGAGCCCCCATCGTCGGGACGAGTCCCACGCGCCCACCCGTTGCGCGTGCCGCATCGAAGGCGGCTCGCACCTCGCGGACCGTGCGAAGGACTCGCGGACCCGAGGGCGGCGAAGGCGCGGCGGCGGACATGTACGATAGGCTACCCCTTATACCTCTGCGTTTGGTAGGTTGCGAAAAGTTCAGGCTCTGGCGAAAGGTGGCGTCGGCGAAAGCCAGGTTCCCGTGCGTCCGTGGTCGATTCCCTGTCTTCTCGCGCTCGGCGTCGCCTCTGTGCCGCGCACGGCCAGGGCCGAGCCCGCACCGACGGACGCCCAGCTCGTCGCAGCCCGCGAGACGTTTGCCGCGGCGGAAAAGGACGAGGACGTCGAGCAGTGGGCCGAGGCGCTGGTAAAGCTGCGCCGTGTGGCCGCGGTCCGGCTCACTCCCGGCGTGCGCTACCACATCGCCCTTTGTGAGGAGCACGTTGGGCAAATCGCCGAGGCCCAGGCCGACTACACGGAGGCCGAGCGGCAGGCGCGCTCCGAGGGGGCTCGCGACGTGCTGAAGCTCGTGGGCGCCCGCATCGCCGACGTCGGCGCACGCGTCCCGCACGTGGCGATTCGCATCGTGCCGGCCATCGACGGCGTCGTGGTCACCGTCGACGGTGCCCCTTGCACCGATCCGTCTTGCGCGGTCGATCCCGGCCCGCACCGCATCGAGGCTCACGCGCCCGAGCGCGTCCCGGCGTCCACGATGGTGACCGTCCGGGAGCGCGAAACGGCGGCCGTGGATCTCGTCCTGGCGGCGATCACGCCCGAGACGCCTTCCCCGGAGCCCACCGCTCCGGCCGTCGTACCCGCCGCTGCAACCAGGTCGGGCCGCCCTCCCGCGGCGACGTTCATCGCCAGCGCGGGAGCGCTCGTGCTCGCGGCCGCAGGGATCGGTGCCTTCGTGGCGGCCGGCGGCGCGCTCGCGGACGGCGTCAGGACGTGCCGGCAGCTCGTCACCCTGGCGACGGGCGCGTGCGATGCGGAGAAGAACACGGTTCGCGCCTGGGACTGGGCCGCGGCCGCTGCTTGGACGGGCGCCGCGGGCGCGGAGACGCTTGCCGTGCTGTCGTGGACGGGCGCGATCGGCGACTCCCGCCCAGGCCAGTCCGCAAGCGTCATCGTGAGTCCGCGCGGCGTCGGAGTCTCCGGGACCTTCTGAGATGCGCGCGCGAGACGCCGTAGCGCTCTCCTCGATCGCGTCCCTCGGGCTCGTATTCGGGGCTGGGGTCGGCGCCTGCTTCGACCTGTTTCACTCGACGGGCGAAGTCCTCACGGCGTGCCAGGTCGATCCGGCGACGCCAGGATGCACGCCGGATGCGGCCCCTGCCGCCATCGCGAGCGCGGTCGACGTATGCGCCTCGACGTCGACCGAAGCAAGACAGCAGGCCGACCGGGCGTGCGCCTGGCTGGGCGCATGCGAAATGCCGATGGGCCGCAACGCGTTCGGCCCGTGCACGATGCAGGCACGGTTGGCGTACGACTGCGCGTCCAACCCAAATCACCGGGTTCAAGGCACCGCGCTCGCGCTGTGGCGCTGCATGCTCGACGCCGGCACCTGCGCGCAGGTCGAGCAATGCGTTTTCCCGGCGGGCCCGCAGACATGCCTCGGCGCGTCCGCCTTCCGCGCGTGTGGCACCGCGAGGACGGAGACAGCGAGCAACCTCGACGTCGTCGTCGATTGCGCCGCCGATGCGGACACTCCGCGCGGCGAGAACTGTGCGATGTGGGGACAGACGTGCGGTCTCGGTGGAAGCGCCGGGGCGGGATGCGTCGGGGATCCGGCCGGCTTCGATTGCGACGCGTCGGGCTGCGTGGAAGGCACCTCCGCCCTGCACTGGTGCTCGCCCGCCTCGCCTTCCGTGGATGTGGGGATCGACTGCGCGGACAACGGCGCCCAGCGCTGCGGCTTCTTCCCATCGCAGAACCCGCAATGGGCCGCTTGCGTCGCCGGCAGCCCCGCGGACGGCGCGGTGACCTGCACGCCGAACGCAGCCGCCGAGTGCGACGACGCCGGCGTCGCGACCTCCTGCCCCAGCGGCGTCGTGGAGACCCTCGATTGCGCGACCCTCCTCGGCACCGCCAACGCATGCGCCCCTGGGCCTCTCGCACCGCAGTTCGACTGGACGAGCGCGTGCGCCGTGACGCCGTCCGCCTGCTCGGTCGACTCGTGCGACGACGGTGGCGCGACGCTGACGGGGTGCGCTCGCGGCGCGGCGTTGTCCGTGACGTGCGGCGATCAGGGCCTGGGAGCGTGCAGGATAGTCACCGTGGTCGCAGAGGCGGACTCCGGGACCGAAATGCACGCCGCGTGCACCCCGCCTCCGTGAGCGCGTCGCGGCGAGGCCGCCGTCATCTCACGGAAGAACGAGGAGCGTCGTCTCCGCGGCTCCGTCAGCGCGACGCGGGACCGGTCCCGCCGAGAGTCCGCGCCACGAGCCTGCGTACCGTTCGCGGCCGATACGGTGGTTCAGGACGGTATCCAGCCGGTAGATCCACCGCGGTCGCCAGAGCCGCGTCGGCAGCGTCGGCTGCGCGGTCATCGGGCGGTCGGTGGTGTCGGGCGGGATCGAGCTGAATGTCCCGCGGGCGACGACCTGCGAGCGCACATCGAAGGACTCGTCCGCGAGCGGGGCGGTCACCTCGAACCAGCACTCGACGCGCGGCTCTACCCCACCCGGCGTCCGGATGCCGAGGAGCTCGACCCCGGGGACGAACGACGCCCTGACGGATCGATCGAGCATGCCTTCGATGCGCCCGCGCCATCGGGCGGCGTCCGCATCGTCGCCGCGAGCGATCGCGGCGTTGTGCGCAATTCGCATCTCGTCGATGCTCCGGGGCTCCCCTGACGGCGGCTGGGCCGGCTGTCCCAGGTGCGTGCGCCACTCCCAGGTCAGCCACGGGTCCGGCGTCGGCCCGATCGAGCGCGTCGGTTCGGTCCCGCCGTAGACGAGCCACTCGAACACGTTGGGCTCGCGCTCGTTCATGGAATAGGCGTCGAGCGGGGCGGGCGCGTCCCGCTGATCGACGAGCCACGTGTCGCCGTAGACCTGGACGTGCGCCTGTGACGCGACCTTGCGAAGGTCGTCCGGCGACATGCCCGACGAGCGTCCGATCCAGAACGGGTGGGTGGTGGTTCGCGGCGCGCTGGCCGTCGGACCCCCGACGCTGTTGGCGTTGCCCTCGAACGACCACTGATGCTCCCAGCCCCACTGCGCCGAGTAGTGGGCGTCGATCGTGGCGCCGGGGGGAGAGCGCCGGCGGGCGACGGCCCGCAGCG
>PLIR01000065.1 GCA_003139415.1 Myxococcales bacterium | reverse complement strand
CATCCGATCCTTCGGACATCGACTTCCTTCGTGTACGAACCCGACATCCTCTGTATTGCCGTGCTGCGAGCGTGGGCCCCGTCGTCGCAGGCCGCCCCTCACGGACACGTGAACGAAGCCGGCTGACGGGTCGCGACCCAGGTCGGCACGAGATCCGTCGGCGGCGACCACGTCGTCGTTCGATTGGAGAGGACGGGGGCGGTACCCGGGCCGCCAAGCTGCAGTCCGAGAATGAAGCTGTCCGAGGCCACGTCGGACGCCACCACGACGGTATTGGTGAAGGGCTCGAACGCGACGCTCGAGACCGCGTTGGCCGAGACCGCGAACGTGCCGATGCTGCTCGACGGCCCTGCGATGGGAACGGCAAAGACGAGATTCTGGTTCGGAGGAGCCGTCAGACCCTCGGCGATGAACGCGACTGCAGAGCAGGCCGAGAACGCGATCGGATCGAACCGCGACCCCGTGGCCGGGAAGGTCACCGTGTTGTTGTATTCGACGACCGTCGTGGTCGTCGTCCACTCGGAGAGTGTGCCCGCAAACCCGCCATCCTGAGCGACCGACGGCGCGGCGAAGAGGTCTTGATACCCCGCCGAGCCAACGGAGGCGCCGAAGCCAACCAATTGTTGCTGGTTGCGCGCGGCCCCGAGCGGGTATGGCCCCGACCCGATCGTCACCCCGTTGACGGTGGCGGCCGCGGTCATGAACTGGAACGATCCCGCGTCCCCGGCGTTGGAGGTATTCTGGACGATGACGAGGTTTCCGCCGACGCCCGTCATGGGGGGCGTCCCCACGAGGCCGACTGGGCTGAAGTCGAGCGCCGCGGAAGCGATCGGCGTGCTCGACGCATCGGCGACCGGGACGCCGAGGCTCGTCGTGTCGATGACGGCGAGCTCGCTGGCCGGGCCGCTGTCGGTCGCCACGCTGGCGATGTAGGCGAGGCGATCGACGAGCGGCACGATGGTTTGCCCCGACGCCGGCTGCGGCACCGTGAGCGTGGCAAGCTCGGTCCATGCCCATGTGCCGGCGGGCCGCGTGTCGAGCTGCCGCACATGCAGCACGACGGGGATGGTCGGCGAGGGTGCAGGCCCCGTCGCCGCCGTTCCCGTGTCGAAGATGTACCAGAGGTCGCGCGCGCCCTCGTACGCGACGCCGAGCACCCACATCGGCGTGCGGCTCATCTCCATGCCCGTCGTGGGCTCCAGCACCGAGAGGACGTTCGTGGTGACCCCCGCGTTGACGGCGTGACCGCCAATCACGACGGCGCCCGCCGGCGAACCAGCGTCGACCGCGGCTTCTGGGGTCGTCGTCACCGTGGTCTCGGAAGCGCTGTCGATCGGAGCGCCGGTGTCCGCGGGCGCGACGTCGCCCGATCCGTCACCTCCGCCGGAGCTCCCGCTCTCGGAGGCTGTCGTGACGTCCGAGGTCGACGTGACGTCAGCCCCGGTCGCGTCGTCGTCCCCCACGCCACCGTCGTCGCCGGGCGACTCCTTCACGGCATCGTAGGCGTTGATCAGCGAGCAGCCGGCCGCGACCAGGCCGAGGCCGAGCGTGGCTATCCGACGACGCATGATGCCCACGAAGTCATCCCTTGGCGCTTGCCGCGACGCACGGACACGCTCGAACCCTAGCGACTATATCACCGGCCGAGCTCGTGCATCATGAACCGTCATTGCCGCCATGCCGCCCTCGGACGACAACCTCGCGTCTTCGGACATGCGTCTCCGGCCCGACCGCAGGGCCGCGATCGTGCTCGGCGCGTCGATCCTTCGCGGGCTCGCCAAGACCGCGCTCGGAATGCAGTCCCTCGTCGACGTCGGCGCGTGGGCCATCGTCCGGGCGCCGAACGCGGGGCGCGCAGAGCCGGCGCCGACGGAGGGCGAGGTGCGCACGAACGTGGGGCCGCCCGACGCGTCACTCTCGCTGGCCAGGATCGATCCACCCGCGCCAGCGACGCCCCGCGCGACGGTGTTCGTCCTCCACGGGATCCGTGACCGCAAGGAGTCGACCCGCCCCTGGGGCGCGATGCTCGCGCGCGCGGGGTATCGGGCCATCCTCGTGGACCTCCGAGGCCACGGGCGCTCGACGGGCGACGCGCTCACGTACGGCGTCGTCGACGCGGCGGACCTGTCCCAGACGCTCGACGCGCTCTCGCAAAGGGGCCTCGTGCAGGGCCCCGTGGGGGTGATGGGGCACTCGTACGGCGCGGCCACGGCGATCCAATGGGCAGGACGCGACTCGCGGGTCGCCGGCGTCGTCGCCGTGGCGCCGTTCGCGAGCCTGCGCGAGGTCGTCCCCGGATACACGGTCGTCCCGCTCTCGCCGGCGTTCGTGACGCGCGTCATTGACCGGGCGGGAGTCCTCGGCGGCTTCGACCCCGACGAGGCGAGCCCCTCGAGGGCCATCGCAAAGACGCGCGCCCCGGTCCTACTTGTCCACGGACGGGCGGACACGCGGATCCCTGCGTGGCATTCGGAGCGCATCCACGCCGCGGCGCGAGGGCCCTCGGAGCTCGTCCTCGTCGACGGCGCGGGACACGACGAGGTCACGGGGGCGACGGGGGCCCGCCTGGCCGAGCGTGCGCACGCCTGGTTCGAGCGCGCATTCGAGGCCTCGTGAGGGCGCCCAGGCGGGCAAGAAACAAGCGGCTGACGGCTTACCCGCCAACCCACTCCGCAAACTCTATCTCGGTCTCCTCCACGAGCAGAAGGTCGCGCTCGACGGTGTGCAGGCTCCTCAGGTACCTCGGAAAGTCCTGCTCGCGCGCGTCGCCCGAAAAAAAGTCGACCGCCGCCCTGAATCTCGCGACAAGGCGGTCGTGTGGCACGAGGTCGGCGTCGACCATCGCTTCGATGTCGCTCCGGTCGTCACCGTGGAAGCGTGCCAGCTTCGAGACGACGACGTCGACCACTCGAGGGCCGCGATCTCGAAGTAACGGAGGCCTGCGTTGAGTTCGATCTGCGGGTGATAGAGAGCGTCCTGAGGCAGGAAGGCGAGACCGTTCGGCACGAACTCGAGATAGATGCCGTTCCGAAGGTGAAGGGTCGTCCCCTTTCCTGCGAGATCCAGCAGGCGTGCGGTGACATCGATCGTGAGATCGGCCGTTTCGAGTACGTCGCCGTCCTTGGTGCCGCGGGCGTAGCGGGTCTGGAGCATGAGCGCGCATGACCCGATGATGCGCAGGGAGATCTTCTTCGGCGCGGACCGACCCCAGAGGCCGTCCACGGCGCGAAGGAGGTCATTCAGTGGTTCCACGAGCACCCCGCAATGCTGTCGCGAAATCCTCCGGCTGGAGCGCCGTGACGATCCCCCAGCGGCGCGAAACGGCCGACGCCTCGGCCTTCACGTGTTCGAGCGTCTTCTTGCTCCGGATCGTCGAATCCAGGACGTCCAGCGGCTGCGGTGACAGCGGCGGCTCGGCCCAGAGGAGGGCAAGGAACGTGTCGAGAACCCCCCGCGCGCGGTTGTAGAGGCGTCGCCAATCGGCCGAAGTTGCGGGTGTCTCGCGTTGAAGAGCGACGAGCGTATTCTCGACGACCCAGGGCAGCCGCCGGCCGAGCCCGACGGCGTCGAGCTGGACATGGAGCTGCTTGAGGTTGATTCGGTCGGCGTTGGCGACGAGGACGGGAGCCAAAGCAGTGACCAGCCGCGGTATGTCTGCAGCGACGAGAGTCTCGCGGACCGCGTCGCCGACTTCCTTCAGTCGTTCGCTGGGCAGAACTTCGTGATCCTCGCGGAGGTGGGCGGCCCCGAGGCGCGCGAGCGCGTTCTGCAGCTCCGACGCCGGGTCGGCCGACGACCGCGGCGCGAACTCGCTCGGAGCGATGTTGAAGAGCCGCGCGATCTCGAAGAGTTGCTCTGCGGTGAACGAGCCTGCCCCTCGCTCGATCTCGCTGAGGCGGCTCTGGGACAGGTCGAGCCGTGCGGCCAGGTCAGCCTGAGTCCACCGCCGTTCCTTCCGGAACTGCAGGACTTTTCCGGCGACGTGAGCTCGCGCTCGGGCGAGGGTTGGCTTGGGATCGGGCTGGGACATATCGACTTCCCGATGGATTTATCGAGAGTTCGATAAATTGTGGCCCGCCCGGCCAATGCTGTCAACGGCGACGATGCGCGAGCCGCAAGCTCCCGCTGTACTCAAGCGAGTGAGGGCCTCGCCCGCTACGGCACGCAGTGGAAGGCGTTTAGGCTCGTGCCAGTGCCCGTGCACGCGCCCGACGCGCAGCCGTTCCACGAGGCGCACAGCGCGCCGCTTCCGCACTGGGAGTTGCTGGTGCACCAGCAGGGGACCCCCGTCGCCGTGCACGTGCCAGTCGGCGAGCTCACCGTGTCGCAGTTGCCGGCCGAGCACGACCAGGCGTCGGCCGTCGAGGTCGCGGTCTCGCAGTCCTGGCTGTCGGCCGTGCCGCTCCCGGTGCAAGTGCCCGTGCACTGGCTGTTGACGTTGACGCACTTGCCGCTCGCGCAGTCCGTGTCGGCGACGCAGAGGCACGCCGTCTTGGCGGAGTTCAAGACCGGCGTTGGCGTGAGCGACGTCGTGCACGCGGTGCCGCCGCTGGTAGTGCACGCGATGGAGCTCGGCGGGGCAACGCATCCGTTGGTCTGGGCCGTCCCAGAGCCGGAGCAGTTCGAGCCCGAGCAGACGCACTTGCCGCTCTCGCATTGATCGTCGTTGTTGCAGACACAGTTTCCGCCGAGAAACGTGCTGCACTGGCCGACGGCGCAGTAGACGTAGCAGGTGCCGGAGCTCGGAGTGCTCGGTGGCTGGCAACCGCGGTAGTCGGGCGTACCGGTCCCCGTACAACCGGAGCAATTGTTGTTGTTCGCCGCGTTCGGGACGCACTTGCCGCTCGGGCATTGGTTGTTCGCGGTGCAGTAGCAGTTCGCGTGCGACCCCTGACACGTCAGCGTGGTGGTGCCGAAGCCGGAGTCTGCGGGGCATGAATACGTCGTCGTGCCCGAGGGAACCGGAATCCCTGTGCTGGTGAGCTCGCAGTTGAATCCGTCGTGGACACCCGAGCCGGAGCACCCGCTACCGGCGGCGCACGACTGATCGTTCTCGCCGCTGACCTCGACGCACTTGCCGCTGTTGCACTGGCTGTCGGCGCCGCAAACGCACGGGCCACCGGCCGTGCACGTCGGGTTGCCGTTGCACTTGCCGAAGGGACACGAGGTGTATCCGGACGCGGTCGACGTCGGACAACCGCCCGCAGGACACGGCGGGGGACCTGCGTCGACCGCAGCGTCGAGCTGGGCCATGCCGGAGTCGGTCGACGCTTCAGGGGCCGCATCGACCCCCGCCTCGACCGCGGGTGCCTGACACATGCCTTCGACGCAGGTGCTTCCGCCCGTGCACGTCGCGCCGCCGGACGAAGCGCAATTGCCGCAGTTGTTGTTGTCGGTCTGGACGTCCACGCACGCGCCGGCGCAGAGCGTGTAGTTCGTCTCGCACGCGAACCCGCACGTGCTGCTCACGCAGGTGGGCTGGGCGTTGGGGACGTTCGTCGAGCACCCGGCGTCGCATCCTCCGCAGTAGTTCGGGTTGCTCGTCGGGTCGACGCAGCTCATGCCGCAGTTGAGCGGCGCGGCATCGGGGCACGTGGTCGTGCACGCGAAGCCGCCGTCTTCCGCGGCACACAGATCGGCGTCGGCGCCGCAGATGTTCCCGCACGAGCCGCAGTTGCCCACCATCGACGGATCGACGCACCCGGCGTCGGCGCACTCGATCTCGTTGCCGGGGCAACCGGCCTCGGCGTCCTCTCCCCCATCGGACGCGTCCTCCGAGGCCTCCATCATCGTCGTGCCCGTGTCGAACGCCCCGTCGTTCGTGCTTACGTGGCTTGCGTCCTGCGGGCGCTTACCGCCATCGCAGTCCTCGCTGCACTGTCCCGTCGAGTAACTGCTTAACCCAGAGATCAGGCCACACGCCCCCAAGGCAGTCGCGATGGTCACGACGCCGACGATTCGGGCAATTTTCCGCACGTTGGAATCTTGTGCCATGTGCGTCTGGCAATCAAGCTCGCTTCTCGCGGCCCTTGGTCCTACTCCCACCGTCTTTGTCAGGTGAGAGCAGGCGCGCCGGCGGCCAGTGACGTACGCTAACGAGAGGGGAAACAGGCGCGCCCGATGGCACAGCTCCACACGAGTCGCGACTACGAGACCGAGCTCCGGGAGCTTCGGGCCCACACCGCCGCGATGGGCGCACGGTGCGAGCGGAGCGTACGTCTCGCACTCGACGCCTTCTGGGAAGGGGCGTCCAAGCTGTCGGACGCGCGGGCCATCGACGAGCAGATCGATCAGGACCAGCTCGACATCCATGCCCTCGCGCTCCGGGTGCTCGCCCTGCGTCAGCCGGTCGCCGACGATCTCCGGTTCGTCGCCGCGACGCTCAAGCTCATCATCGACTTGGAGCGGGTGGGCGACGAGGCCTTGAACATCGCCGAGCGCGCCGTCGGGGGGCGATCCGACGCCGCGAGCCTCGTCCGCGTCGATCTAGAGTCGATGGCCGACGAGGCGCAGGACATGCTTCGCGACGCGCTGAAGGCGCTCGTCGACGGCGACGTCGAGCGCGCCGAAGGGGTGCTGATCCGGGACGACGGCGTCGACCGGCAATGCGGCGCCGTCATCGCGAAGATGTGCGACTACATCGAGCACCACGGCGACCCGAAGGACGGCCTCCGCGTGGTGCGGGTGGCCAAGTACCTGGAGCGAATCGCCGATCACGCCACGAACCTGGCGGAGGAAGTCATCTTCATGGTGCGAGGCGACGACGTGCGTCACGGCCACGGCCACGTGACAATGCCGCGGTGAGTCGCGGCGAGGCGCTACGGGCCGCCTCACCGATACGCCCTTGCAGAAACGCTTCCAGCTGGCGAGCGGGGGGCGTACGTTCGAAGAGCTCCCCTGGGAAGAGGGGGGGCACGAAAAGAACCTTCGATGACGGGAAGATCAGTCCGAGACACCGATCGGCCGCCCACACAATTGAGATCCGTCCTCGTCGTCGACGACGACCCCGCTGTCGCCCGGGCGCTTCGGCGCGTGCTCGAGGCCGTCGGGTACACGGTGTCCGTCGTCGGGGGGGGCGAGCAGGCGGTCGAGGCGATCACCCACCGCGGGTTCGACGTCGTCATCAGCGACATCCAGATGCCGGGCATGACGGGGGTCGATCTGCTGCGCGCGATCCGCGCGCTCGACCTCGACGTGCCGGTGATCTTGATGACGGGCGTGCCCACGGTCGAGACGGCGATCGAAGCCGTGAACCTCGGCGCGTTGCAGTACCTGCCCAAGCCCACGCCCAACGACGTGCTCTTGAAGACCGTCGAACGGGCGTCCAGGCTGCACCGGATCGCGCAGATGAAGAGGGACGCGCTCAAGCTGGCCGGCGAGGTCGATACGCAGGCGGGCGACCGCGCCGGGCTGCAGGCCAGCTTCGAGCGCGCCTTGCAGTCGCTGACGCTCGCCTTTCAGCCGATCGTCGACGCCGCCGAGCGGCGCGTCTTCGGGTACGAAGCGCTGATGCGATCGGGCGAGGTATCGCTGCCGAACCCGGGTGCGGTGCTCGGGGCGGCCGAGCGGCTCGACCGGCTGGACGATCTCGGCCGGCGCGTGAGGCGGCTCGCGGCCGAAGCCTTCGACGGCGCGCCCGATGACGCCGTCCTCTTCGTGAACCTGCACACCCGCGACCTGCTCGACTCGAGCCTCTACGACCCGGCGATGCGGCTGACGAAGATCGCGAACCGCGTCGTCCTCGAGGTCACCGAGCGCTCGACGATCGAGGACGTGAAGGACATCCAGATACGCGTCGCCGCGCTCCGCCGCTTGGGCTTTCGCATCGCCATCGACGACCTCGGCGCGGGCTACGCGGGGCTCTCCAGCTTCGCCGCCCTCGAGCCCGAGATCGTGAAGCTCGACATGTCGCTCGTCCGGAACGTCGACCAGTCCGAGATCCGGCAGCGTCTCATCGTGTCGATGACGGCGCTCTGCAAGGAGATGAACATGCGTGTGGTGGCCGAGGGCGTCGAACGCCCGGAGGAGAACGCCGTCGTGCAGCGTGCTGGGTGCGATCTCCTCCAGGGCTATCTCTACGCGAAGCCCGGGGCGCCGTTCCCCGTCCCCACGCGCCTCGGTTGACGCAGGCCGCAGAGCCGGCGTTTCAGCTCGAGAAGACGCGCTGCATCTGCCGCAAGATGCCGTCCGGCTCGCGCAGGCCGAAGGCCACGATCTCGTCGGCGCGCGCTTGGGTGTCGCTGTTCGCGTAGATGCGCATCTGGGGGGCGTTGCCCGACGGGCGCACGTGGGCCACGTCCCCGCTGCGGAAGGTGACGCGCACCCCATCGAGAACGTTGATGCGAACGATCTCGTCGAACCCGAAGCCCGACGTGAAGAAGCGCGCGCACGCGGTGCGCACCCCCTGCCAGGCCGAACGGGCGGCCTCGGTCAGCTCGGTGGTTGCCCCTTCGCTACGCTGGATGACTCGGCCGCCCGCGTCGAACTCCACTTCGGTGACGGCGCCGGCGGGGACCAGCCCGGCCACGATGGCCTTGCTCGCGGCGACGGGAAACTCGTCGATCAGACCGGAGCGCCCGAATCGCGACGGAAGGCGAGCCCACAGGGCAAAAAGGCCGATGCGTTGCTCGGCGGCGGCGAAGAGAGTCGCGAGGATCGGCAGCGTCGAGTCGCGCGTCGGCAGCGCGGGCAGCGTCCCGTGCGCGAGGTCGACGTCCGTCCCCGTCAAGAAGCCGCCGTTCGCCTCCCAGCCGAGGATCTTGCCGCGCGTGCCGAGGCCGCGGAGCCGGTCGATGGCCGCGATCACATAGGGAGACCCGATGCGCGTCTTTTCGAGGAGCACGCCTCGCTCGCGCATGCGGCGCTCGACGGCGTCGTTGGCGCTGACGGGGACCACGGCGGCGTCCGCGCCCAGGTACTCGGCGACGACGATGCCGAGGAGGTCGCCCGGAAGGAAGCGCACGCGCCGGCCTCGCGAGTCCGCTTCCGACGCCGAGACGACGGCGAGCACCAGCGGCCGATCGGAGTCGCCGTCGGTCGACACGACGGCGCGCACCGGCCCGGAGTCCTTCTCGACGGCGTCGACCATCGCCGCGACCCGATCGAGCTCGTCATCGGTGATGTTCTCGGTGTCGATGGGGACGAACGTCTCGGTGCGGCCCGCGGTGATCACGTCGGCTCCGAGCTCCCTCAGGATCCGCGCCAGCACGTCTCGGCCGACGGCGGAGTGCTGGTACACGACGACGCGCCACCCCGCGAGGCCCCCGGGAGCGAAGGCCGTCGTGTACCGCCGGACATACGCCTCCTCGGCGGCGCCGACGAGAGGCGGCAACGGAGGCGCCTGCTTCAAGCCGCCCGACGCGTCGAACGGCGACTCGGACGCGGACCGCCCGTACTCTTCGGCGCGGACCCGCGCGACCTCGGCGGCGATCCCCGCCTCGTCGGTCTTCAGCACTTCGCCGGTGCTCTTGTTCAACTTGATGCCGTTGCGGTCGAACGGGATGTGGCTCCCGCTCACCATCACGCCCGCGCGCCGGCCAGCGATGGCGTGCGAGATGAGCGCGGGCGTCGGGATCTTCCCCGCGTTCTCCACGAGGCACCCGGCGTCGACGATCGCGCGCGTCGATGCGCGCATGACGCGCTCGGTGCTCGGCCGCAAGTCTCCCGCCAGGACGACCGTACTGCCTGCAGCGATGTCGCCGGCGGCCAGCAGATACCGGATCGCCCCCTTCACGTTGACGTACGCCTCGAGATCCGTGATGTCCTTGACGAGGCCGCGAAGGCCGCTCGTCCCGAACGTGAGCGCCACCGGGGTGTAGTCGAGGAACGACATCACTGGCCGATCATCGCACATTCCCGCGTCGCCCGTTCCAGCGCGGCCTGCGCGGCGCGGATACCCTCTTCGATGTACGTACGGCGGAGGTCGCGGTCGAAGAACGCGGAGAAAGCCGTGCCCGTGAGCCCCGGGTCCGGGTGGACGAGGACGAACTCGAGCTGTCGCCATCCGAGGGCGCCGAGGACGGCCCGCTTCGTCTCGGCGCTCGCGCCCGTCGCGTCGAGCGCGTCCCTCACGCGGCACAGCACGGCGTTGGTCTTGCGGGCCGACGCGAGGTCCTGCGAGATGCGCTCGTTGATGAGGACGTCGGCGAGCTTGCCGACGAGATCCACGCCGCCCGTCGGCACCCTCGGGTCGGGCGCGGATGCTTCCGTCGTGACGATCATGACCGTGCGGACGGCCGGGTCGTCGAGGACGTGCGAGATGGGGGCGTTGTTCACGGCGCCGCCGTCGACGAACGGCTGTCCATCGATCATGGTCGGCGCAAAGACCGCGGGAAACGTGGCCGAAGCCGCGGCGGCCTGCGCGATGCGGTCCCACCGCGACTCGTCGAGGTAGTCCCGCGTCTCGAAGTGGATCGGGTGCTCGTAGATCGGCAGGGCGTCCGAGGTGCTTGCCTGAGGAACGAGCCGCGTCGTGATGAGCGTGACCTTCGACGGCGACGGTGCCGCCGTAAAGGGGGGAGAGCCCATCACCTGGCGGATGCCGTCGCGGACGAGGTTCGCGACGTTCGTCGTGTCGAGCAGGCCGCTCGCGTGAAACCAGTCGCCAATCGTCACGTGGGCGATGTCGGACCACGTGCCGTGATCGAGCCACAAGTCCGTGGCCACCTCGGCGGCCTGCGCGAGCCGCCCAGTGGCCATGCCCGCGCCGAGCACGGCGGCGGTGAGGGCGCCGGAGCTCGTGGCCGCGATGCGGCGGATGGAGACATTCTCGCGCGCGATGTGGGTCACCGCCCCGACGGCGAAGGCGCCCTTGGCGACCGCCCCTGCCAGCACGAGCGCGACCGCATCGCCTCCGACCTTCGACATTTCGAGTTCGCTATCGCGCATCCCATGGAGGGTCAAGTAGGCTGCGCGGCGTGCACACGGGGTCTCGCCCTCCGTTCGCCGCGGCCGCCGCGGTCACCGCCCTCGTGCTCGCGACGAGCAGTGCGCGCGCCGCGGAGCCCGACGCAGGGGTCGCAGTGCTTACGGGGGCGGCGGCATTCGTCCTCACGTTCGCCGCGGGAGGGATCCTCGTCGCCACGGCCAACGGCAGCAACCAGCAGAGCAACATCGGTTGGGTCGGTATCGAATCGGGCTTCGTGCTGGCCCCGCTCGCGTCGCACGCGGTCCTCGGTGAGTGGGGGCGTGGGCTCGCGTTCGCCGCGACGCCGACGGCGATGATCGGCGGAACGGTCGCGCTCTTCGACTACGACAACGGCACGATCCTGCACGGGTCGCTCACCGAACAGCGGATCATGTGGGGGCTCTTCACCGCCGGCCTCTTCGCGGGCATCGCGGGCGTCGTCGACGCGGGGCTGGCGCGCGCCGCGAGCGGCGTCGGCGTGGCTCCGCTCGTCGGGACGGGCGGCGGCATGGGCCTCGCCGTCGGAGGCGCGCTTTGATCGCTCGTGCTCTGGGCATCTGCCTGGCGATTGGCTGGCTGGGCGGGTGCGCGACTGTGCCCCAGAACCGACGCGCTCACTTCGCGGATCCGATGATGGCGCTCACGCCGGACACCCTCGACGTCGTGCGGCAACAGAAGATGTACGACACGAGAGAAGGAGCGGCCGGCGGGGACGGTGCCCCGGCAGGCGGCGGCTGCGGCTGTCAGTGATGCGTGAAGCCCATGCGCCGACGGCGATGGCCGTCGCCCTGGCGGTCCTCGCGACGTGGCGAGGGGGCCGCGCCGACGAGCCCCCCGCGCAAGGCGCCGCGACCGCGCCCGTCGTCGCCACGCCGCCGCCCACTCCCGAGATGAGCGACGTCGAGATCCTCGGCACGCCCGACCACGGCCTTCACATCGACTCGGTCACGACGCGCCTCACGGGCTTCGACCAGTTCGGCAACGGCTACCAGGCCCAGGGTGGCCCGACCCCCATCTCTCCTGGCTCCGAGCGCGCGACAATCCTCGAGCCACAGGCCGACATCGAGGCGACCCAGGGGGATCGCTGGAAGCACAGCATCCACATCCCCGTCGACCTGGTCTCGAACGCCTCGCCCCACTCGGTCGACGTGATGACGAGTGCTTCCAAGCACGTCGAGTCGGGGTCGATCGACTGGGCCGCGACATACAAGATGGACGCCGTCACGGACGCGACCCTCCTCGGGGGCGTGCACCTGGAGAACCCGTTCCGGTCGTGGCACGGTGGCCTCGCCGGAAAGCGCGCGTTCGCCGACGGCGACACCGTCGTCTCGGCGAGCTTCGTCGAAGTGTTCGACTGGTTCGACCGCTTCGACATTCACGGTGGCCGCCACGGACGGACGGACCGCTCGAGCACCACAGGAAGCTTCGGGGTCACACAGATCCTGACGCCGACGACCCTCGTCGACGTCAACTACGGGTTCACGATGCAGGCGGGCGAGATGGGCAACACTTGGAACAGCGTCCCGCTCTCGAGCCTGCAGCGAGGCCCGGAGATTCTCCCGGACGAGCGGGCGCGCCACGCCGTGGTCGCTCGCGTGGCGCAGTACCTGCCGTGGGACGGCGCGCTGCACGTCTACTACCGGTTCTACGCCGACGACTGGGGTCTCGTCGCCCACTCTCTCGAGGGAGAGCTCTTGCAGCGCCTCTCGCGTTCTCTATATGTCGGGGGGCACTATCGGTTTCATACGCAGAACGGAGTCGACTTCTTCACGACGCTCGCGGCACCCGACGGGGCCTTGCGCACCGCCGACAGCGACCTCGCCCCGTTCGATGCGCAGACGATCGGCGGCAAGGTCGTCATCGACACTCCCCCCGTCGGTGACGTCCGCGCGCTGCACTTCGAGGTTGGCTACGATCGCTACGTGCGCACCAACGACCTTCAGATCAACGTCGTCACATGCGAAACCGGATACCGCTTCTGATCGCCACTGTCCTCGCCGCGCTCATCGCCACCATCGGGTGCGCTGGGGGCGTGCCGGCCGCGCCCGCGCGAGCCGCTTCGACGTTGCCCGAGGCGCAGGTCCTGACGCTCGACGGGGCGCCCACCGATCTGGCAGCCGCCATCCGCGGACGCGCGGCCCTCGTGAACCTCTGGGCGACGTGGTGCGACACCTGCGTGGGGGAGATCGACGCGCTGAAGAGGCTAGCGTCGCAGACGTCGGGGCGGAGCGATGCCCTCGTCGTGGGCGTCGCCGTCGGCGAGACGCCCGCCGTGGTATCCGCGTTCGCCCGCGACCGCGAGATGCGATACCTGCAGCTCGTCGACGAAGATTTCCGGCTCACCGACGCGCTCGGGCAGCGGCATGTCCCCGCCACGCTCGTCATCGACCGCGCGGGGCGCATCGTCTACCGGGGCGATGCGCTGGACGCCGCGGGCCTCGCGGCGTTCCGCGGCGCCATGAGCGCGTCGACGCAGTAGCCTGGGACAGACCACGCCGTGCTCACCGTGCATCACCTGAACGACTCGCGCTCGCAGCGCGTGCTCTGGCTGCTCGAGGAGCTTGGGCTCGAGTACGAGATCGTCCCTTATCGACGCGACCCGAAGACGCTCGCTGCGCCCGCGTCGCTGCGCGCCGTGCACCCTCTCGGCAGGGCGCCCATCGTCGCCGATGGCGATCGAACCCTCGCCGAGTCGGGGGCGATCGTGGAGACGCTGGTCGAACGGTACGGCCTGGGGCGCCTAGCGCCGCCCGCCGGGACGCCCGAGCGAGAGCGCTACACGTACTGGATGCACTACGCCGAGGGCTCGGTCATGCCCGCGGTCGTGCTGCGCCTCATCTTCGACAGCCTGCCAAAACAGCCCATGCCGGCGCTCGCGCGCCCCGTCGTGAGGCAGCTCGCAAAGGCCGTCGTCGAGAGCTTCGTCCAGCCGCAGATCCGGCTTCACTTCGAGTACATGGCCCGCGAGCTCGAGAAGACGACATGGTTTGCCGGCGCCGAATTCACCGCCGCGGATATCCAGATGAGCTTTCCCATCGAGGCGATGGCGTCCGCCGCGCAGGCGCACCCTCGGCTGCGTTCGTATCTCGAGCGCATCCGCGAGCGCCCCGCCTACCGACGCGCCGTAGCCCGCGGCGGCCCTTACGACCCGGAGAGCCTCAATCGCTGACTACACCCAGCGGGGTGACTCGTAGCGATAGTTGCCGTGCATCACGGAGTGGAACAGGGGCGCGTAGAACGCCGCGTTGACCACCGTGATCACGAGCGCCGAGAAGAGCAGGCCGCCCGTCGACTCGATCTCGAAGCTGCCCATCAGCTTGTCGGTGAGCCACAAGAGGACGGTGTTCACGAGGAACGGCACGAAGGCGAAGAGCAGGCCGAGCGTCAGGATCGCCGGAACGAACAGGACGCCGCGGATGAACCACCCGAGGAAGAAATTGAGCACGCTGAACACGATGGCCACGGCCACCGCGGTGCCGATGCTCCGGATGTGAAACCCGGGCACCAGCCAGGACAGCGCGAGAATCGTCAACGCCAGGACCACCAGGTGCAGCAGCATGCCGCCAAAGTAACCACGGTCGCGCTGGACGCCAGGGCGAGAGATACGCAGGGGAGACGGGTCTGCGAGACTATCGCAGGCCGCCCCTCTCGCTCCGCTCAGTCGTCCGTGTCGATCGCGGCGGAAGACCCGTCGGCAGCGCCCCCTTCGGCTCCCGCCGAGCCTCCGACAGGAGGCGCCGCGGTGTACCGCATGCAACCGGAGATCGTCTCGTTGCCATTCGACATGTCGTACGAGAAGAGCAACGAGCGGAGCACGGCCGGCCCCCCATCGGTTGTGTCGAGCTCCACGTCCTCGATCGTCACGTTGCCGTTGAACGTATCGGTCTCGCCGAAGGGCTCGACGTCCATGAAGATTCCCCCGGTTCCTGTCGGGTAGGTGCCTATCGTCGGAACGACGTCGTTCTCGACGACGCCCGCGTCGTCGAACAGAGCCAGGCTGACCGAGGCAGAGCTCTGGTCGTTGCCCGAGACGCTGACGGCGAGCGGTGGCGGGTTGGAGGCCACGAACCTGGCGTCGAAGTTCGTGTACGTCACGGTCTGGACTTCGCCGCGGGTCGGGTAGACCGCGTGGACGACGAGGACGTCGCTCGCGATGAGGCACGGGGCGAGGGGATCCGAGGGGGGCTCGAGCGCGTCGTTCGCCTCGTCGCCGGTGATCTCGTATCCGTCATACGCGTCGTCCGCGTCGTCCGCTTCGTCCGCGTCGATTGGCGAATTGTTGCCCGCGTCGACCAAAGGCGCGCCGTCGGGCTCGACCGAGGCGCCGTCGTCGGACGTCACGGCGGCGTCGGAGAACGGCGGCAAATCGACGCAATCCGCGCCCAAGATGTACGTCCCCGCCGGGCATACGGTGCTCGTCCCACTCGCCGGCGAACCGCCCGGGCTGCCGCCGCCACACGCTGCCGCGGCAGCGAACGCGAAGACGGCGGCGATCGAGCCACGGGGCCTCACGGCAAGATCCCGCGACTGTACTCGGCTTGCTCGATGAACAGCTTGGTGCCGAGGTCGATGGTCGAATCGCCGTGAAGCGCACCGAAGAGCCCCTCTATCGTCGAGTTGTCGAGAACACTGTAGTAGTTGAGCCACAAGATGGTGCTGACGAGGGGCTCGCCCTCGAGCGCGTAGTCGGGGACGCGGGTGTAGTTTCGTGTGAAGTCGGCGATCGACGTCCCCTGGTAGGTGCTGATCTGGAAGGCCGCGAGGTACAGCGCGACATCGAAGTCGAGGGGCGGCTGCGCCTCGGCCAGCGCCTGCGACAAGAGCTGCGCGCCGAACTTTTGCCCGTCGGCCATCGAGTCCGAGAGCGAGGCCATGGCGAAGCTCACCTCGTTTAGCTCCAGCTCCCCATTGAAAGAAAGCCACGTGTCGAACACCGCCTGAAAGCGACGCTGCCACTCGTTCGTGTCAGAAGGGCAGACGGCATACGAGGTCAGTGCGTCGGCGCGGCACTCGATCCAATTATCGGAGTCGAAGCAGGGTTGCTGGGCGGCGCTCATGTCCTCCGGAGACGCGTAGTCCGTCACGGCGAGCGCCGCGTCGCACGCGGCGCCGAGGCTCGAGAGCACCAGTTGGGGGGTGCCATCGACGTTCGCGGTGGACTTCCGCGCCGCCAGGTAGATGAGATCCTGACTCGCCACTTCGGCCGACGTTGTCGACTCCGCGATGGACCACATCGACGCAGGGAGCGGTTCGCCCATCGCGGCGATGAGCGGCGACGAGGCCGTCCCGATGGAGTACGTGTTCACGCCGCTCGCCGTCACCAGGTCGAGGCTATCCGGGCCCCGGTGCAAGATCGCGACGAGGTGCCCGTGGTCGTCGAGGAACGGCGATCCGCTGTTGCCAGGCAGGCTGAAGGCCGCCGTCCAGACCCAGCTCCCATCCGTGTCCACGACGTCGCCGGAGCTCCACTTCTTGAGGCTGCCCTCCGGCTGGCCCACCACCGTGACATGGGTACCGAGGAGGTCGGCCGGCGCACGCGAATCGATCGTCACGTACGGCGTCGCCAGCGTGGCCCCGCCGGGGGCCGAGTAAGCCTGCAGTACGGCCACGTCGAGCCCGACGTCGACGGCCTTGGGAACGACGAACGCCGTCACCGGCTGCTGAAGAGGCGCGCCGCGCTGGTAGTCGAAGGTCAGCTGCGTGTAGCACCCCTCGACGGGACACACGCCGACGCCGAGCACATGGTTGTTCGTCAACAGAAGCCCGTCGGGGGAGATGAAGCAGGCGGTGGCCGAGAAGCCGGGCATCGACACGAGCACCACGGCTTCGGCGGCCGCCTGGATCGCGGGGGGCGCGGTCTCGATGTCGTCGAAGGCGGGGAGGGTCGCGGACGGGGCGGACGCCGAGCACCCGCACGCGAGCGACGCCGCGGCGACGGCCATGAGATGCGAGCTCGACGAACCTGGCCGGCGCGCAAGGGTTTTGCAAGCCATCTACGATGGCGAAGTGTCGACGCGTTCGCGCATCTCGTCCACCAGAACCCGCATGTTCTCGGAGTAGTCGATCGGCACGGCCACGAGGTGTACTCCGCCTTGGGCGAAAGCCCGCTCGAGCGTCGGTGCGAGGGCGCCCGACGACTCGACCCGCCACCCCTTGGCCCCGTAGCTCTCGGCGTAGCGCACGAAGTCCGGGTTGCCGAAGCCTAGGCCCCAGTCGGCGAAGCCGTCGACCGCCTGCTTCCAGCGGATCATGCCGTAAGCGTCGTCCTGGATGACGAGGACGACGAGGTTCAGCCGGAGCCGCACGGCGGTCTCCATCTCCTGGCTGTTCATCATGAAGCCGCCGTCGCCGCACACGGCGAGAACGCGCCGGCGGGGATAGAGGATCGCGGCCATCATCGCCGAGGGCAGGCCCGCCCCCATGGTGGCGAGGGCGTTGTCGAGGAGAAGCGTGTTTGCCACGTGAGTGCGGTAGTTTCGCGCGAACCAGATCTTGTACATGCCGTTGTCGAGGGCCACGATGCCGTCGTCCGGCATCACTTCGCGCACGTCGTGCACGATGCGCTGCGGCGTCAGCGGGAAGCGGTCCTCGCTCGCACGATCGCCGATGCGGGCGAGGATCTCGGCGCGGAGCGGGAGCAGCGCGGTCGCGTTGGGGATCTTGCCGGCGATCCGATCGGCCAAGAGATCGAGGCTCGGCCCCACGTCGCCCACGACTTCGGCTTGCGCGGAGAACACCTGCTCGACCGTGGCAGGCACGTACCCGACATGAATGACGCGCGGCCCGTTCGGCCCCATCAAGAACGGCGGCTTCTCGACGGTGTCGTGACCGATGGACACGATGAGATCCGCGCGATCGATGGCCCGGTGCACGTAGTCGCGCTCCGAGAGCGCCGCGGTGCCCATGTAGAGATGCGACACACGGTCGACCGTCCCTTTGCCCATCTGCGTGTTGAAGAACGGCAGCCCCGTCCTCGACACGAACGACGAGAGCGCCCCGGCGAGGCGCGGCCGGCTCGTGGCCGCGCCCATCATCACGAGGGGACGCTCGGCGGCGAGGATCAGGGCCGCGGCGCGGTCCAGCGCGGCGGGCGGCGCCACGGGGAGGTCGATCGGGTGCGGCGGGACGATGGGCGCGTCGGCTTGTTCGCCGGCGACGTCTTCCGGGAGCTCGAGGTGCACGGGGCCCGGGCGTTCTTCGACGGCCACACGGAACGCGTCGCGCACGATCGTGGGGATGGAGGCGGCGCTCACGATCGAGCGCGAGAGCTTCGTCAACGGACGCATGGCGGCGATGACGTCGACGATCTGGAAGCGCGCCTGGCGGCTCGTCTTGACGGCCTTCTGGCCCGTGATGAGGATGGCCGGCATCGCGCCGAGGAAGGCGTACGCGGCGCCCGTCGCGAGGTTGAGCGCACCGGGCCCCAGGGTACTGAGCGCCACGCCCGGCTTGCCCGTCAGCCGCCCGTGGGTGGCCGCCATGAACGCCGCCGCCTGCTCGTGACGGGTAACGACGAGCTGGATCGAGGAGCGGCGAAGCGATTCGACGACGTCGAGGTTTTCCTCGCCCGGAACGCCGAAGCTGCGCTCGACCCCTTCGTTCTCCAGCGCCCGGACCAAGAGATCGGAGGCTTTCATCCAACCGAATCTAGGTCAGCGCGCGCGCTTGTCGATCACGAGCGGGATAGAGTTTTTTTTTGCGCGACGGACGAGGATGCTCAGCAAGTCACGCAACGGAAACCGAGTCGTGGTCCACTAAGGCCCATGGCATCCGAGAGCATTCCCGCCACGCTGATTCCTGGAGACGGCATCGGCCCCGAGATCGTCGACGCTACGCTCGCCGCCCTCGAGGCGCTCGACGTGCATTTCGCCTGGGACACGCAAGTGGCCGGCCTCAAAGGGGTCCAGGTCGCGGGCGATCCCCTGCCCAAGGCGACGGTGGAGAGCATCCGTCGCACGCGCCTGGCCCTCAAAGGCCCCCTCGAGACACCCTCGGGCGGCGGCTACCGGTCGTCGAACGTGCGCCTGCGCGAAGAATTCCAGCTCTTCGCGAACGTGCGCCCTGCCCGGACGGTGATCCCGGGCGGCCGCTACGAGAACATCGACCTCGTCCTGGTACGCGAGAACGTCGAAGGCCTTTACATGGGCTACGAGCACTACATCCCCATCGACGGCGACCCGCACGCCGTCGCGATCTCCACGGGCGTGAACACCCGCCAGGGCAGCCGTCACATCGCCGAGTACGCCTTCGAGTACGCCGTCGCGAACGGGCGCAAGAAGGTGACCATCGTCCACAAGGCCAACATCCTCAAGGCCTTGACGGGCATCTTCCGCGAGACGGCGTTCGACGTGCACCGCGAGAAGTACCAGGGCAAGGTCGCGGTGGACGAGATCATCGTCGACGCCTGCTCCATGAAGCTCGTGCTAAACCCCTGGCAGTTCGACGTGCTCCTGACGACGAACATGTTCGGCGACATTCTCTCCGACCTCATCGCCGGCCTCGTCGGCGGTCTGGGCATGGCACCCGGCGCGAACATCGGGAAAGACGTCGCCATTTTCGAGGCCGTACACGGCTCGGCCCCCGACATCGCCGGCAAG
>PLIR01000192.1 GCA_003139415.1 Myxococcales bacterium | reverse complement strand
GGCTGTTAACCGCCGGGTAGCTGGTTCGAGTCCAGCAGTCGGAGCCAACCCACTGCGAAAGTGGGAGAAACCGCCGGGTCGGGCTCTACGGCGGCCCCGGCGGTGGTCGTGGAGCCCGCATCGAGCCCTGGAACTTCACGATGCTTGCCTCGGTGCAAAGGTTCGGCGGCGGCGGGCGGAGGACGACGACCTTCTGCAGCGTCGGTGAAGCTCGTCCCGCTTCGCCTTCAGGTCGGTGGTGCGCCCGTCACGACGTCCCCGCATGTCGCGAGGGCATAATGCGCTTGGAGGACGACATGAAGACCACCAACGTCTCGGATCTGGTGCGCCGACGACCTGGCCAAGTGAGGTCTAAGCAAGGGACGTAAGGGACGCAGCTCGGCTAATGTTGCCCAATGTCTACGGTCACCACCGACGAGCGCCGCCGCAGCTTCGACCAGATGGTCGAGCTCTATGCTCGCGCGCGACCGGCTCCGCCACGCGAGCTCTTCGACGCATTGGCCGCCTACGTACCACCGCCCGCCGACGTGCTGGAGATCGGTTGTGGGCCGGGCAACGCCTCGCTCCCACTGCTCGAGCGCGGCTTCCGGATCCGCGCGGTGGAGCTCGGCGAGAACCTGGCGGCGTTCGCGCGACAACGGCTGGCGGCGTTTCCGTTCACCGTGGAGGTGGGCAAGCTCGAGGACGCCTCGCTAGAGCCCGCGAGCGTGGACCTCGTGGTGTGCAGCTCCGCGTTCCACTGGCTCGACCGCGAGCGCGCACTGCGCCAGGTGGTGAAGGTGCTCAAGCCTGGCGGCGCGGCGGCGCTGATCTGGGGCTCGCCCCGCCGCACCGCCGAGGACAACCGCGTGGACGAGGCGACCCAGGCGGCGTACCGCGCCCACGCGCCCGAGATCTCGCGCCAGACGGTCGATCGCATGGGCGGCAAGGTCGCCGAGATCGGCCAGGCTGTGCGCGACACGCCTGAGCTCTGCGACTTCGAGGAGCGGCTCTTCCCGCAGACGCACCTCTTCGACCGCCAGCGCTACCTGGATACGCTGGCGACGTTTTCGGATCACGCGACGCTGCCCGCGGAGCAGCGCGCCCGGCTGTTCGAGGCGATCGGCGAGATCATCGATGGCCGGTTCGGCGGGCGCGTGGAGCGGCATTCCACGGCGCGGCTGCAGCTCGCGCGGCGACGCTAGCCGCAATCTCAAGCTTCTTCGTTTCGCCGTCCTTCGTGAACGTCCGGCACCGCGGACGCCCGTAGGCGCCCGGCATGTCCGCGGTGTCGTGCTCGACGAGCGGGACGCGAGGAGGTTGACAGGCCCGTCGCTTCGCTGTGTTCTCGTTCTGGGGGGCGAAGGAGATGCGCTCGTCACCGGGGTCGCATCGGGTGTCGTGGGCGGCGATCGCGCTGGCGGCCGCGTTTGGCGTCTCGGGATGCGGTAGCTCGAGCTCGAACACGGGGACCGGCAACGGGGACGCCGGGGCGAGTGACGCGGCATCCCCGTCGTCGGGCGGGGGATCGGGTTCGGGCAGTAGCTCTTCGAGCGGCGGCGGTTCGGGGAGCTCCAGTTCGAGCGGCGGAGGGGACGCGGGCCCGACGCCTCCGAGCTGCGCGCCCGGCGGGCCCGGGATGACGAACTGCGGCTCCGGCGGCAGCGGCACCGAGAGTTGCTGCACGAGCACCGAAGTGACCGGGGGCACGTACTACCGGACGTATTCGAACTCGGGCAGCGGCCCCACGAGCGAGGCCGACCCGGCGAGCATCAGCGGGTTCCGGCTCGACAAGTATCTCGTGACGGTGGGTCGATTCCGTCAGTTCGTAGCGGCGTGGAGCGACGGGTATTACCCCGCGTCCGGCTCGGGCGTCCATACGTACCTGAACGACGGCTTGGGGCTCGTGAACAGCGGCGCCAGGAGCGGCGACGCGGGAGACGGGGGAGGGGAGTACGAGAGCGGCTGGAGCACGTCGTGGAACAGCTATCTCGCGCCGACAGACACGAACCTTACCTCTTGCTCACCGTACGCCACGTGGACAGGTTCGGCGGGCAGCCAGGAGAGCCTCCCGATCGATTGCGTGAATTGGTACGAGTCGTATGCCTTCTGCATCTGGGACGGGGGCTTCCTTCCGAGCGAGGCAGAATGGGAATACGCGGCGGCAGGCGGGAGCCAGCAGCGAGAGTACCCGTGGGGGTCGACGCCACCCCCAGCAGCATGCCCCGCGACGGGGTGTTCGTATGCGATCTGGAATTGCGATTACCCGAGCGGAGCGACGGGCTGCTCAGAGGTTGCGAGCCTCGCTCCGGTGGGCACGACGACGCTGGGAGCAGGACTCTGGGGCCAGTTCGACCTTGCAGGCGAGGTGTGGGAATGGGCTCTCGACTGGAGCGCCGCCTACGTCTCTCCCTGCGCGGATTGCGCAGATCTCACGGCGTCCTCGGCCCGGGCAGTCCGGGGCGGTAGCTTCGCCAGCCCAACGGCGTACTTGTCGAACTTGTTTCCCCCGAGTCGGGGCAGCTACGGCCCGGTGGGGCGCGGCGACTCCGGCAACGGCAACGGGTTCCGCTGCTCCAGGGCGCCCTAAAGATGGCGAGGGATCCTGGGCAGAGCGGAAGTAAGCACTCGCGGCGCATCACACGAACGCGCTGAAGCCCGTCACCGCGCGCCCGACGATGAGCGCGTTCACCTGCTTGGTGCCCTCGTACGAATAGAGGGCCTCCGAGTCGGCGACGAAGCGCGCGACATGCTGCGACAGCAGGATGCCGTTGCCGCCGTGGAGCTCGCGCGCCTGGCTCACGACCTCGCGACAACCGGAGGTGCAGAACACCTTGGCCAGCGACGCGTGCTCGTCGGTCAACCTGCCCGCGTCTTGCAGCTGGCTGAGACGCGCCACCATCGTCTGCATCGCGGTGAGCTGGCTCAGCATGTGGGCCAACAGATCCTGAACGAGCTGGAAGGCGCCGATCGGGCGCCCGAACTGCTCGCGCGTCTGCACGTACTTCACCGTGTGCTCGTACGCACCCCGCGCGCAGCCGACGGCCTGCCACGCGACGCCCGCGCGCGTCATGCGCAGGACGTTGGCGGTGTCCTTGAAAGAGTTCGCGTTGGCGAGTCGCTTGCTTTGGGGGACGCGGCAGTCGGTCAGCGTGATCTCGGCGTTCTGCACCGTGCGGAGCGCCATCTTGTCCTCGATCTTCTTGGCGACGAACCCGGGCGTCGCGCGGTCGACGATGAATCCCTTCACCTTCTGGTCGCCCAGATCGCGCGCCCAGATGATCGTGAAGTCCGAGAACGTAGCGTTTCCGATCCACTTCTTTTGCCCATTCAGAATCCAGGTACCCCCGTCTCGACGGCACGTCGTCTCGAGGCCGCCGGCGACGCCCGAGCCCACATTGGGCTCCGTCAGGCCGAACGCGCCCAGGAGCTCGAAGCGGCGCATCTTCGGCAGGTAGGTGTTCTTCTGTTCCTCGGAGCCGCAGAGATAGATCGAGCCCATCGCGAGGCCGCTCTGCACGCCGAAGAACGTCGACGTCGACACGTCGACGCGCGCGATCTCCTCGGCGATCATCCCTTCGAGCAGGCAGGTGCGGCTTCCGGGGAAGCCGTAGCCTTTGAACGTGAGCCCCGCGATGTCGAGCTCGGCGAGCCCGGGGATCAAATGGTGGGGGAACTCGCCGCGCAGCCAGAAGTCGTTCGCGATGGGGGCGACCTCGCGCGCCATGAACTCACGAACGCGCTCGCGAATCGCCCGCTCCTCGGGAGCGAGCAGCGAAGCGACGTCGTAGAAGTCGCCGTTCGTCGCGGGCAGCGGGCGGTGACTGTGCTTTGCATGCGCCGCGGCGAGCAGGCGAGTCACGTCGTCGGCGTCCAGCGAGGCGAGCGTCTTCAGCAGTTTGGGGAGATCGAGGCGTCGGGCGAGCGCGATGAACCGTCCCAGGTCGACGCGCTCGAGCATGTCCTTGAGCTCGGTGAGCGAGTTGGTCATGTGCCGTTGTACCAGCCAAGCCGCGTGCCGTTCAGCGCGCCCTTCGGATGGTTTAGATTGCAGCGATGATCAAGCGGGGGCCGATGACGGGGCGGGCTCGGACTCATCTGCGGGCCGTGCTGGGGGCCGTGCTGGCGCTCTCGCTCCTCGGCTGCGGGTCGAGTCCGTCGAGTCGCGAGACCGGAGCGACGGACGGCGGCGACAAGGGCCCGTTCGATGGGGCAGCCCTCGACGGCCCAGGGGCTGATGCTCCGTCTGCCTCGGGCACCGGCGACGGCGCAGCGGCGAGCACCGACGGCGCGACGTCGGGCGCGGACGGGGGCCCGCAAGAGACGACGGTTGGTTCGTTCATGGGTGTGAACGGCCTCATCACCGACTCCGTCACGAACCTCGCCCCTATCGGAGTGGTGCGCGAGTACCACAACTGGGGATGGCTCGGTAATAACTATAACGACCAGCCCTATCCCCAAACCCTCTACACGCCCAACATCCCAAGCTTCGGCTGGGACTGGGATGAGTTCTTCTCGGGGTTGCAGACCATGGGCGTGAGCGGCTTTCCGGTAGTGCAGGGCGGCGCGCCTTGGGTCGACGACGGCGGCGTGCCGCCTGCCGACGGCACCTCGACGGCGGCCGCTTCGTACATTGCTCACGGCGATACGATGTTCCAGATCGCGGCGCGGTGGGGCAGCACCATGGTCCCGACCGCGGAGCTCAAGCTCGAGCCGCGCCAGACGGCCGCGAGCGGCCTCGGGACCGTGGAGTACTACGAGGACTTCAATGAGGAGGACAACGCCGCGGGCTTCACGGGCGACGTCTACGCCGCGATGGCGAGCGCCGACTACGACGGCGATCAGGGCCGCCTCGGCGCGACCATCGGCGTCAAGAACGCCGACCCGGGCGCGCAGCTCGTGATGGGCGGCCTCTCGGGCAAGTACGGCGCGAGCGGCGACGCGGCCGGAGACAGCTGGATCGAGTCGATCACCACGTTCCTCGACGCCGCACGCGCGTGGTCGGCCACCCACCGCGCCGGGAGCTTTCCGGTGGATGTGATCAACGTCCACTATTACAGCTTCGGGCCCGGGGCCCCGGAGCCGGCGCTCAGTCCCGAGGACGACGGCGTGCAAGCCAAGCTCGCCGCGGTCGTGGCCTATCGCGACCAGTACCTACCGGGGAAGCCCGTGTGGTGGACGGAGTTCGGCTACGACACGTACGCGGGCTCACCGCTGCATGCCCCGGCGCTCGGGTCGAACTCGGCGTTCGTCGTCCAGGGCCAGTGGCTCGTGCGCGACCTCCTCGCTGCGCTCGCCGCCGGCATCGAGCGCGCGATCGTGTTCGAGCTCGACGACACATGCACGCCCCCCGCGTCGGCCTGCAATACCCAGTTCGCGACGAGTGGCCTCCTGGCCTATCCCGGGTCCACGCCCAAGGCGTCGTGGTATTTCCTCGCGACCTTCCGCGCGCGCTTGCAGAACATGGCGTACGCCGGGCCAGTGCCCTCGGGCCAGACCGACGTGAGCATCGCGCAGTTCGCCGACACGCAGGGCGCCGGGGGTGCGCTCGTCGTGTGGGCGCCGACGAGCGCGGCGGTCGTTCACGCCGCTTACTCGCTCTCGCTTCCTTCGGGCGCCGCCACCGTCACGTCGGTCGCGCTCGTCGACGAGCAGCAGAACGGCGTCGCGACGGCGCTCACTCCCGTGGGCGGAGCCGTGACCCTCGACGTGAGCGAGACGCCGACGATCGTCCTCTGGCAGCCGTGAAGGCAAGCCCACCGGCGCTTTTCGCCCGCGCGTGGTAAGTCCGCGAGCGCTCATGGATGTCGTTCTCTTCGGCGGGACTGGGATGGTGGGTCAGGGCGTGTTGCGCGAGTGCCTGCTCGATCCCGATGTCAAACGCGTCCTGACGGTCGGCCGCAGCGCCACGGGGCAGAAGAACGACAAGCTCCGCGAGGTCGTCCTGCCGGACCTCACCGATTACTCGCGCGTCGGGGACGACCTGTCCGGCTACGACGCTTGCTTCTTCTGTCTCGGCGTCTCCTCGATGGGCCTCTCCGAGGCCGAGTATCGACGGGTGACCTACGACATCGCCGTCGCGGCGGGCCGCGCGCTCGCCGACAAGAATCCGGACATGACGTTCATCTTCGTTTCGGGCGCCGGCTCCGATGCGAGCGGTACGAGCCGCACGATGTGGGCGCGCGTGAAGGGCGAGGCCGAGAACGCCATTCTGAAGTTGCCCTTCGGGGCGGCCTACGTGTTCCGGCCGGCATTCATCGAGCCCGCGCGCGGGATCGCGTCGCGGACGCGCATGTACCGGGTCCTCTATGCGTTCATGCGTCCCCTCGTCCCGCTGCTGAGGGTGGTGTTCCCGCGTTACGTCACGACGACGGAGCGGGTGGGCCGAGCGATGCTCAACGTCGCGCGGACGGGGGCGAAGAGCCGCGTCCTCGAGAACCACGAGATCGACGCCGCCGGCGCGCCCGCGCGCTGAGTCGCTCACGGTGTGGTGCGCGAGAACCTGTCGCCGTCCGGGGCGTCCGCGCTTACCCTTTTGCGAGTGATGCCGCGCGCGGGGCCTTGGAGGAGCCATGTCGGCATGTCGGCCGGCGTGATCTTGTTCACGACGTCGACCGTGGTGTAACCGAGCATTTCGCGCCTCACCGCGACGCGCGCCACGATGCCGACTATCGTCGAGGGGCGAGGGGGGACCCAGGAGAGTGAATTCGAATCCTGAGGACGCAGCTCCAGGGTCCGCGGGCGCGGGGCTCGAAGCGGCACTGCATCCACTGCAAGAGGCCCGCCGGCTCAGGAGAACGCTCCTCGCCGACATGAGCCACGACGTTCACACGCCGCTCAACGTGATCATCGGCTTTGCGGAGCTCATGTCCGAGGGGAAGGGCGGCCCCGTGTCCGATGAGCACAAGGAGTACCTGGGCGACATCTTGGACAGCTCGCGTCACCTTCTTCGACTCATCGACGACGTCCTGGCGTTCGCCCGGGTCGAGGCGGAAAAGACAGAGGCGGGCGCGGAGCCGCTGCACCTGACCGCGATCATGGCGGAGATACACAGTGCCATCCAGGGGCTCGACGCTTCGACACGGAGCCACATCACGATCCACGTCGTCCGCGAGGGTCCAGACCGCCTGCATATCGAGGTAGAGCCCGGACCGTCCCCATGAAACGAGCGATTCATGTCGGGTGAACGAATTCTCATCGTGGACGACAACGCGGCGAGCTCGAAGCTTGCTCGGGTTCTGCTCCAGCGTGACGGCTACGAGGTGCAGACTGCAGCGGACGCGGAGGACGCGCTCCGCGTGCTCCCGGCGTTCGAGCCGAGGGCAATCCTCATGGACATCCAGCTCCCTGGCATGGATGGCCTGACGCTGACCCGGCGCCTGAGGACCGATGCGGCCACGAAGGACATCGTCATCCTCGCCATGACGGCCTGCGCGACGAAGAGTGACGAAGCAGTCGCGCTCGCGGCGGGGTGCGACGGCTACATGGCAAAGCCGATCGATGTTCGCTCGTTGCCGGGATTGGTAGCGCACCATCTGGTCGCGCGCCGCGCGGCACCATGAGTGAGGGGGAGACCACGGACAGCGGCTCCGTTCTCGTCGTCGAGGACAACCAGGCTACACGGAAGATGATGCGCCTCGCGCTGAATGCGGAGGGGTACACCGTCCTCGAGGCCGCGGACGGTCAGACGGCCCTGAACCTCGTCGCGCAGCGCATGCCGGCGATCGTGCTTCTGGATTGCAAGTTGCCGGACATGGATGGCTTCGAGGTCGGGCGGCGATTGCTCGCGCTCGCCCCGAACCTCCCGATCGTGGCCGTGACCGGTTGGGCCCACGCCGACGAGGCCCGGATGCTCATGGCCGGTTTCCTGGATGTCCTTCTGAAGCCGGTCGTGTTGTCGCGGATGGTCGAGATCGTCGGCCGCTACGCCGGTCACTCCGCGCCGCACATCGCGTCCAGCGGCAAGGTCGTTCTCCTGGTGGACGATGATTCGATGCAGCGCAAGCTCGGGCAGATTGCCCTGACGCATGCGGGGTTCCAGGTTTTGCTCTCCCAGGATGGCGAGTCGGCCCTTCGCGTGGCTCAGGAGCGCAAACCGGACGTCATCGTGAGCGACGTGCTCATGCCACGGATGGACGGCTTCGCCCTCTGCAAGGCGATACGCGCGGATCCCGCCGTGGGGCGAACCCCGATTATCCTCATGTCCGCGCACTATCTGGAGCACGAGGACGACAAGCTGGCGGGGCGCTTCGGCGCGAACCGCTACGTCTCGCGTACGGGCGGCTTCGGGGCCGTCGTGCGCGCCGTCGTCGAGGCGCTCGATTCACCCTCCGCCGGTCCCCCTGCGCCGCCGTCCGACGACCTGCAGGCCGACTACGTTCGACGGATCACGCATCAACTCGAGCGCCAAGCGAACCTGGGCGCGGGGCTGGCTCGTCAGGTGTCACTGCAGGCGACCGCGCTCTCGGTCCTCGATAGCCTCGCCGATTCTTTGTCGGGGGAGCTCGATCCCGAGAGCGTCTTGAACGACACGCTCGCCGAGTGCCTCGACGCGGCGGGCCTCTCGGTTGGAGCCATCCTTCTTTCCAGCACGGCCGGAGAGCTCGTTCTCAAAGCAAACATGGGCCCAGCGCCGACGGCCCCTTGGGAGTCGTACGCCACGATTCTCCGGCAGGCGATGGTCGGGGGCGGCTTCTTGGTTCCCTCGCCCGAGGCGGGCCGCGCGGGGCAAGAGCTGCTCGCCGGCCTGGGGGTGGCTTCAGCGCTGCTCGTCCCGATCGTCGCCCGAGGCGAGGCGCTCGGCGTTCTTCTCCTCGCGTCGAACCGAACGGATCTCGCCGACCTCGAGAACGCCACCTTCGTACGCGCGGCCCGGTCCGTCTCGATGCAGCTCGGGGAGGCCGTAGCCCTGAGCCGTATGTTCCGGAAGCTCGCGGCGTCCGAAAAACGCCGCCGCACGCTCGTGGAGGGTGCCCACGATTGCATCTTCGTGCTCGACGCCGACGGCCGATTTGGCGACGCGAATCCCGCAACCGAACGCTTCTTCGGTCGCGACCGAGCGGGCCTGATGGGGACACGCATCCATCAGTTCATGAGCGACGACGATGGCGGTCGAGCCGACAAGGAGTTCGTGTCGCTTCTCCAGACGGGCAAGCTCGTCGTACTTGCGCGAAGGTTCGTGCGACCCGACGGGACCGCCGTGATCGGCGACCTCTCGGCCTCGGTCGTCGACACGGACGGAGTGTCCGCCGTGTTCGGTATCATGCGCGACGTCACCGAGAAGGTGCGTGCGGAGGAAGCGCTGCAGGCCAGCGAGAGGGCCCTCCACGCCAGCGAAGAAAAGCTTCGCCAAGGCCAAAAGATGGAGGCCGTCGGCCGACTGGCCGGGGGCGTGGCGCACGACTTCAACAACGTCCTCTCCGTCATCATCAGCTACGCGGAAATGATCGTTGCCGACCTCAAGCCGGGCGACCCCGTGCGCGACGCCGCGGAAGAGATCCGCAAGGCCGGTGAGCGCGCCGCGGGGCTCACGCGTCAATTGCTCATGTTCAGCCGCCAGAACGTGATCGAACCGCGCATCTTGGACCTGAACGAGATCCTCGCGGGCATGGAAAAGATGCTGCATCGGATCGTCGGCGAAGACGTGGACCTGACCTGCGCCACGACGCCCTTGCTCGGGAGGGTCCGCGCCGATTCCACCAGCATCGAGCAAGTGGTCATGAACCTCGTCGTGAACGCGCGCGACGCCATGCCTGCGGGAGGCCAGCTCACGTTGGAGACCGCCAACGTCACGCTCGACGACGCCTATGCGCGCATGCACCCCGGCGTCAGGGCGGGGCCCCACGTGATGCTGGCCGTGACCGACACGGGCACCGGAATGGATAGCGCCACGAAGGCTCGCATCTTCGAGCCGTTCTTCACCACGAAAGCGAAAGACAAGGGCACCGGCCTCGGTCTAGCGACCGTTTTTGGCATTGCTCAGCAGGGCGGCGGGAGCGTCTGGGTCTACAGCGAGGTGGGCCGGGGAACGACGTTCAAGGTGTATCTGCCGGCCGTCGAGGGGAGCGTGGCGCTCGGTGCAGCGGTTGCGCCTACGTCGACGCTTCGCGGCAACGAGACCATCCTGCTCGTCGAGGACGATGACCCGGTGCGGGCCGTGGCGACAGGGATTCTCGAGCGGCACGGGTATCATGTCATCACCGCGAGCCATGCGGGCGAGGCCCTGCTCGTCAGCGAGCAGCACTCGGGGCCCGTCCACCTCCTCGTGACGGACGTCGTGATGCCGAAGATGAGCGGGCCCGAGCTTGCCCGACGGCTCTCGAAGGATCGGCCCGACATGAAAGTGCTTTGCATGTCCGGATACACGGACGATGGAGTCGTCCGCCACGGCATTCTCGAGGCGACAGTCGCCTATCTCCAGAAGCCGCTCACGACCGACGCGCTCGCGAGGAAGGTTCGAGAGGTGCTCGACGGAGCGCGCCCGACGTCCCCTCGAAACGGCGCTGCCGTAGCGATCCCCTTGCCGTGAGGGCGGCAGGCCGCCTGGCCGCCTGTTATCCCTTTCCGGACTTCGCCGGAGGTACGATCCGAGCCGCACGTACGGGGCGAGTGCCGCTCGCGGGATCGGCCCGTCGCGTCGCGCGCCCGGCGCGCCACGCCCCGAGTCTCTCCACCGACATCGGACGCCCGATCGCGAAGCCCTGGCCGAAATCACAACCGAGTTCATGGAGCAGTTCGCACTGGCCCTGGTCTTCGATACCCTCGGCCACCAGCTTCACGTCGAATCCACGGCTGAGGGCGGCGATCGAGCGCACGATCGCCACGTCGCGGCCGGAGGGCTCGAGGCTGCTGATGAATAGCCTGTCGATCTTGATCTCCGATATTTCGAAGTCGCGCAGGTACTTGAGCGACGTATAACCTGCGCCAAAATCATCGATCGAGATCCCGATACCCGTGTCGCGAAGCGAACGGAGCGCCTTCTGGGCGCCGACGGGGCTGGTCATCAGCGCCGTCTCGGTCACTTCGAGCGTGAGAAGTTCGGGCTCGAGCCCTCGCGTCGTCAACGCCTGACGGCTACGCGCGACGAGCTCGCTGTCGTCGAACATACGTGCCGACAGGTTGACCGCGATGGGAACGTGCCAGCCCTCATTGCGCCAGACGACGGCCTGATCGAGTGCCATGTCGAGGATGGCATAGGTCATCGACTTGATCAGCCACGAGCGCTCGGCGACGGGAATGAAATCGTTGGGCGCGACGAAGCCCAAGTGGGGATTGCGCCAGCGGACCAGCGCTTCCACGCCCGCGATGGCTCCGGTGCCCAGGTCGAGTTTCGGTTGGTACTGGAGAAAGAGCTCTCCACGCTCGACGGCTTCGTTGAGATGAGTCGCGATCTGGAACGAGCGCGCCTCGGCTTCCCCGGCGGAGTAAATCTCGCAGGGGCGGCCGCTGCGCTTCGCCCGGTACATCGCCTGATCCGCGTGCGCCAAGATCGTTACGCTGTCCATCCCGTGGTGCGGAAAGATGACCACGCCGACGGACACGGTCACGCGAACGAGCTCATTGTCGATGATCATGGGCTCGTTCAGGGTGCTTCGAATCTTTTCGGCCACGACGTTCGCGCTGAGCGCCGAATCGCAGCCAACCAGAAGCGCCGCGAACTCGTCGCCCCCGATCCGCGCAAAGGTGTCGGCGGCGCGCGCGAGCTGGGACAGCCGGTGGCCAATCTCCGTCAGGAGCTTGTCGCCGGCGTCATGACCGCGAGTATCATTGATCTCTTTGAACAGATTCACGTCCATGATCATGACGGCAAAACCGAGATCGCTGCGCTTGGCCGCCTGGAGGGTCTGCTCCAAACGGTCCAGAAATAAGTTCCTATTCGGCAGGTTCGTCAAGCCGTCGAACATGCTGAGGCGTTGGAGGCGCCGCCGCGCATGGACGAGGCCCGTCTCGAACTCCGCGCGGCGCAGGCTTTCCTCGATCGCCTCCGCCACGTTGCGAGCCGTCAGTTGGTCCTTCAGGAGATAGTCGTAGACGCCTTCCCGCATGGCCTCGACGACGACCCGCTCGTTGCCGCAGCCCGTGACCATGATCATCGCGATCGGCACGTCGCTCTCGGCCTTGATGCGCCGCGCGAGGTCCGTGCCGGTCGTGTCGCCGAGCCGGTAGTCGACGACGACGCAGTCGAAGTGGCCCTCGGTCAGCCGAGCGATCGCCTCACTCCCGGAAGATGCTTCTTCGACTTGCGCCCCGATCCCCGACTCATCAATCAGGCGTCGGAACGTTTCGCGGTCGACGACGTCGTCGTCGACCAGCAAGAGCGCGATCGCAGCTTTCGGCGGATAGACCGGCCTTTCTGGAGTCGATTGCATCCCTGCCCCCTACGGTGGTTTCGCGCCGTGGCCGTCGACCCGTTCGGGCGCGCGGTCGTCGCTGACGGCCTGTTCGCACGAACCGGGCCACCAAACGTGAAACGTCGACCCTCGACGGCCGCCGCTCGAGACGAGCTCGATCTTGCCGCCGTTGGATTCGACGAGCCGCTTGCTGAGCGCCAAGCCGATACGGGATTCTCCGCGCTCCGAGCCAGAGACGGTTTCAGACGGCTCGAACAAACGTTTCCGAAACTCGCTCGGGATGCCGGGACCATCGTCGCTCACTTCGATGTGGCAGTACGAGCCGTCCCCGGAAACCTTGATCGCGACGCGTCCACGATCGCGATCATGGTGCTTTACCGCGTTGCTGATCAGGTTCCGTAGCACGATCTCGAGCGGCGCGCGTGCGGCCAAGAACGGTTCGATCAGGATTTCAAGCGATACGTCGAACGACCCCGGCGCTTCCAACTCGATGAGGTCCGCGAGAAGCCTTTGCGGGTGGATCCACGCGACGTCGGCCGAAGCGTCGCGCCCGCGGGCGTGGGTCAAGAGCTCGTCGATGATTCGCTCCGTACGCTCGACCCGAACCAGGATCCGGTCGAGATCGCGGCTCGCCTCGGGCGACGCCGTGTTTTTCAACTCTTTGTGCACTCGCTCCGCTAGGTTGCGGATTCCGCGCAAGGGAGACTTGAGTTCGTGTGAGGCCACGTAGGCGAAGTCTTCGAGACGAGCGATCGTCTCTCGCAGTTCGAGCTCGCGCCGCTCCGGAGAGCGGTCCGGAGCGGTCGACGCGGGTTCAGTCAGACCGGGCTTTGCGTCCGCACTGGCGTCACCCGTCCGCCCATCGAGCCGCATCCGATCCCCCCCGGGAAACTGACCTCAAGCCAGCGGTTTCACCTTTAGCGAAACCGTGTGACGGCTGCAAGGCGGCCCTGGATTTGCCCCACTGGCCCCCATACCGCGTTTGGGCCGCGTTTGCATCCAGCGACGGGCGCCGAGCGGAGGGGCTCAACAAAAGGTGGCGAGTGGTCGTTCGTGTTCTGCCAAGGTGATTTGCCAAAAGTGGACCAACGGAGGACGCGACCTGCGACCGTACGGTGCGCGAATGACCGAGTGGCATTCTCGTCGTCGAACCGTGGTCGCCAGCGCCGAGACGAGGATGGGTCGACGTGGCCGTGGTGCCGGGCTCGACGCGTGTGTTACGCGAGTGGGCTCGTCCGGCGACCACTCGGCTGAGGCCGCGACGACGTGAATACTGGCATGCTGAATGCTCGCCGGCGCTCCGAGGAGGTGCGCCCCAATGAGAGTTTTCGAAGCCGTAACCAGTGCAGTCGCGTCGGAGGGGTTCGACCACTTGTTCGCGGTCATGGGCGATGCAAACCAAGACCTCATCGTGGATCTGGGCGAAAAGCACGGCGTCAAGTTCGTCCATGCTCATCACGAGGGGAGTGCCGTGAGCATGGCCGACGGCTACTCACGATTCAGCCGCGGCAAGATGGGGCTCGCCTCGGTCACGCAAGGGCCCGGGTACACGAATGCCACGACGTCACTGGTCGCCGCCCGGTTCCACCGTACGCCACTGCTGCTGCTCGCCGGCAACGCGGGCCTGCGTGATCCGTACAACCCTCAGGGGGCCGTGGATCAGCACGCCCTCGCCAAGCTCACCACCGAAGCCACCGCGACCCTCGATAGTGTGAAGAACGTCGACTATTGCCTGGGCGAAGCGTTCCGCCAGCTCAAGGCCAAGAAGGGACCGTTCATCCTCAACCTGCCCGACGACGTCCAGAAGGCGGAGGTCGCCAATGCGGACTGGGCGTACAAGCCGATGTACAAGGCGAGCGCGCCGCTGCCTCCGCGTGCCGAAGACGTCGAGGAGGCGGCTCGCCTGCTTCGAACCGCCCGGCGGCCGGCGATTCTTTGCGGGCTGGGTGCGGTCAATGCCAGGGCCGAGCCCGAAGTGACGGCGCTGGCGGAGTATCTCGGCGCGCCCGTGGCGACCTCGCTGTATGCCGGTGGCTTCTGCGCGCGATATCCGCTCTACCTGGGTATAAGCGGCGGTCTCGGGTCGAAGCTCGCGGTGGACACTCTCGCCGAGAGCGACGTCATGATCGTCGTCGGAGCCAGCCTCAACGAGTGGACGAGCGCCTTCGGGAAGATTCTCGAGAACGGGAAAAAGATCATTCAGATCGACGTGCGGCCGGAAGCCTTCGGGTGGTTTGCCCGCGTCGATGCGGGTATCGAAGGCGACGCCAAGACAACGGCGGCGAGCCTGCTGGCGCGGCTGAAGGGCGCGCGCAAGCCGGGCCAACCCGACGCCACCCTCGTGCAGAAGATCAAAGACCGAAAGCCCGATGCCGTGAACTACGACGACGGAGCGACGATCGACCCGCGTCGAGCTGCGCGCTACATCGAAGAGAAGCTGCCGAAGGACGATCGCATCCTCGTGCTCGACGGCGGGCATTCCGCCTTTGTCTTCGTCGAGACGCTCAGCGCCCCGAGCGCCGATGACTGGTCAGCCACCATCGATTTCGGCGCGATCGGACAGGGGCTGGGGATCGCCCTCGGCGCGTGCTTTGCGCGTCCGGGCAAGCGGGTGACGCACTTGACGGGCGACGCGTCGTTCATGATGAACGTGGCGGACTTTCACACGGCCGTGAATCACAACTTGCCGCTGACGGTCTTCGTCTTCAACGACAACGCCGTGGGGCAGGAGAAGCACGATCTCGTTCACAAGAAGCTGAACCCACGTTACGCCGACGTGAAACAACCCAATTTCGCAAAACTGGCCGTCGGCTTCGGCGCCAACGGCTTCGAGGTGAACCGCCCCGATGACTTTGGCGAGATCGACAAGGCGCTGGCGGTTACCGATGGTCCGGTCATCGTGAACGTCCGGATCAACGGCGACGTGGAGGTCCCGGCAAGCTGGGAGATTGCGCAGCACCTGGGATAGACGACGGCGATCAACGTCGGCCAAGGACTTCACGAACCTGGTCGGAGAACGGACCGTTCGGAAAGACGCGAAGGAAGGCTTGCGCTTGCTGCCGCGCGGCGGCCTGCTGCCCGTCCCCCGAGAGCGCGAGGACCGTAAGTGCCTCGCGCTCCTCGACGAAGTAGCCATTTGCGTGTTCCTTGCGAAGCCGGTCGAGCACCGTCAGCGCGGCACCGGGGTCGCGCGCGACAAGATCTCTCGCCATCGCGATCCCTTGCAGCTCGCCGAGCGGTCGTGTGCCATCGGACGGGGGCGGCTTGGAGGGGGAGTCCGCTCGCGTCGGCTCCGGCGTTGTCTTGGCGGTCGCGGTGGGTTCCGCGGGCGGCGGGTTCGCCGTGGCCTCCGGCGCGGCAGCCGGGGCGTTATCGGGTATCGCGGCGCTCTCTTGCCGCGCTCCCGCCGGCGACGCGCGGAGAGAGGGACGTACGCGGGGCTTGACGGTGGCGGCTCTGGGCAACAGCGCGAAGGACGGTCCCGCGTTCGCGGGCCCTGGAACGGGTGCCGCAGAGGGCGCGGCCGGGGCGGGCGGTTCGCTCGGAGCCGCCACGCGTGTCTCCGTGCGTGTCGGCAGCGGTGCGTCGAGCGCCGCCGCCTGTCCTGGCGCCGAGCGCCTCGCCATCATCACCCCGGCCACCATCCCCACCCCGACGAACGTGGTGCCGACTGCCACGCTCAGGAGCACCTTCGCCACGAGCTTGGAGAAGAGCGTCTTGCCGCCGGCGCCCGAGCCCGCCGCCGTAGCGTGAGTGGCCGTCGCCGCGCCGCCCGCGGCCAGCGCCGCGATCGCGACTCGAAAGCGTGCGGCCCCCGCCTCGACGTCATAGTCGACGGGAGCGTGCGATCGAGCTGCTTCGAGCAGGGCGCGCTCCGCTGCGGGCGCGTCGTGCTCGTCGAGCCATCGGACGGGCGTGGGCCTCATGTCGGCTCCTTGGCAACCATGATCCGAACATCCTTCTCGTAGAGGGGTCGCCTTGGCGCCACGTCGTCGCGATGGCTGCCTCGCGCGACGTGCTCGCGAAACGCGCGGCGAGCGGCGTGCAGCCGCGAGAACACCGTGCCGACCGGGATCTTCAAGCCTGCCGCGATCGACTCGCACGCCTCCCCCTCGAGCTCGAACAGGACGAAGACCGCGCGATGCGCGTGATCCATCGCGTCGAGGGCGGCTTGGAGCCGCCGGGCGGCGTCCTTTGCGACGAGGGCCTGCGCCGGATCGGCGGGGGGCTCGCCGGCCGTCGCCGTAGCGAGGTCGTCTCCTTGGGCGGCGAGCGACCGGATCGCGCGACGGCGCCTCGTCAGGTTCACCTCGAGGGCGAGCTGGGCGAGGAAGGTCGTAGGGCTCGCGGCGCCTTGCCGATAGCCGCCCCTTCGATGCGCCGTCAGAAAAACCTCTTGCACCGCGTCCTCGATATCCACGCCGCGGACCCCGAGGCGGTAGAGAAACGACGCCACGAAGCGCGCGTGAAGCCGGAACAGCGTCTCGCTGTCGATGGCCGCGGAGGGCTCGGTCGGCGAATCGGGGGTCACCAAAACCACTCCCTGCGCCCCGGTCGCCGGAGCTTCACGAAATCCGCCGAACGCACCTCAGAAAGGGAACGCGGGCCCCACCATGACCAGGGTCCCCGCGGGGTTCGGTTGACTGTATGCCGGGCCGAGGGCGGTGTCCGCCCGGAACGACGGCACATGCAGCGGCAGCACGGCACCGATGTCCACGATCCACGGGATACCGAGCCTCGCCATGAGCCTTAGGCCTCCCTGGGCCACGATCCACGGACCCGTCGCCGATCGAGACACCACGAACCCGTGGCCCTGGGCGTGCAAAACGCCGAAACCGGCGCCCGAGCAGAGCTCCAATCGCAGCCGGTCACCCACCGCCCCCCCGGCGCAGAGATCAGGGACCGCGGCAGCCAGCGCCGTGTCGAAGACACCCGAGGCACCCTCGATCGAGTTTCCCCAGGAAAATTGCGTCCATGCATCGAGGCGAGCGCTCAGCCAGTCGAGCAGGCCGTACTCGATCCCCACGGCAGGCCCGACCGACCCTTCTGGCATGACCTGGAAGCCCGCGCCGATCTGGAGCGCCAGAAGGATCCGCTTCGGCCCCGCGACCTCGGGGGGGTTGGCGACGATGCCGTGCAAGGCGCTCGCATCGATGGCGAGAGCGACGGCGAGGCCAACCACGGCCGTGGCCTCCGTGCAGTCCTCGGGCAACTGGTCGAATCGTCTCTCGTAGGCCTTCGCGTGACGCTCGATCGAGAAGACGACAGCGCGCGAGTCACGCTCGTCGCCGCGGACGTGCACGTGCACTTCGGCGGGGACGTTGCCTCGTCCCAGCCAGGTGCGCACCTGGGCTTCGAGCCTTCCTGCGTCGAGGCACGTGGCCCCGGGCGACACGTCGATTGCGGCGTCGAGGGGGCGATCCGCGACCACCGCAGGCTGTGCGAAGAGGACGCTCGCACGCGTCGTCTCCCCCAGGAGTGCCGCGAGGACGCCCACCCAGCGGCTCACTCACGCGACGTTACCACGGAAGTCGCAGCTCGGACGGAGCGCATCACGGAGTCCATGCCACCGTCCACGTTCCGCCCCAGTCCTCCGTGAAGCAATCGGACGTCCACGGGCCTGTGATGCTTTCCGTCGCGGAGTCGTACTGGCCTGTGAGCGTCATGTTGCAAGTCCCCGCCGCGACCCCGGCCACTGTGGTCGTGGCCATCGGGTCGTTCGCGTAGAAGGCCCCCGTGGCGCAGTCGAGTCCCCCCGAGAGGTGCGCCGTCCACTGGGCGGCCAGGTCCCAGGTCAGCACGAGGGTGCCACTCGGCACGAGCTCGGTCCCGCTGTCTCCCGTCGAATCGACGAACATGAAGGTCACCGGAGCTGTGACCGGAGCAGCCTGGCTCCCGACGTACGAGGTGGCGTCGCCCGCCGATCCGTCGACGATACCCGTCCCCGTCCATGTCCCCGTATACATCCCGGGCACGCACGCACCGCTTGCGTCCGGGCACGAGAGCACGTTGGCGGCGAGCGGCACGCGAACTGTCTGCGCGGGCTGGGTGAAGTCCCCGGTTGTGCCGTGGTCGGTCACTTTCACCCAGTAGCTTGCATCGGCCGCCGGGCAGACGCGCCTCGTTGCGCTCGTCGACCCGTCGTCCCACGCGTAGGAGTAGGGCCCGTCGCCGCCCGTAGCGACGGCTTGTACCGTCGCGCAGTCGCCCGAGCAGCTTATGGTGATGAACTTCACCGCCACCTGATTCTGCTCGATGTAGGCGTCGAACCCGCCCGCATTGCCCCCATCGCTGGGGACGAAGCGCAGCGTGCCTGCGTCGTCTGCGCCCACGTCGAGCGAATACCCGGGGTCGCCGGCGGTTCCGCACGCCGTCAGCAAGAGGACGAGCGGCGCGAGCTGCCGCGGCATGAGCCGCCGGTCGTCCCTGTGCCCGTGCCCGTCGGGCGGACAGGGCACGACCCTCCGAGTGCTCCACGTCATGCCTGTCTACTGCGCGCCGGATGCGCTTCCTTCACCCGAGCTACGCTAGCCTGAGCCGCATGTCGATCACGCTCTACCACCACCCCTTCTCGCGCGCGGCGAACGTCATCTGGATCCTCGAAGAGCTCGGCGTTCCATACGAGCTTCGCTTCGTCGACATCCTGAAGGGCGCGCAGAAGGCGCCCGATATCGTCGCGCTCAACCCCATGGGCAAGGTGCCCATCCTGACGGATGGCGACCTCGTCGTGACCGAGGCGGCCGCGATTGGCCTCTATCTGGCAGACCGGTACTCGCTCGGCAAGCTCGCGCCGTCGCCCGACGATGCAGCACGTGCCGCGTACCTTCGCTGGTCCTTGTTCTCGCCATCCGTGATTGAGCCCGCTGTTTCCGCCAAGACTTCCGGCGGGCAGTTCAAGCCGAGCCAGGTGGGCTGGGGCACCTACGAGAGCGTGATCGCCTCGATGGAGAGCGCCATCTCGGGAAGAAGCTATGTCCTCGGCGATCGCTTCTCGATGGCCGACTGCATCTTTGGTGGTGCGGTCCGGTACCTGCTGCGCTTCAAGGTCCTCGAGGCGACGCCAATGTTCACCGCGTACGCCGAGCGGCTCGCGGCTCGGCCGGCTGCGCAGCGGGCCGATGCCAAGAACGCGGCGATCGCCAAGGAGCACGGTCTCGGCGGCTAAGTTAGCTGTTTACGGGCGCCCGCGGAACCGTGGCCGTGTGTGCTGAGCGCGTGCGATGCTCCATCGACGAACATGGGAACCTGGTGGGGTCTACTTCCGGTCGTCGTCTGCTTCGCCACGGCGTGCTCGAACGGAGTATCCAGCTCGGGCGCCGCTCCCGCCGACGGCGGAACGTCGAGCGAAGGCGGCGTGGCGCGGGACGGCGCCGTGACCGGAGCAGTGGCCGACGGCGGCAGCTCGACGGGGACGGACGGGGCGAGCGCGGCCGGCGATAGCGGTGACGGCGACGGCGGCTCGCCTGTAGCCGGGACGACCGTCACGCCCGGCAACGGGTGCACGGCGGGCCTCGGCATCGACGCCGGCTTCTACACCTGCTCCACCCAATATTTCGTGTCGCCGAACGGGAGCAACTCCAACAGCGGGACGTCGATGGCCGACGCGCTCCAGACCATCGGGGCCGCCACGAAGCTCGCCCTGCAAGGTGGCGACTGCGTCACCGTGGCGGACGGGACGTACGACGAGACGGTCCTCGTCTCCACCTCGGGCGCCGCGGACACCTGCACCGGGTACGTCGTCTTCCGCGCGGCCTCGGCCGGCGGAGCGAAGGTGGTCAGCACCGACGCGTACAACGGCTTCATGGTCAACGCGAACTACGTCATGGTCGACGGCTTCGACCTGCAGGACACGAGCACGGGGAGTGCGTTCACCGCCGGCACCAATACCCTCAGTAGTGGGAAGGTCGTCGTCTACCACCACATCGCCGCGGTGCGGAACATCGCGCACGACAGCGGCGGCGCGGGCCTGAGCGCGCTTCATTCGGACTACGTCAGGTTCGAGGGCAACACCGTCTACAACAACTCGTCGCGGAGCGACTACGGCGACAGCGGCATCGACCTCTGGGAGATGCAGGCGTCGGACACCCGGCCTGGGTTTCATATCGTCATTCGCAACAACCTGTCGTATTCGAACGTCGAGTCCGACATCCCCGCCGACCTGCAGACCGACGGCGAGGGGATCATCCTCGACTCGTTCGACTACGCCGACTCCACGTACGGGTCGACTCCGTACACGCAAGAGTCCCTCGTCGAGAACAACGTGATCTGGGCCAATGGAGGGCGCGGCATCGAGGCGTCCGGCGCCCAGCCGACGAGCTACGTCACCATCCGCAACAACACGGTCTTCGACGACAATACGCAGCAGCAGCAGTACGGCGGGGCCGAGATCGTAAGTTGGGGCAACGGCAACTCGGTGACGAACAACATCGTGATCCTCGGTCCGGACGCGAAAAACGGGACCGCGACCAATCAGACGACCGTGGCCATCGCGGATCGCTGCGGCGCGTCCTCGGCGGGCGTGCAGATTACGGGGGGCTCGACGTGGGCGAATAACCTCGTCTACTCGATGAAATCGGGCGCTCCACTCTCGAGCAGCAACTGCGTCACCACGGCGTCGAACTACACGACCATCCCGGTCGGCTCGAACGTCATGGGCGTCGACCCAGGTCTGGCTGCGCAGACGTCGCAGGTGACGTCGCTCACGGCGCAAGACTTCACCATCGGGGCCGGCAGCCCCGCCAAGCATGCGGGTACGAGCGCCAACTTCGCGCCGTTCGACTACGCGTACGTCATCCGTCCCACGCCGCCGTCCATCGGCGCGTACGAGCCCTGAGATGCACGCGGCCACGAGTTTTCCACGGCGGCGCGGGCCGGCATCACCCAGACGAACGTCGCCCGCTCGCCCGCCCGGCAGGCGACGCGCCTCTTGCGCGCGACGTCGACGGCGCGGCCGGGCGGGTCACTTTGCCCGCAGTGACCGCCTTGAGCGCGCCCAGCGACTCGCGCACGTGTCGTGAGAAGTCTCTCCGCTTCGGGTCGTGGACCCAGCTCTCGAACGCGAGCCTGAAGACCGCGATCCCTGCCTCGCCGGCGAGGATGGCCGCCGGATCGGTGACGCCGCGGCGACGCAGCGCCTCGGCCAGGGTCGCGGCGAGGGAGGCGAGCTTGATCAACTCGCGTTCCTGAAGCTCCGGGTGGGCGGCGATGAGCGCGTGACGCTGGCGCGCGAAGTCGCGGCGCTCCTCGAACACGGCCGATGAGGCTTCGAGCGCCGCGGCGACCGCGTCGATCGGCGCAGTCGAGTCGGGAGCGCGGGCGACCTTGTCCCTGAGAAGCTCGTGCAACGGTCCGGCGCCCGCAAAGAGGACCTCGCGCTTGTCGGCGAAGTAGCGGAAGAACGTTCGCTCCGTGAGGCCGGCGCGCGCCGCGATCTCCGCGACCGTCGTCTCGTCGAACCCGCGCTCCCGATAGAGCTCCATGGCGGCCCGCTGGAGGCGCTCGAGGGCGTTGGGTTCCCACCGGCTCATAGGCCTACGCTACCTGAGTGCAGTCACTGACATCAGAGATTGTGAGCGCAGCTCCCGCTGGCCAGACTCGGATACTCCGACGAGGCGGGCACGGGTGATACTCTGGGGCGAGTGATGTTCATGGCCCAGAAGTTTCCCTTCGCGCGTGTGCTGGCACTCGCGACGCTCGTCGGGTGGACGGCGTGCGGGTCTTCACGGTCGTCGCCGCCCCAAAGCTCCGATCAAGACGACGATGGCGGCGGAACGAGCGCGAGCCCGTCGGGAGCGGATGCCGGCGCCTCGAACTCGAGCTCTAGCGGCGCCACGGCATCGAACTCGGGGGGCTCCGTCGGATCGGGCTCGAGCTCGGGAGGAGCAGGCTCGAGCTCCGGGGGGTCGCTCTCGGACGCCGGTGCGGCTGCCGACGGCGGCGCGGTGTGGCGGCCGACGAGCGCCGCCCCGATTCACTTTCACTGGATGATCGGGGCAAGCACGTTCACCTCCGGCGACATCCTTTCCGGACAAGACGGCCAAGCGGTCTACGACATCGATGGGGCCAACTCGACGGCGGCCGATGTCGCCTCCATCCACGCTGCCGGCGCGATTGCCGTTTGCTATGTGGACGTGGGCACGCTCGAGCAGGGCCGCCCCGACTACGCCGATTTCCCCGCGTCGGTCATCGGCCCGACGGTAGCGGGCTGGCCCGGCGAGAACTGGCTCCTCGTCACAGCGGCCAACCAGAGCGTCATCTTGCCCTTGATGAAGGCGCGCTTCGCCGACTGGTGCCAGGCCAAAGGCTTCGACGCCATCGAGCCGGACAACCTCGACGCTTGGACGAACGTCTCGAACGTCACCGAGGCCGACAACGTCGCCTACGACCTCGCCGTCGGGCAGCTCGCTCATGCGCTGCCGCTGTCCATCGGACTGAAGAACGTGATGACCGATCTCGACCCCTCCCAATACGCGAGTTTCCTCGCGCTCTTCGATTGGGCGCTCAACGAGCAATGCTACGAGTACNNGCCGTCTTCGACGTCGAGTACAACGTGACCCCCGATTGCACGCAGGCCGACCAGGCGCACATGAACGCCCAGCGGACGGACCTCGATCTGGTGGGCGCGACGGACACCGGATACCAGTACACGCCGTGTGTACCGGACTCGCAGGCAACGTGGTGATCGTCGTGCCTTAGTGCAGCGCCGTCGTGATGGCGTCAAATCCTTGCTGTCATCCCGAGCGCAGCGAGGGGACCCCATTGACGACGCCCTTCCGCTCTCTCCGTGGGGTCCTTCGCTTCGCTCAGGATGACAGCAAACCTTGAGCTCATCTCGACGGCGGTGCCCTAGATTGGCTTCAGTTCGCTGAACATCGTCGGAACGAGCTCGGAGACGGTCGGGTGGATCCCGACGCTACGCGTTATCGTGGTCGAGGTCGCGCCTGCGTACATCGCGAACAAGATCCCGTGGATCGCCTCGTCGCCCCCCGTTCCGAGGATGGTGGCGCCAAGGATTTTCTTGGTCTTGGCGTCGACGATCGTCTTCATGAACCCTTGTGTCTCACCCTTCTCGACGGCTCGCCCCACATGAGTCATGGGACGTTTGCCGACGAGCAGGGGCTGGCCAGTCTTGCGCGCGGCGGCTTCGGTGAGGCCCGCACGTCCGAGCGGCGGGTCGATGTAAAGCGCGTATGCGCCGATGCGATCGCTGACCTTCCGAGGGTCATTGTCGAGCAAGTTCGCCGCGACGATCTCGAAGTCGTTGTAAGCGGTGTGGGTGAAAGCGCCCCGGCCATTGCAATCGCCAAGGGCCCAAATCCCATTCACGTTCGTGCGGAGGGTATCGTCGACGACGACATACCCATGCGCGTCGACCGCGACGCCCGCCTTCTCCAGGCCGAGATCATCCGTGTTCGGTCGCCTACCGACAGCCATCAGGAGGTGGGATCCGGTCACGGCGCGGTCGTCGGACTCGCATTCGAGATGCGCGGTCACACCCGAGCCGTCGGGCGCAAGCGAAACGCACTCTGCACTCAGGCGGACCTTGATGCCCTCACGCTCGAGGATGCCCTGGACCGCCTCGGACACGTCTTCGTCCTCACGACCGATGAGACGCGGTCCCATCTCGATGACCGTGACCTCGCTGCCGAACCGCCGATACATCTGGCCGAACTCGAGGCCGATGTAGCTCCCCCCGACGATGACGAGGTGACGTGGCAGCGTCTCGAGCGCGAGGATCGACGAGTTCGTGAGGTATGAGACACGGTCGATGCCGGGCATCCGCGGGATACGCGCTCGACCCCCGACGTTGATGAAGATGCGCGGGGCGACCAGAAGCTGATCGCCCACGCGGACCGTATCGCGGGCCTCGAATGTCGCGTGACCCTCGAACACCGAACAGCGATCCATGCCCTCGAGCCAGGACTCGATCCCCCGACGCGAGTCCGTCGAGACGGCAATCGCCCTCGCCCGAGCACGTGCCAGGTCGACGCCGACCGGACCGGGGACGAGCACGCCGAAATCGGCAGCCCGCCGTGCGATGTACGCAGCCCGCGCGCTTGCGACCAGCGTCTTGGTGGGCGTGCAGCCCGTATTCACGCAGGTCCCGCCGAAGAGCTTTCGCTCGACGATCGCGACCGTCATGCCCGCGGCGGCGAGGCGTCCCGCGAGGGGCGGGCCGGCCTGCCCCCCGCCGAGGATGATCGCGTCGAACCGCTTCATCCGAGGAGGCTCACGATCGCAGACGCACCGCCGATCGCGACGACGTCCTCGAGCAGCGCGGCGGGCCGGTCCTTGTGAAACGCCGAGGCGCCACGGCTCCTGAGCGCAGCCCCACCGAGCGTGCCCATGATCGCGCCGACGGCGCCGACCGCCGCCCCGATGGGCCACGACCCGGCAGTCGTGCCGACAGCCGCGCCGGAGAGGGCTCCAGTCAGGATGCGGGCGCCAAATTGGACGGGCACCGTGCGGCTCGGCGTCGCGGGCAATTGGTCGGTCACGAGCTCTGCCAGCGCAGCCGCCGTGAGGATCCAGGGCGTGTACTTGTAGCCCAGGAATGCCAGCCAGGTTCCGCCGACCCCGAGGGCGCCGAGGCGAGCCGCCCAGCTGACCGCCGCCAGCGCGGTCATCGTCCGAAGCCCGGCAATCACGCCGATGAGAAGCGCAGCAACATACAATGTCATCCTTCTACCCTCGCTTTCGAGTCCTTTGGTTTCGCTTCCATGCCCTGCGTGCGCCGTCCTCGGCTCGCGCTCTCGGCGTAGACCGCGAGCGCGCGCAGATATCGGTCGGCGATGGCCTGGCGGGTCTCCTCGCGGGTCGCCGCACCGGACACATATTTCTGGAGGGCGGCCTCCCATAGTGTCCGGCCTATCGCGAAGCCCTCGAAGCCCGGCACCGGCGCTGCGGTCGCCAACCACCCAAGCACGCGCTCCATGCTCGCGCCTCGTCCGAGCACGATGCACACCACGTCGCCGCGACCGGTGCCCGTCCGCGCTTGCGCGACCACGCGCTTGCAATCCGTCGCCGTTTCGAGGCCCTCGATCTTCCAGATGTCCGGCTCGACCCCGCCCGCTTGCAGCTCGCCCAGCGTTTCGACGACGAGCCCGCCCCGCAAGTCGCGGTCGAAACGGTCCTCGCCGCCGCAGCTCTCCAGTTGTTCGCGCGTCGCCGGAACGAGGAGCTCGAAGAGAAACTTGCGACCGTGTGCGTGGAGCCAGTCCGACAGCTGGGCAAGGCGCTCCGTCTGCCGTTGATTCATGGCGCGGTCGTCCTCCGGGTTGTAGCGGACCAGCACCTTGCAAAAGTCGGGATCGAAGGCCTCGATGTGGCGTCCGAACTCCGCGCCATACTGGAGGCGGAACTCACGCTGCCCGGACTGCTCGACCGGCATGGCCAGCAGAAAGCGGCGCGCCTTTGCCTTGCGCGCGACCGTGGCGCCGAACTGCTCGTCCACGAGGACCCCACATAGCTCGGGCGGCGCGCCGCGCGCGATCGCCCGCTCGAACGCTTCGAAGATGAGCTCCTTCGCATCCGCGATCTTGTCGGCGACCCCCGGAGGCAGCGGCTCCGACGCACCGAAGAGCCCCCGCGAAAAGGAGCTACGGTGATCGAACGCTGCGAGGAAGAGCGATTCGCCGTATCCGATGTTCATGGTCGTAGGAGGAGGCATTGGGCGTGCCGAGCACCTCACGCGTGCCCGTCGAGTGTGCGGTCGAGATTGCTGGCCGCGCTGATGAGCGCAAGATGGGTGAGCGCTTGCGGATAGTTCCCGAGAGCGTCTCCGGCGTCGCTCGTTTGCTCTGCGTAGAGGCCGAGATGGTTCGCGTACCCAAGCATCCTCTCGAAGAGCAGCCGTGCCTCTTCGAGCTTGGCGCGGTCGGAGCGCCCGAGCCGGGTGAGCGCCTCCACGAGCCAAAAAGTGGCGCAATTGAACGTGCCTTCCTGTCCCGTGAGCCCGTCCGATGGATTCCCGGTGTCGTAACGGTAGACCATGCCATCGGACAGCAGCCCGCCGTCGGCCGGGCATCGCGTCACGGCGGCGAGGGTATCGATCATCCGCGGGTCGACGGGCGAGACGAAGAACGTAAGCGGCATCAGCAGGTTCGAGGCGTCGATCGCGTCCCCTCCGTAGTACTGGACGAACGATCGTCGTCGATCGCTCCAGCCGCGCGTCATGACGTCTTCGTAGATGGCGTCGCGCTGGCTCAGCCAGCGTTCTCGGTTCGCGGGGAAGGAGCGCTTGTCGGAAAGCCGCAACCCGCGATCAAGGGCGATCCAGCACATGAGCTTCGAATAAACGAACTGCTTGCGCCCTCCTCGTGTCTCCCAGATCCCTTCGTCGGGGAGTCGCCAGTTTTCGCACACCCAGTCGAGGATGCGCCGGAGCTGGACCCACAGATCGTACGAGATGGGGGTACCGTACTTGTTGACGAGGTACACCGAGTCCATCAGCTCGCCGTAGATGTCGAGCTGCAGCTGGGTATGCGCGGCGTTGCCGATGCGAACGGGCCGCGACCCGCGATATCCGTCGAGGTGCGAGAGCGTCACCTCACGCAAGTCGATCTCGCCGTGCACGCCGTACACGATCTGCAGGGGCGGGTCACCGGTGCTCTCCCGGCAGCGCGCGACGAGCCAGTCGACGAAGCTCGAGGCCTCGTCCGTGAAGCCGACCCGAAGCAGTGCATATACCGTGAACGCGGCGTCGCGGATCCACGCATACCGATAGTCCCAGTTGCGGACGCCCCCGAGCTCCTCGGGCAAGCTGCACGTGGGGGCGGCGACGATCGCGCCGGTCGGTTCGAACGTGAGCAGTTTCAGGAGCAACGCCGAGCGCTGGACCTCCTCGCGCCACCGGCCCCTGTACGTGCACTTCGACAGCCAGCGCCGCCAGTAGTGGACAGTCTCCTCGAACAAGATCTGCGCTCGGCCGCCCGACGGGGCCAAGTCGCAGCCCGCGGCGCGATGAAGAACGAACGTGGTGCTCTCGCCCACGTTCAGGGAAAACTCGGCCCGAGCGCCCCGATCGGTCGCGACCAGGGGCTGGTCGCTCGACAGGGCGATGCTGAGCCCGGGGCCCTCGAACATCGCGCCGTTCTTCACGATGTGCGTCCGGCCCGCGGCGCGCGCGTAGTCGAAGGCCGGCTCGCACACGAGCTCGAACTTCAGGCTCCCGCGAACGACGCGCACGCGCCGTATGAGCATGTTGTTCGCCTTCGTGAACTCGTCGGTGCACGGCATGAAGTCTTCGATTTCGCCGACCCCCTCGGCCGAGAGAAATCGCGTAATGAGGACGTTGGTGTCTGGCCAGTAAAGCTGTTTGGACTTCCCGCCGCCCCAGACGGGATGAATTCGAAAGCGGCCCCCTTTCTCGTCGTCGAGGAGTGCGCCGAAGATGCTCGGCGAGTCGAAGTGCGGGAAGCACATCCAATCGATCGAGCCGGCACAGCTCACGAGCGCCACGGTGCGCATGTTCCCGATGACCCCGTAGTCGTTGATGCTCGCGTACGTCATGATTGCTCCACTTGGACGCCCCACTCGCATTGCCAGCTCTCGTCTGGCTCGACGACATGGATCGCCTCACCCGTTGCGAACGCGTTGGGCGGACACGTCATCGGCTCTACCGCGAGGCCGCGGCGGCGCTCCGCTTCGGGGAGGGTGTCGCCCGTGAAGAGTTGTACATAGGGAAAGTTCTCGTCGAGCCAGATAGCGGCGCGGCGCCGGCCGTCGGAAGACGCGAGTTCGACCTTCGCGCGTCCGTCCGAGTCGCGTTTCAGGCCGGTGAACGCGTGGTCGATGGCGAGGCCTCCGATGGGGCGCAATCCGCGCAGGTCGACGGGCGTCAAGTCGACGCGCGCCCGTCCGCTCGGGATCCCGCGCGAGTCGGTCGACACGTACGTGCTCGCCGGCACTTTCAGGCGCGAGGCGTCGACCGTCGCGTCGCCGCACGAGAAGTATGGGTGAAATCCGACCGCGAACGGACAGCGAGCCTCGCCGACGTTCGTGACGGACGCGCGCACGGCGAGGCCCTCCCGACTCAACCGGTATCGCAGCTCCAAGGCCAGCGAGAACGGATACCCGGGCTGCGGATCGAGAGAGTACGCCAGGACGACCTCGGCGGCCGCGCGCGCAGCCACGCGCCAGTGCCCCCACCGCGTCAGCCCGTGAATCGCGTTGCCCCGCAACGGCTCCGTCAGTGCAAGCTGAAACGATTGGCCGTCGAAGGTATAGCGACCCTGGTCGACCCGGTTCGGCCATGGGATGAGCGGCTGTCCGTGCGCGCCGGGGCACACGCGATCCACCGGATACCCGCTTACCACGTCCCAATCGCGATGGCGCAGCGTCCGCATGCCGCCGCCCACTTCGACGACCGTCAGCCTCCAGTCGCCGCTCTCGATCTCGATCTGCTCGCCCGACGGAGGCCGCCTCATGGAGTTGCCTCGCTGGGCGGCGGCTCCGGCGAGATCTGCTCGACGCGCCCGTCGACTCGCTCCTTGCGCGCGGCCCGGCTTGGACCGTAGGCGTGACCGCCGAATCCATGGCGCATCATGGCGATGGCCCGCGCCCAGTCCTTCTCGGAATCGCGTGAGAGAAACAGCTGCATCACGGACTGGGCGATGACCGGGATCGGCACCTCCATGCGCATGGCGTCGCCGACGAGCCAGCTCACCTCGCCGGTGTCGTCGACGTAACCCGGTACGTGGGCGAGCCCGCCCTCCTGCCGGAAGGCCCCCTCCATGAGATCCATGAGCCAGGACCGAATGACGGAGCCGTTTCGCCAGCAGTGAAGGATGGCGCCGATGTCGAGTTTGTCCTTGTGGTGTGCGAGCAGCTCGACGCCCTCGCCGATCGCCTGGAGCATCCCGAACTCGATGCCGTTGTGGCAGAGCTTCGTGAAGTGGCCGGCGCCCGCAGGCCCGGCGTGGACGTACCCGCCCGGGACGGCGAGGCGCTCGAGGATCGGCTGCAATATCCGGATCGGCTCCGGCTCACCACCGGCCATGAAGCACGCGCCGTTTCGCGCGCCCGAGACGCCCCCGCTCGTCCCTAGGTCGACGAAGTGGATGCCCGTTTGCTTGAGCCGGTCGAACCGGCGGAGCGAGTCGCCCCAGTACGAATTGCCGCCGTCGACGAGAATGTCGCCCTTCTCGAGCGTCGCGACGAGCGAGTCGATGAGGTCATCTACGGCCGTGCCGGACGGAATGTAGAAAAAGACTTTGCGCGGCGGGCGCAGCGCTCGGGAGAGCTCTTGCAGCGAGCTCGCAGCGACGACCCCGGCCGCCCGGAGTTCTTGCGAAAAGGCTCCCGGGTCGAACCCGACGACGCGGAACCCTTTCTCCACGGCTTGCAAGGCCAGGTTGCCGCCCATGCGGCCCAGCCCCACGATGCCCAGCTCTTCGCGATTGCCAGTTCCGTTGTTGGTTGCCATGGGTGGGGACGCTGCACGTGGCGTTCCGCGCGGGGAGGGTGACGGGACCGGGAGGGAAGGAGATCGTGGAGGTCCGGCACGCGAGATGCGTACTCGAGAGCCCGAAATGATGTGGAGGTCGCCATGAGTGCAGCCCGGTCCGACGCTCTCGTTTTTTTCGGTGCAACGGGAGATCTTGCGTATGAGCAGATCTTCCCTGCACTTCAGGCGATGGCAAAACATGGAGAACTGGATATCCCGATCATCGGGGTCGCCGGCAGGCCGTGGGGAGTCGAGCAGCTCAAGGCGCGCGCAAGGGAGAGCGTGGAGAAGCACGGCGGAGTCGACCCCGCGGCGTTCGCGAAACTGAGCAGTCTGCTGCGGTACGTCGGCGGCGACTACAACGACCCGGCGACCTTCCGGGCCATCCTTCAGCAACTCGGATCCGCGCGGCGCCCTGCCTACTACCTTGCCATTCCGCCCAAGATGTTCGCGGTCGTCGTGGAGCAACTCTCCAAGTCCGGTTGTTCCAAGGGCGCTCGAGTCATCGTCGAGAAGCCGTTCGGGACCGACCTCGAATCGGCGCGAATGCTCAATCGTGTGCTTACCGGCGTCTTCGACGAGCGCTCGATCTTCCGCATCGATCACTTTCTCGGTAAACGGCCGGTCGAAAATCTCCTCTTCTTCCGATTCGCCAACGCGCTGCTCGAGCCCATCTGGAACCGCAATTACGTGGAGAGCGTCCAGATCACGATGGCCGAGACGTTTGGCGTGAAGGACCGGGGGGCTTTCTACGAGCAGACGGGCGCGGTCCGCGACGTCATCGAGAATCACTTGTTTCAGATCCTCAGCCACGTGGCGATGGAGCCTCCGGCGCGGAGGGACCCCGAATCGGTGCGGGACGAGAAGGCGAAGGTTCTGCAGGCCATACCGACCATCGACCCGAAGCGGGTCGTCCGTGGCCAGTATCGTGGCTACCGCGGCGCGAAGGGTGTGGCGCCGGAGTCGCAGGTCGAGACGTTCGCGGCGTTGGAGCTCGCGATCGACTCGTGGCGCTGGAAGGGGGTCCCGTTCTTCATTCGCGCCGGGAAAAGCTTGCCGGTAACCTGCACGGAGGTCCTCGTCCGCTTGCGCCAGCCGCCGACGTTCTACGAGTCCCTCCACCTTCCCACGAACACCCTGCGGTTCCGGATCGAGCCCGATCCCACGATCGCCATCGGTACCAATGTCCTGGGCGCGAGCCGGGAAGGCCCCCCCGCGGCGAGCGAGGTGCTCTGCGCGCACCACGAGTCGGGCGACGCGACGCTGCCGTACGAGCGGATCCTCGGCGACGCCATCGCCGGGGATGAGGCGCTCTTCGCGCGCGAGGACTACGTGGAGGAAGCCTGGCGGATCGTGGATCCATTGCTCAAGTCGCCGCCGCCGGTCATCGACTACGAGCCGGGAACCTGGGGCCCCCGCGATACGGACCGAAGGGTGAAGCCGGCGGGGGGGTGGGAGAGCCCGGTCGTCCAGCCCCGAGACGGGTAGCGCAGTCGACGAGCGCTCACGCCGCCGGAGCCGACGCGTATGGGCAAGGGAAGACTGGAGGCGTTCAGCGATGGGGTCATCGCCATCCTCATCACCATCATGGTGTTGGAGCTGCAGGTGCCCCACGGGGCCGATCTCGCGGCCCTCGGGCCGCTTCTGCCCGAGCTTTTGACGTACGTCCTTAGCTTCGTCTACATCGGCATCTACTGGAATAGCCACCATCACATGCTGCACGCCGCGCAGCTCATCGACGGGCGCGTCCTGTGGCAAAACCTGCTGCTGCTTTTCTGGCTGTCGCTCGTGCCGCTGGCGACGACCTGGCTCGGCGAGCATCCATCGGCGCCCTGGCCCACGGCCGCTTACGGCGCGGTGCTCTTCATGGCGGCGATCTCGTTCACGCTCCTGCAGAGGGCGATGATCGCGGTCAACGGTCGGGGCTCGTTGCTCGCGACGGCGGTCGGGGCAGACGTCAAGGGCAAGCTGTCGCTCGTCCTCTACGTGCTGGCAATGATCTGCGCCTTCGTGCGGTCTTGGATCGCCGATCTCCTGTACCTCGCCGTGGCGCTCATGTGGTTCGCGCCCGATCCGCGGATCGAGAAGGTGGTGGCCAAGAGGGCCGACGGGACCGAGCGATCGTGAGCGCGCTCAGACGCGAGCGCCCGTCGTCTCGAGCAGCACGCGCGCGACGAGATCGGGCGCGTCGAACATCGGCACGTGGCCGACGTCGCTCAGCACCACGAAGCGAGCGCCGGGCACCATCGTCTTTGCCCGCTCGCCGTGCGAGCGCATCGGTAGGACCCGGTCCCGCTCGGACCACGCGATCGTGATTGGACACGGCAGCGACGCAAACGGCCCGAGCGCTTCGTCGGTCTGCAAGAGGTCGAGACCCACGTCGCATTGAAGGAGGTCGTCGGCGCGGGCGATCATCTCCGCCGCCGTCAGCCGGTCGCCGTGCGCGGCGTTGAGCCGCATCGCCCAGCGACGGAAGCGCGACGATCGCGCCAGGAACGGTAGAAGAGGGCGCCCGAAGCGCGTCTGGCGGATCGTGGCCCGCAGGCGCTCGGCCGCGCCGCCGGGGTTGCCCTCCTCGACTGTCCAGAATCCCGCGGGAGAAAGCGCGCACACCGATTCGGCACGCCCCCGCCGTGCCAGCTCCAGCGCCACCCATCCGCCCATCGAATTGCCAGCGAGGTGCGCCTTGCGAAGGCCGAGGCGGTCGAGGGTTTCTTCCGCGTCGTCGATGATGTGGCCGAAGCGCGTGGGTCGCGTGCGCGGCCGGCTGCCCCCCCTGTGGCCGAGGGCCGTGAGCACGACGGTGTCGTGATGGGGCGCGACGAGGGGCACCACCCGCGTCCAGACGTGTTCGCTGCAGAGGACCCCGTGAAAGAGGACGAGCGGTGGACCTTTGCCCTTGCGAAGCATCGGGTGGACATTAGGGGACCCGGGCCGGTTTGTCGTGTGCCTCGGGCTCCGCTTGGCTACTGGCGGTCGCCGAAACCGGCGGTTCCGACGGGAGGCGAGCCGCCCGAAGTCGGATGCCTGGTCGCAACGTCCCGCGTCGCAGGCTTCGTTGCACGGGGTCTGGGTGCGGGTTTCGCGGGGGGGCTACTGGTCGTCGCCGCCGCGTCGGGAGCGAGCTTTTGCTCTATCGCGCGGTCGGAGCGAAGCCCCGCCGCGCCTTGCCCCTCGGGCGCGCTGGCGGATGCAGCCATAGCCAGCGGCGCAGGCGGAACCACTTCCGAACTCGCATTCGCGCTCGCCGACGATAGAGCGAGCGGCTTGGCCGCCGCAGCTGACTTCGTCGAAGCGGGCGATACCAAGAGCGCGACGCCGGCCACGACGCTGAGGACCCCGACGGTTGCCGCGAGCATCCACATCCCGAGCATGCGGGGGCGCCTCCAGGCCGTGGGGGAGGCCCTAGGGCGCTCGATTTGCGCGACGACCGGCCAGACGCTCGCGGCGGGAGCGACTTCGGCCGAGGGTGCGCCGGATCTGTCGGCGATTTCATTCACTGACGCAAGCGTATCGGGCGACGGGACGGAGGAAAGCGCGGGCTCGGCGACCACCAATGGCGGAGGCGGCGCCGGACCCGAGGCCTTCACCGCGATCGGAGGGCTGACGGACGCGCGCTCCCAGACGCCGCGGAAGGGCGCGAGCGTGCGGATCAGTTCGGACATGTCGTCGAAGCGCTCGCCGGGGTTCTTCTCGAGGCAGCGCTGGACCACCGCTTCGAGCTCGGGAGCAATGTCGCTTCGCCTCACCCGAAGCGAATGCGGCGCGGCCGCGAGGGCCCGACCGCGCGATTGACGGATCGTCTCTCCCTGGAACGGCGCGGTACCCGCCAGAAGCTCGTGGAGCACGACACCCACGGTCCAGATGTCGGTTCGCGGATCGATCTCCCCACCGGAGCGGATCTGCTCCGGCGCCCCGTAAGGCGGCATGGCGAGCGGCCCCGAGCCGGTCGCTTGCGTATCTCCCGCATGGCCGGAGCGCTGCGCAATCTTCGACGCGCCGAAGTCCAGGATCTTCACGGATACGGAGGCGTCCGGAGTGCGCGTGAGAAACCACTTGGACGGCCTGGCGTTGCCGTGGATGACGCCGCCGGCGTGTGCATCCCCGAGGCCCCTGGCCGCTTGCAGTGCGATATCGACCGCGCGACCGAGCGGCAGCGGCACAGGCTGGGCGCGCAGGTGACTCTCCAGCGTCTCGCCTTCGAGGTAATCCATGACGAGAAACGGGCTGCCGTCTTGGAGCAAGCCCATATCGCGCACGTGGGCGACGTTCGGGCTCCGGAAGCGGGCCGCGGCGCGGGCGGCCATGAGAAACGTCGAGAAGGCCTCAGGTCGGCGGCTGGCATCCACCGGGTGCACGAACTTGAGCGCAAGGTTTTCGCCGCTGCGCGTGTGTGTGGCCAGGAATACGCAGCCCGTCGCCCCCTGTCCCAAGAAACGCTCGACACGGTACTTCTCGTCAAGCAACGTGCCGGGCGGCAAGAACAGGCGGGGTGGCGAGACCGCAAGCCTGCCCTCGAACGGGGTACGACTTCTCGGTCCCATGGCCTGCTGCTTCACAAGCCTAGAGGATGCATGGGCTGCGAAACGTATCGTTTCGTTTCGCGGTCGAGATGGTTTCAAGGCGGCGAATCCCGGACGGGCGTGCGGCCTTGGGGCGTTGTCCCACGACGGGCGCGCTCGCGACGATTGAGAAGGTGCACATGCTCAAACGGACCGAGATCGTCCAGACGATGACGGAGGCCGGGCAGACGTTTGCTCTCCGTCGCCGAGGCGACACCTTGGAAATGGTTCTTGGTCACGTGGTCCTGCTGTCGAGCGCCGCGCTCGAGACAGAACGCGCGTTCGGTCGTTTGATCGCCGACCTCGCGCCTGGCGCGACGCGAGTGCTCGTCGGAGGACTCGGCTTCGGCGCCACCGTGCTAGGTGTTCTGGACGTGTCTGGTCCCAAGACCGAAGTGCTCGTAGCCGAGAAGCTCGAGGTCGTGTGTGACCTGGCACAGGGAGGGATCGCGCCGCTGGCGCGAGATGTCCTGGCCGATCCTCGAGTCCACCTCCTGCGTACGGACGTCGGGCTTGCGATCGCGAGAGAGCGCAGCCTCGGCGCGATTCTTCTCGACGTCGACAACGGTCCACACTGGGCGTCGTTTCGCACCAACGCAGGACTCTATAGCCCCGCGGCGCTTGCCCAGGCGCGCGAAGCCCTCGTGCCGGGCGGTGCGTACGCCGTGTGGAGCGGATACCGCGCCGATGCGTTCCGCGGCAAGCTCCGCGCGGCCGGCTTCGCTCCCCGGGTCATCCCGCTGCACGAAAGAGGCGTCGTGCGAGCACGCGCCTACGTCGGCGTCAGGTAGTCGCGGTCGAAGGGAGCGCCCTCGCTCCCCTCGAGATTTGATCAGCGGCCAAGGTTGGTGCGGGCAAGCTCGACAATCTCATCGCCTCGCCCGCTGAGGACGGCTTTCAACATGAAGAGGTTGAAGCCAAACGCGAGCGACAGGAAATCGCCCCTCACTATCTCGCCGACGTCGCCGACGAGACCGACGTCGAGGCGCACCCGGCGTCCGAGCGCGCCGGTTTTGGGCGCCCTCGATTGCGGGGGTAAGTACCAACCGTCGCGTCGTGACGTGGACCCCGTCGAGCGCCTTGCTCGCTTCCGGTCTCCGAGCGCGGTGTCACGGCATTTTCACCCGCGTTTCGCTCCATCGCCCTCTCGTCCGTCCATTGTCCGCACCGCTCCGAGCAACTGAGCGGTCACGAGCATCCAAAATCCAGCGCAGAACCTCCCGACGGATCGAACCGCCGGACGGCATCGACTGCGGTCGATAACACGAAGCCCCCCGGCCATGGCGCCGGAGGGCTTTCGCGTTTGTGACGCGAGAGAGCCTCAGTTCGCTTTCGCGGTTTTGAGCTGCGAGCTGCGGATCTCCGTGTAGACGGGCGGGGCATCGAGCGAAAGCCGGCGGCGCACCTCGCCGACCGGCAGGGCAAGCAGCGCCTCCCAATCTTGCCCAGGCAGCCACGCCGCCCGGCGGCCGCGACGGAAGCCATCGAGGATCGTGTTTCTCGCCATCGACCCTCCAGCCGGGAGAGCGACCGTCTTGCTCACACCGATGGCGAGGATGAAGGCGATGCCGGGGTTCCACGTCTGGGCAAAGATGAACGCGAGCAGCGCCGTCTCGCCGAGCACATCGCCCGAGTACCCGACGGCTGCGTGCCAGAGATCGTGCGTGTCGCGCATCCGTGCATGCACCCAGTCGAGCGGTGCCGGGAGCGGCTCGACGCGCGCGATCCCCGCCCGGGCGGCCGAGCGGATCCCTTCGGCCGAAATGTGTTCGCGGTCGACGAAAGCGAGATATTCGCGGCCGAGCGTGCCCTCGGGCAGCCGCGCGAGGGCGTCACGGTCCGCGAGGAGCTTCACGATGTCGGGCTGCTGCGCGATCAAGCGGCGGCCCACCGGATCGCGGGCGATGCGATCGCCGATGCGCTGCAGGGTGTTGCCCGAGAGCGACTCGATGATGGTGAAGACCTGCGGGAGGTCGTCGGGATCGGCGGCGAGGACGCGGGCGGCGCGGAGCGCTCGGCGAGGGGCGAACTGAAGGTGTGCCATGGGGGCCTCCTGGGCTCCCCTCGAGCATGGGGGTTATAAACAACTCTGTCAACAGTCTGCGAACAAACTTGTCGGCAGATGTGGACGCGGTCATGATGTGGCGTGCCCCGCGTCGAGAAGACCAAGCCGCGGCGGCGTCTCGACTCCGCTGCTGCGCGCGAGTTGATCTTGGACGCGACCGAGAAGCGCCTGGTCGTCGCGGGGCCGTCGGGGATCCGTCTACAGGAAGTGGCCGCGGACGCAGGCGTCTCGCACCCGACCGTGCTCCATCACTTCGGCAGCCGCGAGCTCCTCGTTCAGGCCGTGATATCGCGCTCGCTGCAATCCATCAGCGGCGCCATCGTCGAGGCGATCGCCAGGTCGCAGGGCGACGAGACGCAGGCCGAAGCGATCGTGGAGAGCGTGGCGACGACGTTCGAGAAGACGGGCCACGCCAGGGTCGTCCTTTGGCTCGCGCTCGAGGGGTACGCCATCGATGGCAGCGGCGGCGGCCTCAAAGACGTCGTCGAAGCAACCCACGCCATGCGCCTCGCACGATCGAAGAAGAGCGCGAGGCCGACGCGTGACGACACCGCGAGGACGGTGGTGCTCGCGGCGCTCGCGCTCGTGGGCGGCGCGGTCATCGGGTCCACCCTGTTGCAGAACGCCGGGCTCGTCGGCGATGCGCGGAGCGGGGTGCAATTTCGCAAGTGGCTGGCGCGGCTGCTGATCGCCCATTTCGACGCTTCATGAGCCGGACGCTGCGTCGACGGTGGCGTCGACGAACACCACCGGAGGCTCTCGCTACGCCCCCGGGCGCGCTATCAGGGCGCGCGGCCCGACTCGGCGCGCCAGTACGGCACTGGCGCCGGCTCGACGTGAACTTGGACGGTCCGCCACGGTCGCGTCGCGCGCGGCGCGGCTTCGGGAACCTGTTCGATGCGATGCGGGACGGTCGCCGGGGCCGTCTCTGCCCTCACCGGCGCAGGTGCCACCGGCAGCGCTGTGACGGGCACCTCGGCGATCGTAGGCGCCACCGCCGGAGTCTCCACGGCAGTCGTTGTCGCGACTGACCAGGGTGCCGCGGCTGCATTCGCCGACGCGACCGCTGGCGGAGCGGCTGCCGACTCGAGCGTTTTGGCCGTCTGCGTCAACGTTGCCGTGGGCAATGGCTCGGAACGCTCGACGACGGGGCGCGTCGCGAGAGCCACGAGCTCCGCGATGAGGCCGACCCCGATGACAAGCGCGGCCGCAGCGCCGATGACTCTCCGCCGATGGCTGAGTCGATGTGCTCCGATCCGCTCCTCGGCCGATGCCGCCTCGCCAGGCTGAGGGCCCCATACGATTCGCGGCATCATCGCCGCGTCGTAGCGGCCGGGTTGATGCCCGGGGCGGACGGGTGGCACTAGCTCGCGCACGTCGGACAGCACGTCAGGAGAACGCCGTGCCGTCATCGCCTCATCCGGCTGCGGCGATCTTTCGACGACTCGCGATGGTTCGTCGGGGGGATCGGCGTAATGCCACGGCGGGACCGAATGCAACTTTGAATACGCCACGCGCCGTTGTTGTGCAGAAAGTACGCCAGCAGCGAACGGCTCCGCCGTGACCTCCCCCCCGTCACCCGTGTGAAGCTGCGACGCTTGCGCCAACCGCTGGGCGGGGCAAAGCGGCAAAGGGAACGCTACGACTTGGGCCAGTTGCTGACGAGGCCTTGTTTGACCAGGTTCACAGCCTGCTGCTGCGGGAGGGTAGCATGGCCCTTCGAGAGCCCCGAGACCGCCCAGGCTTGCGCTTGCGCCAGCGTTACCGAGGCGGTGGGGGAGGGACCTGGAGCCGGGGTCGGCGCGGGGGTGGGGGCCGGCGCGCTGCCGCCGATCGATTGGAAGTCGGCAATGAGCGACGTCCAGTCGACCCCATTGGGTGCCGTCGTCTCACCCTTCGTGAGCTGGTCCGGAGTCAAAATCACGTAGAGGGCGCCGTTGGCCTTTGCAGTGCAGTACACGGCGATGGCCGCCCACGTGAACGTGCCGATCATGCCCCACGTGTCGACCAGCACGCCTTGCGGGCTGTACCCCGTTCCGATGATGCAATGCCCGTTGTTGGGGTCGGGGCTCCCCTCGACACCCCAGGTAAAGCCCGCCGCCTCCGGCATCGGATTCACGTAGGCGTCGGGCAACTCGAGACCGAAGAAAAGGTTCTCGAAGAGGTACATGGCGGACATGACCTCCGCCTGGTTGGTCGGATCGACGGCCAGGTAGCCGAGAATCTTGGTGCCGTCGGCGAAGCCTGTCTGCGTCCAGTAGTCGAGGGCCGTGGTCTCGTCGCACCCCTGGTCGGTGGACGGGTCGGCCGGGTTGTATCCGCCGATCGCCGAATAGTCCGCGATGATTTGCTGCGACGTCGCCGTGAAAAGGTCGCCGGCGTTGCCGGTCTCGACACCGACGATGTGGTATCCGCCAGCGATGACGCAATCCCCAAGTTTGTCGTTCCCGTAAATGTTCGCGAGGACGGGCGCCGCGGCTTTGCTGTAGTCGCATGTCTGCGGCGCCGGCGGCAGCGTGGCGCGTAGGTAATTTTTGAGACTGAGACGAGGCGCGCGCGCCACAGGGCGCCGCCGGCCCATCCTGTACGTGGCACCCTTGTGGCCGCGAAGTGTCTTGAGTGTCATGGGTAGACTCCGGCTGGAAGGTGATTGTCTCGCACGCGCCGTAGCGCCAGCTCGGATTACTCTCGGGCATCGCGATCAGCCATAGTCTTTTTTTCGCCCACGCTTGACCCAATACGCGTCAGACTTCGCTCTTTGCCGCTCGCGCCTTGGCCTGCTCGTAGCGTACGAGCATCTGTTCGGCGGCCTCGTCGCCGAGGAGCCGCTGGGCGGCCGGGAAGTACTGATATTCTTCTTCCCGCGTGTGGCCGCTGACGAGATCGAGGAGATCCGTGAAGCGGTCGGCCCATTTCGCGTCGTCGTAGGCGAGGACGGAGACCGCGTGGACCTGCGCCTCGAGCTGTCCGGCCTCACGGTCGTGGTCCTCGGCGAACAGCGTGAGCTCGGTGCGCTCGCGGAATACGGGGTAGACCTCGGCCACCTCGCCCTTCTCGTGCGAGAGGAGCGCTATCCGGATCCTGGGGAAGAGCGCGGCCCGTGCCCTCGGGTCGGACATCGTCTTCACGCGCAAGAGCAAGGCGGTGATCTCGCCGTGCTCGTGGGTCAGGTGCTGGAACACGCCCGAAAGGCCCTCGATTGCCGTCTTGACGACTTTGACGGGGCCCGTCGCTTCCGGTGTGGCTCTCGCCAATTGATTCGGCGTGGCAAGCCTCCGATGAGCCTCCAGCGCCAGGTGTCGGTCATTCGCGCGCCAATTGCAGGAGGGCCGCGTCATGGCGTCGTCTCCTCTCCAAGGGCCGCGCTACGGCGACTTGCGCGTGCACACGCCGTTCGCGCACCACAGGGTACAGCAGTCGTTGTCGCGCGAGCAGGACAGGCCGTGGTGAATGCACTCGTCGCGGTCGTCGCTCGTCGCGGGTGAGCTGTTCGATGCGGACTGCGTTTGGGCCGCACCGCAAGAGACGCCACAGGCGAGCGCGACGAAGATGGAAGTAGGACCGAGCACTGCCGAGATGCGACGAAGGGTTTCCATGACGATTCGACGATGCACGCCGCAGGCCGATCATCGCTCCGGCGGAGCGCGGCGCAGAGCTGCGACGGCGGTGGTTAGCCTCATCGGATCGACCGGCTTGGCGAGGTGCATCTGGTAGCCGGCTGCGAGGGCCCTCTTCACGTCGTCGTGGTGCGCGTACGCCGTCAGAGCCACGGCGGGGGTAAGTCCGCCCTCGTCGATGGGTGTCCCCCGGACCGCGCGGATCAACTGAAAGCCGTCGGTCCCCGGCATCCCGATGTCGCTGACGATCACGTCGGGCCGTCGCGTCCGGAATCGCTGGAGGCCTTCGGACGCCGAGGCCGCGAGGTCGACCTCTGCGCCGCGTTCGCGCAGAATCTCGGCGACGATCTCCCGGGAGTCCGGCTCGTCGTCGATGACGAGCACCCGCAATCCGTCGAGCCGCGGTCCGAGGGACCGGGACGCCTCGGCATCGTCCTCCGAGCGGTCCGCATCGCTCCCCGGGCGTGCAGTAGAAACGGCGGCTCGAGCCGGAATGAGGACCACAAACGTGGCCCCCTGTCCCAGCCCCCGGCTCTCGGCGGTCACGGAGCCGCCATGCGCCGCGACCAGCTGCTTCACGATGGCGAGGCCCAGGCCCAGACCGGCGTGTCGTCGCGTGGTCGACGAGTCGGCTTGCTGGAACCGCTCGAAAACGAACGGCAACACGGAAGGATCGATTCCCTCGCCGGTGTCGGTCACACGCAGGCGCACGTCGGACCCTTTGCGCGACACGGCGACGACGACGCGGCCGCCTTGCGGGGTGAACTTGACCGAGTTGGAGAGCAGGTTCCAGACGACCTGCTGTACGCGGTCCGCGTCTGCCACGATCATCAACGAGTGGTCCCCGATCTCGGTCGTGACCTCGATGTCCTTGGCCGCGGCCGCCGGCGCGACCGTCTGGACCGCCGCAATGACCACGTCCGCGATCCGCGTCGGACGGAGGTCGAGCGCGAGCCGGCCGCTGACGATCCGCGAGACGTCGAGGATGTCCTCGACGAGCCTCGCCTGGGCGCGCGCGTTGCGTTCGATGGCGCGAAGACCCCGATCGATGCCGGCAGGGGGATCACCCGCCCGTAACGTCACGGCCCAGCCCAGCATCGCGTTGAGGGGCGTACGGAGCTCGTGCGAGACCGTGGCGAGGAAGTCGTCTTTGGCGTGGCTTGCCGCCTCGGCCTGGTCGCGCAGCCAGCGCTCGTTCCGCCGCGCCTCCTCCGCGTCCCTTTGCACCAGGGCGTTCTCGATCGCCGTCGCGGCGCTCCGCGCGAAGTCCTCGGCGAAGGCGAGATCGTCCTCGGAGTAGCGACGGCCCGAGTCCGAGTAGGCAAACGTTATCGCGCCGAAGGTGCGATCGCGCGCACGGAGCGGCACCACCATGGCCGACTCGAGGCGCAAGCCGCGAACGATCCGCAGGTGGTCCTCGTCGCGCGCGCCACCCTCGAGCAGCTCGCGCGGGATCTCCGAATAGAGCTCGGACTTGCCCGAGCGCAGGACCTGCGGGAGGCCCGCCGCGTTCGGATCGGGGGGGTAACGCTCGCCCAGCTCCCGCGCGAGCAGCACCTTGCTCGGGTCTACGTGCGCGAGCGCGACCTGGCGATGACTTCCTGGATCGGGCCCCTTCAGCGTCACGCTGCAGCAGTCGGCCATCGTCGGAATCGCGAGACGTGCGACGTGGGCCAGCGTCGTCTCGTAGTCGAGCGAGGCGACCAGAGCCTCACCAGCCTTCGCCAGAAACTCCGTCCGGGCCCGGACCGCAGCCTCGCGCTCCATGCGGGCGGCCCGGACGAGCGCCTGCGCGCATTGCAGCGCGAGCGTTTCGACGAACGCCCGCTCGTCCTCGGAGAAGCGACGCGGCTCGCAAAAGCCTGCCCCGAGGAGCCCCACCGGACGCTCCTCCGCGACGAGCGGGATGCTCCAGAAAGCCCGCACGCGCCGCTCTTGCATGGCAGCGAGAGACGGCTGGAGTTCTGCGTAGTCCTCGTCGCTCTCCGCCCAGGTTGGCCCTTTCGCCCTCCACCCATCGAAGACGTGCGAATCCCGGGAGGCGGCCCCGAGGCGTCGGACCCTCCCGAGAAGCTCGGGAGGCAAGCCCCGATCGCCGACGAGTTCGAGCGTTTGGCCCTTGTCGTCCAGCATGTGAAGCGTCAGGGAGTCGGCGCCGGCCGCTTTCATGACCTGGTCCACGACGACGTCGACCACCTCCGATCGGGTTCGGCTCTCCGCCAAGGCCACTGCGAGCCGGGAAAGTCGGGTCAGTCGCTGTCGTGCCGCCAAGGCCTGTCCGGCGAGGATCGACCTGTGCGTCTTCTCGTTGCTCCATGCGACGAAGAGAAGGCCCGACGACATCAGGGCCAACAGGAGGACAGCCCCGGTGGCCGTCCAGGCGCGGTAGGTCGCCCGTCCAAGGCGTACGTCGAGCAGCCGATCTTCTTCGCCGAGGATGTGCTCGACGTCACCCCGAAAGACATCGAGCTCGGCCCGCAGGGAAACGACGGAACGTCGGCCCGCGGCCTCTTCGAGGCGGCCGGTCTTGATGAGCTCGACCAGCGCGTCCAAGTGTTCAGTGAGATTGGCCGCGTGCTGCGTAGCCGCCGCGACGTTGCTCAGCTGGCCCGGGTTGTCCGAGGTGAGGGCCCGCACCAACGTGGCCGACGGTTCCAACTCCGCTCTGGCTCGTCCGTACGGCTCGAACCGAGCGGGTTCGAGCCGGACGACCATGTCCTGCGCGGCAATCTCCGCGTTCAGGACGGCATCGAGCCACCGGTAGGCGCTCTGTCGTACCAGTATCGAGTGCTCGATCCATCGCGCCGCAGAGGCATGGGCGAGCGCGCTCGCGATGGAAAGCATTGCCACGCCGGCAAGACCCAGGGCCGCGACATAAAGGCGACCGCGACCCGGAAGCGTCACGGCGGAAGCCGCGTGTGGCATGACGTCGGGAGATCTACCCCGAGCGGCCGCGAGCAGCGCTGACAAACGAAGCGCTTTGATGGGAAGGCCTTGGGCCAACCGGGGTAATCAGGCCGTTGAGCCCAGCTGCTGGCTCGGATACCCCTGGCTTCGAGTTCAGGCTGCTGGCGCTTCGGCCTGCACGTGCTGCTCGATGTACTGGATGGCGTCCTTGACCGTACGAATCTTCTCGGTCTCCGTGTCCGGGATGTCGATACCGAAGGCGCCCTCGAGCGCCAGCACGAGCTCGACGAGGCCGAGGGAGTCGGCGCCGAGGTCGTCGATGAAGCTCGACTCGGGTTTGATTGCCGCTTCGTCGACGTCGAGTTGCTCTTTGATGATTCGACGCACTTCGCTCGGGATGTCCTTGGCCATGCTGAACCTCACGCAGGCGATATAATCCACGGGTCCCCGTTGCGACTTACCCCGCGGCGCCAATCGCTTCTCCGTCGGCGCTCCTTCGGACCGCGCGTGACAGCGGGCGCGGCGCGACGCACCCGTCGGCCCGGCGGCCCGGCCGGACCTCCGCTACGGAATTCGCGCCAACAGCGGCTACACTGAGCTTGGTCCCCGCCGTTGCCATGTCGACCGCACCCTCCTTCGCGCTCGAACCGACTCCGCCGACGCGGGACCCGACGTCGCTCACGAGCTGGGGCCTTGCGATCGCCCGGGCGCTCGAGTCGCGCGGGGTCAGCGCCCCAGCGCTGTTCGCGCAGGCCGGTCTCGACTTCGGGGCGCTCAACGACCCCGAGGCACGGTACCCCGTTCGCGGCGAGACGCGCCTGTGGGAGCTCGCGGTCGCGGCGACGGCCGACCCGTGCTTCGGCGTCGAAGTCGCCCGCCACACGTCGCCGACGACGTTTCACGCGCTCGGCCTTTCGCTGACGGCGAGCGGCAGCCTGCGCGAGGCCTTCGATCGGATCGTCCGGTACTACCGCCTCGTCTCGAACGGGGCGACCATCCGGTTCGAGGATCGCGGTGAGACGTGCCGCGTGTCGGTGACGGGCGAAGACCATGTCGCGCCCGAGGCACTCGACGCGGTGCTCGCGGTCGCCGTGCGCCTCTGCCGGTCGCTCACCGACAGGCGGTTCTCCCCCCTGCTGGTCGAGTTCCGCCGCCCGTCGCCGCGCGATCCGTCGCCCTTCAACCGGTGCTTTCGTGCGCCCATCACGTTCGACGCTCCGATCAACGCCCTCACGGTCGAGCGGCGAGTGTGCGATCGGCGCATCCCGGGCGCCAACCCCGAGCTCGCGCGCGTCAACGACCTCGTGGCGGCCCAGGCCATCGAGCGCTGGGACCGATCGCGCATCGTCGACTGCATCCGCGTCGTGCTCACCAACCGGCTGCCGAGCGGTGCGCCGTCCCAGCTCGCGATTGCCCGCGCCCTCGGGACCAGCACGCGGGCGTTGCAGCGTCGGCTGGCGGCCGAGTCGACGACTTACGCGAAGGTCGTCGACGACACTCGGCACGAACTGGCGCTCGGGTACTTGAACGAGGAGCGCCACGCGATCACGGACATCGCCTACCTCCTCGGCTTCTCCGGGGCCGCGAGCTTCACGCGAGCGTTCCGCCGCTGGACGGGACGGCCCCCGAGCGAGCACCGGCGCGGCAACCGGCCTTAGAACTCGCGGTCTAAGGCGGCGGCCGCTCAGAGGGGGATGTTGCCGTGGGTTCCGCGGAGGCCCTCGGCGTCGAAGAGGGTTAGGTAGTGGGCGATTTTGCGCCGACTGTCACGGGGGTCGATAACCTCGTCAATCCAGCCGCGCTCGGCCGCGACCCGGACGGACATGTACTCTTCCCGGTAGCGCGCGCAGAGCTCGTCGAACCGCGCCCTCGGATCTGGCGCGGCCTTGAGCTCCTTGCCGTGGAGAATCTCTACGGCGCCTTCCGCCCCCATCACCGAGATCTGGGCGTCGGGCCAGGCGAGGTTCACGTCCGCGCCGAGGTGCTTCGACGACATGACGATGTACGCCCCGCCGAAAGCCTTGCGGGTCACGAGCGCGATGCGCGGCACGCGCGCCTCGCAGTATGCGTAGAGCAGCTTGGCGCCGTGCACGATGACGCCGCCGTGCTCCTGCCGGGAGCCGGGCATGAAACCGGGGACGTCCACTAGCGAGACGATCGGGATACCGAAGGCGCTCATCGTCCGTACGAACCGCGCCGCCTTGCGCGACGCATCGATGTCGAGCACCCCGGCGCGCTCTTTGGGCTGGTTGGCCACGATCCCGACGGCGCGCCCGTCGATGCGGGCGAGGGCGACGACGATGTTCTTGGCGTAGTCGGGCTGGATCTCCACGATCGAGCCCCGATCGGCGAGCGCATCGATCACCCGCCGGACGTCGTAGGGGTGCCGGAAGTTCTTCGGGACCAGCGTATCGAGGGGCGCGTCGTTCGCAGGCTCGGCCGAGGGCGCACGTGGGATCTGCAAGAACGCGAGGAGCGTTCGTGCCCGGGCGATGGCCGAGGCTTCGTCGGGTTCGACCAGATGGGCGACGCCGCTCATCGTGGCGTGCACCTTGGCGCCGCCGAGGCCTTCGCTGTCGACGTCCTCGAACATCACCTGTTTGACGACCTTCGGGCCGGTCACGAACATCAGGGCGTCGGGCCGGGACAGGACGATGAAGTCGGTGATGGCCGGCGAGTAGACCGCGCCGCCCGCGCACGGGCCCAGGACGACCGAGATCTGAGGCACGCGTCCCGAGAGGCGCACGTTGCGACGAAAGATCTCGCCGTAGCCCGCGAGAGCCGCGGCGCCCTCTTGGATGCGCGCGCCGCCCGAATCGAGCAGGCCTACCAGGGGCGCTCCCAGCCGTTCGGCCAGGTCCATCCCCTTGCAGATCTTGGCCGCGTGCGTCTCGCCGAGCGAGCCGCCCATGAACCGGCGGTCCTGCGCGAAGGCCACCACGGCGCGACCGTGCACCCGACCCGTGGCCACGCTGACGCCGTCGCCGTCGAAGCGCTTGCCCGCCATGCCCCACTGGCTGGCCCGGTGATGGGCGAGCGCGTCCAGCTCTTCGTAGCTGCCGCCATCGAACAGCGCCGCCAGCCGGCGGGCCGGGGGCGCGATCTCTCGCCGCGAGCTCTCCGCGACGGCGTCGAGCCGCCGGGGCAAGATGGCCGTGTTGATCGGCCTTGCGCCCGTCTCCGATCGAAAAGTGTCGGTCGCGCGGCTCATGAGATCATCTCGCTTTGCTCTCGCCTCCATCGTCCCCTCACATGCGCACGACGGCGCCGCCCCACGAGATGCCGGCCCCGAGCGCGCTCATCACCACGACGTCGCCCGTCCGGACGGTGCCCGCGCGAACACTCTCGTCGAGCAGGATCGGGATGGACGCGCTCGACGTATTGCCGACCCGGTCGATGTTGCACAGCATCCGGTCCGGAGCCGTCTCGAGGCGAAGCGCGACCTGGTCGAGGATCCTTTTGTTCGCCTGGTGCGCGCAGACCCAGTCGACCGAGGCCATGGTCATCCCCGCTTCGCCCAGTGCAGCCCGGCTCGCGGCCACGAGGTTCTTCACCGCGTGCTTGAAGATCTCCTGACCGTTCATGCGGATGAAGTGCAGTCGCTCGTCGACCGTGGCCGCCGAAGGGGGCCGTGCGCTGCCGCCGCCCGGGATGTAGAGGGCAGGGGCGAGGGTCCCGTCGGTGGAGAGCGACGTCGCCAGGATCCCCTGCGTCACCGCGCCATCGCTCGCGACGGCCTCGGCCCCCAGCACGACGGCCCCGGCGCCGTCGCCGAAGAGCACGCACGTCTTGCGATCGGTCCAGTCGATGAACTTCGTAAGCGTGTCGGCGCCGACGACCAGCACCGTCCGATACTTGCCCGTCCGGATGAACTGTTCGCCCACGGAGAGCGCGAAGACGAAGCCCGCGCAGGCCGCGCCGACGTCGATCGCCGGGCAGTGACCGGCGCCGAGCTTGCCCTGGACGATCGCGGCCCCCGAGGGCATCGGCATGTCCGGCGTCACCGTGGCCAGGACGATGAGATCCAGGTCCGCGGCGCGTATGCCCGCCATGTCGAGCGCCTCGCGGGCGCCGGCGGCCGCCATGTCGCTCGTCGTCATTCCGTCGGGCGCGATGCGCCGCTCTCGGATGCCGGTGCGCTCGACGATCCAGGTGTCGGACGTCTCGACCATGCGCTCGATGTCGCGGTTCGTCCGCACGTCGGGCGGCAGGAAGCGTCCCGTGCCGAGAATGCGCGCCGAGGGCATGCTGGATGGCATCGCGCGATGTCCCTTAAGTCCCGAGGCCCGAAAGGACGAGCGCGCAGTTCGTACCCCCGAACCCGAAGGAGTTGTTCATCGCGTGACGGATGGTCCGGCGGCGCGCCGTGTTCGCCACGTAATCGAGCGAGCACTCCGGGTCGGGGTGGACGAGGTTGATGGTCGGCGGGACGCAGCCGTCGGCGATCGCCAGGGCGCAGATGGCCGTCTCGACCGCGCCGGCTGCACCGAGGAGATGCCCCATCATCGACTTGGTGGAGCTCACCCAGAGCTTGCCGTCGGTCGCGTGGGCGCCGAAGACGGCGGCGAGGGCCCGCGACTCCTCGACGTCGCCCACGGGCGTGGAGGTCCCGTGGGCGTTGACGTAGTCGACGGCGTCAGGGGCGATCTTCGCGTCTTCGAGCGCCATGCGCATCGCTCGCTGGGCTCCGCGGTGTTCTGGGGCCGGCTGCGTGATGTGGTGGGCGTCGCTCGACGCGCCGTAGCCGGAGACCTCGGCGTAGATCCGGGCCCCTCGCCTGGAGGCGCGCGACAGCGACTCGAGCACGAGGATCCCGGAGCCCTCTCCGCAGACGAAGCCGTCGCGATCGCGGTCGAAGGGACGGCTCGCTCGCTGCGGGTCGTCGTTGCGGCGGCTGAGAGCGTACATGGCTTCGAAGCCGGCGATTCCGACGGGCGTCACGGTGGCCTCGGCGCCCCCGGCCACCATGACGTCGGCCTTGCCGAGGCGGATCCATTGCGCGGCCTCGCCCACGGCGTGCGCCCCGCTCGAGCAGGCGCTCGTGATGCAGTAGCTGGGCCCCTCGAGGTGATGGGCCATCGAGACCTGGCCGGCCGCGAGGTTCGAGATGATGGCCGGGATGGTGTACGGGCTCACCTTCTCTGGGCCCTTGGCGGTGAGCGTCTCCTTGGTCCGCTCGAGCGCTGGCAAGCCGCCAAGCCCGACGCCGATGAAGCACCCGGCGCGGGCGCGCTCGGCCTCGGTCAGCTCGAGGCCGGCATCGGCCACGGCGAGGGCCGCTGCGCCGAGGGCGAACTCGGTGAACCGATCCATCTCCTTGAGGCGCTTCTTTTCGACCCAGCGCGTGGGCTCCCAGCCCTTCACTTCGCCGGCGATGCGCGCCCGGAAGCCCTTGGTATCGAAGCGGCTGATGGGGCCGATGCCGCTCTCGCCACCGAGGAGCGCGCGCCACGGTTCACGCGTACCTACCCCGACGGGAGTGACCAGCCCGATCCCAGTGATGACGACGCGCTCCATCGATGTGGAGAACAGCTAGCAGGCGCCGTTCGTCGCGGATTAACCCGCGCCGCCAAACGCTTGCCCTCGGGCGCCAGTCCAATCGCGAGCGCGGGCGGCGCGGTTGGCGTGCCGGACGTCACGACGGGACGCGGCGTCGTACTTTGACGCGCAGACCCAGCGGACCGAGCGTGAACGCGAGCCGCTCGCGCACGTCGGCGCTCGCGCCCACGCGCTCCACGTCGAAGTTCTTGTAGATGGCCGCGAGCGCGACGCGCATCTCGAGGATCGCGAGCGAGCGCCCGGGGCAGATTCGAGGCCCGGAGCCGAACGGCGTGTGAACGGACGCGTCGTGCGCCTTGCCGTTCGCGCCCGCCTCGATCCAGCGCTCCGGCGCGAAGTCTTGCGGCTTGTCGAAGCGGGCCGGATCGAGCGTCGCGCGCCGGGCGAGAGAGACGATCATCGTGCCCTTCGGCACCGCGACGCCGCCGACCACCACGTCGACCTTGGGCTCGAAGAAGGGAGCCGGCGCGACAGGCCGCAGCCGCATCGATTCGTTGGCGACCGCGGCGGCGTAAGCGAGGCGGTTCGCCTGTTCGATGTCGGCCGGCACGTCGCTCGCGGAGAAGATGGCGTCGGCCTCCTCGCGGAGCGCTGCGGCGGCCTGCGGCACGTCACACAGGTGATGCACCGCCCACGCGAGCGTGTAGGCCGTCGTGTCTTCGCCCGCGAGCAGCATCGTCAGCCCGTTGCCGAAGATGACCTCGTCGGAGAACGGGCGGCCCTCGGCGTCGCGCGCGACCAGCATCGCCTCGATGAAGTTCGTGGGGTTCTCCGCGCGGGCCGGGTCCGCCGCGAGGCCTGCGCGCGCCTGCGTGATGACCAGCGTGAGCCACTCGTACACGGCCTGCACGGCGCGATCGACGCGTCGATCGACGGGCAATCGAAAGTAGCGCCAGTACGGGACGATGGCGTTGAGCCGGCGGGCGAAGGCGGGAAAGATGTGCTCGAGGTGCCGCTGGATGATGTGCTCGTCCCCCTTCTCGAGCGTGTTGAGATCGTGGCCGAAGACGAGCTGCGTCGTGACGTCGACCGTGAAGCGTTTGAGCTCGTCGGCCACGTCGAGCTCGCGGCCGGCATCCGCCGCGTCGTTCCACCGTCGCACGAGGCGCTGCGCGACGTGCGCGAGCGTGGGGTAAAAGCCCCGGAGGTGGCGCAGCGAGAGTGCCTCCATCGCCAGCCTCCGCTGCGCGCGCCATGCGTCGCCCTCGGCCGAGAACACCCCCGAGACCCCCAGCTCCTCGAAGATCGGCTCGACCTCCGACGGGCGCCGGTACATGTCGGGGCGCGCGCGGTACATCGGCTCGACGAGCTCTGCGTCGGAGACGACGAGCATCTTGCGCGAACCGACGCGCGCCAGGTACAGCGGCCCGTACTTTTCGGCCCACTGTTCCAGCGTTACGTGGAGACGCTCCGGGTCGACCTGCAAGGCGTTGCCGAAGATCGGGATGGCCCGCGGGCCGGGGAGGTCGTCGAGGGCGCGTGCCGGCGCCGCGGCCGGGGTCGAGGCCGCCGCCAGGCCCGAGATATCCACGAGGACGTCCGCGCCTTCTTGGACGACGGGGCACGCGCGGAGGCACTCGGTGCCCTTGCCGATGCGGCGACCGGTCTCGCCGTCGAATCGCCAGCGGTGGTTTCGGCAGACGAGGGTCTCGCCATCCATCTCGCCTTCGCCGAGCAGGGCGCCCTGGTGGGGGCACCGCCCTTCGTAGACGCGAACGCCCGAACGTGTCCGCAACAGCACCAGATCCGTGCCGCCGGCGGAGATGGGATGCGGGCCGTCGCCGCGGAGATCGCTGATCCGAGAGACACGCGACCACGCCGGCGCCGTGGCGTCGGAGCGTGGCTTGGCGTGGAGTTCGACGTTGCGCGCAGCCATGCGGCGAAGCCTAACGCGGGCGCCGGACCCGGCCATACCAAGATTTCCGAGCGCTGGGGCCGGAAGCCGATGTTCAGTGCCTGCTGGACGCCGGAGCCGCGTTGCGCGATAGCGAGAGACCATGAACACCCTGAACTCCCCGCCCGTCGCCCCGCTGCTCGCGCAGCTCTTTGCCGATGCGGCCCAGACCACGAAGAAGATGGGCGAGATGCTCGGCCCGATGTCGCGCGAAGAGCGCGTCCGGCGCATGAGCGACCCCAACGCCGACTACAGAAGGTTCTTCTCGATGGTCAAAGACGTCCACATGGCCGTCTCGCCCGCGACGGGTGCGCTGCTCTACATGCTGGCCCGCGCCAACGGTGCCCGCGCCATCGTCGAGTTCGGGACCTCGTTCGGCATCTCCGCGGTGCATCTGGCGGCGGCGCTGCGCGACAACGGGGGCGGCACTCTCATCGGCACCGAGTTCGAGCCATCGAAGCTCGCTCGCGCGCGCGACAACCTCACGAGGGCCGGGCTCGCCGACCTCGTCGACATCCGCGAGGGCGACGCGCTCGAGACGCTGGCGCGCGACCTTCCGGCCACGATCGATGGCGTGCTCCTCGACGGCCACAAGCCGCTTTACGCGCGAATCCTCGGCCTCGTGGCCCCGCGCCTGCGGCCCGGGTCCTTCATCGTCGCCGACAACGCCGACGCTTGCCCCGACTACCTCGCGCAGGTCCGCGCCCCCGGCTCCGGATACCTCTCCGTCCCGTTCGCCGACGACGTCGAACTGACGATGAAGGTGTGAGCCCTCTTACTGGGCGACGGTGACGTTGATCGTGCACACTCCGCCGGCGCTGCAAGAGACGGCCGTTCCGCCGTTGCAGCAGTCGGTGGCTGTAGTGCACGTCCCGCCGACCGACTGGCAGGCCAGCGTGTTCACGCTGGCGCACGTCCCGTTCGTGCAGAACCCCGAGCAGCACTGGAAGCCTTGCGTGCATGCCCCGCCGCTCTGGCCCGCGACCGGCGTCGCGATGCACTGCGCGTTGGCCCAGAAGCCGCGCATGTTGGGCGTGTTGTCTTGCCCGGCCAGGTAAAAGGGCGGGTGGCTCGGGTCGACCGTGCCGATGGTCGAGTCGATCGCGGCGACCCAGAGCCGACGCTTGAAGTTCTCGTTCGCCCCCGCGTCCTCGCCTGTCGTCACGGGCCACCCCATGTTCCCCCAGGCGCGCAGGCTCGTGAAGACGACCCACGAGTAGCCGCCGGCGGGCTTCGGGTCGAACGTCGGTTCGACCGACGCGTTCTGGTCGCTCGGGTTCGGAGGGTCGTCGATGACCGAGAGCCGGATGGCGCCGCCGTCGCTCAAGGGTGCGATGTAGAGCTGGCCGTCGTCCGGGGTCGTGTCGTCGCAGGAGCCCTGACAACCGGTCGACCACGTCCCCGCGTGGAACGCGATGTACTTGCTGTCGGGCGTGAACGAAGGATAGGCGAGGGCCGTCTCTCCCGCCGTGATCGCCGGATCGGTGGCCAGGACCACGGTGTTCAGGGTGTTGCCGAACGTCTGCGTGCTCGCCGAGTAGGTCACGGTGACGATCGCCTTCGGGTCGACGGGCAGGACGTTGTCGCTGGAAGAAGGGCTCTGCACCGCGGCGAGCATCGTGCCGTCCGACGAGAAGGCCGGCATGGAAAGTACGTCGCCAGCCAGCGGTCCGAGCAGCTCGTCGAGTCCACTGTCTACAACGAGCGCGCCGGTGCTCGTGCTGCTGAGCGACAACACCTTCGAGCCTGGCACGTCGGTGGGGGCGCCCCAGACGGTGTACGTGCCGTCGGGCGTGACGGCGATGTCGGCGCCGTACTCGGTCGACTGGAAGCCGGCCGTCGGCGTGGGCTGACTCACGTCGAAGACGGCCCACGGACGGGTGTAGTTTGGCGACTGCCATGAGAGGACATAAGGCGGGTCGGCCGGGGCCGTAGCGGGGTCGTCGATCGCGGCGACGAGGGTGGTTCCGTCGGCGCTGACCGCGTGGCAACCCATGCAGCGCCCGGAGTTCAACTGGACGGGCTGGGCTCCGGTGCCGGGCGCCATCCGCGTGATGTGACCCGTGCTGAGGATGCCTCCATCCTCTTCCTCCTGCTTCGACGCGGTCCAGTAATAGATGGCGCCCTGCAGGCTTGCCGGTGCGACGGTCCACGCCATCGTCGCGGAGACCGCCGCCGTCATCGTCCCGGCGTCATAGCGAGACAAGATGACCTGCAGAGGGTCGGTGGGGCCGAGGTTCGACGCCGTCACGCGGTCCCACACGCCCTGGTCGATCGCCCACTGCGCCGCGGAGGGGCTGGGGCTCGTCGCCGGCAGGGGCGTCGTCTGGTACCCGTCGTACGTGTAGTTGGCTTCCGAGAGCTGGAGCCGATAGACGTCGTTCGCGTGCGAGCCGCCCGTCGGCGCCGTCCACATCACGATCGGGGCCGTGAGGCCGAGCGGGAAGACGGTCTGGTTGTACGGGTAGAGGATCTTTTTGACGAGCGGGTCGGACGTCGCGATCGTCGCCGCGTCGGCTCCCGTGGTCCCCGCGTCGGTTACCGTCGTCGCCCCGCCGTCGGTCGAAGTCGTCGCCCCGCCGTCGGCTCCCGTGGTCGCCCCGCCGTCGCCTCCAGTCGTCGCCCCGGCGTCGGTCCCCGCGGGTCCCGCGCTGTCGAGCACCGCGGCCACCGTCGTCGACGTGGTCCCGAGGTCTCGCTCCAAGACCTGGATCGTGAGCGTCGCCGTGGCCTCGAGGCCGCCGAAGATCGCGTGCAGAGTCCCCGTACCGCCATACGTACCCGTGGCCGTCACCGAGACGGGGGACCCGATCGTCGCCGACCCGAGGTCGGGCCGGTCGAACTGCAGTGACGTCGGGGACACGCTGACCGTCTGGCCGTTGACCGTGGCCTGGAGCTGGAACGTCGTCGTCTGAGGGGTCACGCCGTCGACGGTGATCGTCGTGGCCGGCGGAACGAACACCAGGGCGCTCGCGACGACCGGCCCCGTCGAGGTCGAGCCCCCGTCGCTCGGCGTGACGACGAAGCTCGTTCCGCTGTCTCTCGTGACCGGAATTCCGGCCTCCGGCTTGACGTCGGAGAAGCCCTGCGACGAGGAGCCCGAGCTACCGCACGCCGCGGCGCCACCGACGAGGCCCAGGGCGCCGACCAAGAGGAGCGAACCGAATCGGTCGCGTGCCGAAAGACCTTTGAACGGGCGAAGCAGAAACATCACCCTCAAGCGTTGCAGCCTGCAGGGCGTTCAGCAACAGCATTCTATGTCAGGGTGAATGTAAGGCGCCGACCCTGCAGTGGGGGAGCGCGGCCGCTCCCCCACACCCCCATCCGGGACCGTGCGGGCGACGATCGGGACCGCGCGGGCGATGATGGCGACCGCCGCTCCAGGACGCTCGCAACGGCTGCCGCTGTGGCGTTGGCCACCGCTTGCGTGACGCTCGTCTGCTCGGCCGCGTGGGCGGCGGCCTTCGACCCACACGGCATCGACTGGGAGGGCCTCTCGCAGTTTGTGGACATCGCCGAGCACGAGGTCGGCCGCGGCCGTGTCGTTTCGACCGCGACGCTCGACGTTGGGCAACTCGAAGCGACCGACGCCGTCTTCATCGTGCACCCGACCCGCGCCATCGATGCCGAAGAGCTGTCGGCGTTCATGCGGGCCGGTGGGAGGGTCGTCGTCCTCGACGACTACGGATCGGGCGACGGATTCCTCAGGCAATTCGGGATCCGAAGGGTGCCTCTGCCGGTGCACCCCGCGGAGATGCTGCGAGGAAACCCCGCCCTCGCCATCGCGGAACCCGCGGCCGAGCACCCTGTGGTGCGATCGGTGACGCGCGTCGTCACCAACCACGCGACCGGTCTCGAGCACTCGGGCCTCTCGCCCGTGCTCGTGGTGCGCGGCAGCGAGGAGCCCGATGTGCTCCTTGCGCTGGCCGGGAGCGTCGGACACGGCCGGCTCCTGGCGGTGGGGGACGCGTCCGTCGTCATCAACGCGATGCTCCGCTTCCCGGGAAACCGCGCGCTTGCGGCGGGGCTCGTACGGTACGCCACCGAGGACGCCCCTACCGCGCGCCATGGCGGCAAGATCTACCTGCTGACGAACGACTTCGACACGACAGGGACCTTCGGCCACGTCTCGCCGGCCGTCAGCGCAGCGGCTGCGCTGCGGCGCGCGCTCGCCGGAGGGGTCGAGGAGCTGCGCCAGAACGGAGCTCCGCCGCCCGTGCTCTACCTGGCCGCGGCGGCCACCGGCCTCGGCGTGGTCGTGTGGACGGCGCTCCGAGGCGCCCGGATGCACAAGCCCCTCGAGCCGAGGTTCGTGCGGGCGGTGCCGGTCGCGGCCCAGGGAGGCGTCGCCGGACATGCCGCCGTGCTCGCCGCGCCGGGCGGATCGCGCGTGCTGGCGATGCTGGAGCTGAAGAGCGCCCTCGAGGAGCAGCTGGCCGTCCGCCTCGGCCTGGATCGCGCCCCGGCTCGCGAACAAATCGTCGCGAAGGTCCGCGCAGCCGGTCTCCTCGCCGAGGACGACGCCGACGCCCTCGCCTCGCTGCTCGCCAAGTTCGCCCGCGTCGAGCAGCCGGCGGCGGCGGCCCGGGGCGAAGCGCGGAGCTCTCTCCGTGACCGGGAGGTGAACGCGGCCGCCGGGGAGGTCTCGCGGCTGCTCGCGGCGGTAGACGCAGCGCGGCGTGGTACAGTCGTCAAGCCGTGACCGCCGCCGCGAACACGAACGAAATTGCCGCGGCACGCGAGCGCCTCGACGACGTTCGGCGCGAGGTCGCGCGGGTGTTCATCGGCTCGACCCGCCACATCGACACGATGCTCCTGGCCCTGCTCGCGCGCGGGCACGCGCTGCTCGAGGGTGTCCCCGGCATCGCCAAGACGACGCTCGTCAAGGCCTTCGCGACCACGCTCGGCTGCAACTCGCGTCGCATCCAGTTCACGCCCGACCTGCTGCCCGCCGACATCACGGGGACGTACGTCCTGTCGCCGCGCGAAGGGACGTTCGCGCTCCGCCCGGGGCCGATCTTCGCGAACGTCGTCCTCGCCGACGAGATCAACCGCGCGCCCGCCAAGACGCAAAGCGCGCTGCTCGAGGCGATGCAAGAGCGGCAGGTCACGATCGAGGGCGACCGGTTCGAGCTGCCGTCGCCGTTCCTGGTCCTCGCCACGGAGAACCCCATCGATCTCGAAGGCACCTACGCGCTGCCGGAGGCGCAGATCGATCGCTTCCTCGTCCGCGTCTCGATGGGCTACCCGAACGCGCGGGAGGAGGCGCAGATGCTCAAGGCCCACGGGGCCGATCCGCCGACGGCCCGGCCCGTGCTGTCGGCGCGCGACGTGGTGCAACTGCAAGGGATCGCGTCGCGCGTCTACGTCGAGGACGACCTGCTCGAGTACGCCGTCGCGATCTCCGCCTTCACGCGCGGCCACCAGCGCGTGACCCTGGGCGCGAGCCCCCGGGCCACGCTCAGCCTCGTTCAGGCGGCCAAGGCGTGGGCGATGATCGGCGGCCGCCCGTTCGTCGCCCCCGACGATTTGCGCGCCATCGCGCCGAGCGTCCTCGCCCACCGGCTCATCCTGACGGCCGACGCGGAAGGCGAGGCCGGCGCGCGCGAGCGCCTGGTCGAGGAGGCCCTGTCGAAGGTGAGCTACCGTCGGGGGATGCGGGCGGTCTGAGACGTGCAGCTCTACCCGACGCGCTCGACCTTCCACGTCGCGGTCGCGGGCGCCGGGCTCGTGGCCGTCGGCGTCGCCGAGCGGCTCGCGCCGGTCGCGGCGTTCGGGGGCGCCATGCTGCTCGCGGTCGCCATCGGCCGAGCCGTGGCGACGCTGGCCGTGACGCGCTTGCGGACGGCGGGGTTCGAGATGGTCTGGACGAGCAAGACGCGGGTGCAATCGGTGGCGCTCGGCGTCCCCGTCGTGCTCGAGGGCGAGCTCCGCAACCGGGGCAGCGCGCCGGTCCGCGCGGTCGCCTTGCGACCCATCGTGTCCAGCTTGCTCGAGGCCTCGGTGGAGCCGAAAGCGGTCGACCTCGCGCCGGGGGGGCGGGCGCGCATCGCCGTGACCGTGCAGCCGCGTCGGGTGGGCCGTTGGGGCGTCCACGGATTGGCCCTCGAGGTGAGGGGGACGTCGCTCGGCGGCGAGGCGCTGTACGAGGTCCCGTTGCTCTTCGCGAACCCGCACGGGATCGAGGTCCTGCCGCAGACGTTCGCCGCGCTGCTCTCGTCGCCACGGGGAGGGCGCGCCCGGCGCGCGGCGGAGTCGGGACGGGCGTTCAACGTTCCCGGCGATGGCGGCGAGCTGCTCGAACTGCGCGACCACGTCCCGGGCGACGCCTTCAAGCGCATCGCGTGGAAGGCGAGCGCGCGCCGCGGGCGTCTGCTCGTACGGGAGATGGCGCGCGAAGGGCGAGACATCGTGTGGCTCGTCGTCGACGCCTCGGTCGAGCTTTGGGCGGGCGCCCCCGGGCGTGCTCCGCTCGACGGCGTGGTCGAGGAAGTGGGCGCCCTGGCCGTGCGTCATCTGCGGCGCGGTGAGCGCGTCGGGCTGGTCGTGACGGCCTCGCGGGTGCGGTCGTGGATTGCGCCGAGCGAGGGGGCCGCGCACGGCGCGGCGATCGCCAAGGCCCTCGCGAGCGCGTCGAGCGTGGTCGACGCCGACCGCTCGGAGCTCGACGAGACCATGGTCGCGAGCCGCGTGGCGGAGCACGCACGACCGCTCGATCCGCGAGCGCTCGCCGACGTGCGAAAGGGCGACCTCGACGCCCTGGCGCGGCGGGCCGACGAGCTTCGCGTTCACGCGCCCTTCTCGCCGCGAGTCCCCTTCGCGCCGACACCGAGGGAGCAAAGCCTGCGGCACTACCTCGCGGCGTTCGGCGTCGAGTCGCCGCCCAGGGCAGACGGCGAGCGCGAGGCGAGCGAGAGGGCGCTGGCCGCCGCCCTCGAGCGGCTCGCCGCCGAGAAGCCGCGCGCCAGCGTGATCCACGTCTGGGCTCCGTCACCCGTGCGCGCCGAGGGGATGGCCAAGGCCCTGACCCGCGTTCGGGCGGCGCGGATCCGCGTGCGCTGGACCGTGCCGGCGTTCGACTCTGCCGTCGGGGCGGATCCCTCGCCGCGCAGCGCCGTCGCGGACGCCGTGGACGACGCCGTACGGGCGCGCGCAGCCGCGGCGCGGTGGCGCGCCGAGCGGCTCCTGCGACGGCTGGGCGTGCAGGTCGTGGCGCCGCCGCGAGCTCCGGCGGCCGCCAAGGAGACAGGCCGCGAACCAGCCGAAGGGGCGACCGGGTGACCTACCGCGATCCGCGTTCCCTCCTGCGGGCCGCGGGCCTTCGGCCAAAAAAGACCTTCGGGCAGAACTTCCTCGTCGCCGAGTCCATCGCAGACGCCATCGCGAGAGCGTGCGTCCCGGACGCGGAGGTCGGACGGGCGCGGGTCGTGGAGATCGGCGCGGGGACCGGGGCGCTCACCCATCGGCTCGTGCAGCGCGCGATGCACGTCGTGGCGATCGAGCGCGACCGCGACCTCGTGCCGGTCCTGGCGGAGGCGATGGCGGGGACGGACACGGAGGTCATCGAGGGCGACGCCCAGCAAGTCGACCTAGCGTCGTTGCTCGGCCCGCCCACGGAGGGAAGCCCTCGCGTCCTTTGCGGCAACCTCCCCTACTCGATCACTGGCGCGCTGCTGCGCCGGGCGGTGGAGCACGCGGCGTCGGTGGACCGGGCGGTGTTCATGGTGCAAGACGAGGTCGCGCGGCGCCTGACGGCCACGCCGGGCGGCAAGGAGTGGGGCGCGCTCACGGTCTTCGTCCGCGCGGCGTTCGCGACGCGGCGCGTGCTGCGGGCGCCGCCGGGCGCGTTTCACCCGGCGCCCGAGGTGACGAGCGCGGTCGTCGAGTTCGTGCCCCTCCGGCCGCCGCGTGCACTCGAGACGGAGACCTTCCGCGCCCTCGTCCGCGGGGCCTTCGAGATGCGCCGCAAGACGCTTCGAAACGCCTGGGCGTCGCTGGCGCCAGGCGCCGGCGTGCTCGAAGAAGCGGCGGCCGCTGCCGGGGTCGACCTGCGCGCGCGCGGCGAGACCCTCGACGTGGAGTCTTTCGCGCAGATGGCGGCGGCCCTCGAGGCGCGCGCGAGGAGCTAATCCGCGGCCAGTCAGCGCTGTCCCGTCAATTGCTGCAGGGCTTCTTTGGCGTCCGCCAAGTCCGGCGAGTTGACCGTCGCGAGCTCGATGAAGCGCTGGTAGTGCTCGACGGCTTCGGTGCGGCGGCCCATTCGGCGGAGCCCCTCGGCCGACGCGAACTCGAGATCCGCCAGCCAGCCGGGGCGCGGTGTCAGCTTCTCCGCCGTCGGGAGGGCCAGCAAGAACTGCGGCAACGCCGCGCTGGTGCCGGCCTGCTCCTTGAGGAGCCGGCCGTAGCGCCAGTGCCAGAACGGGTGCTTCACCGTCCCGTCGTCCTGCGTCGCCGTCCCATCGCCCGCCATGGCCTTCGCCCACTCCGCGAGCGCGGCCGCGCTGTCGTTCTTGTCCGTGTAGCACTCGGCGAGCGTCGCGTGCGCCTCGTAGCGTGACGGGCGAAGCTCGAGGGCGCGCTTCTCGTCCTTGATGGCGTCGTCGAGGGCGGCGGTGACGCGCTCGACGATCCCGCGCTGCCAGTAGGCTTCGGCGTTGACCTTGTCGAGCGCGAGGGCCTTGTCGACCTCGTCTCGGGCAGTCTCGAGCTCCGCGGGGTTCGCGTCGTTGGCGGCCCAGGCGAGGTACACGTGGTACTCGGCGCGGTTCGGATCGAGCTCGACGGCGCGTTTCAGGTAGCGCAGGGCGTCGACGGCCGCGGGCCCCGCCTGGAGCATCAGGGCCCGACCGATGAAGTGGTGGGCCTCGGCGCTCTGCGGCCTCTTCTCGAGCACCTTGCGCAGCATGGGCAGGGCCTCGTCGGGACGGCCGATCGACACGTACGCGCTCCCCACGCGCAGCTGCAGGTCCGGGTCGTCCGGGGCCTTCGCGAGCGCTCCGTTGAACTGCTCGATCGCCCGCTGCACGTCGCCGGAGGCTTCGAACAGGACGCCCCGCTCGAGTGAGAGTCCCGGGTACTCCTTATCGACGGCCGCGACCTTGTCGAACTCGTCGCCCGCCTCGTCGAACTTGCGCAGCCGCAGGAGCGCGACCCCGAGCCGGAAGTGGGAGGCCACGTCCTTCGAGTCGCGGGCGAGCGCCGCGCGGTAGTGGCCCATCGCGGCGTCGTAGTCGCCTTGCAGCTCGCTCACTTCGCCGAAGGCGCGCTCCAGCGCGGCGGACTCGGGGAGCGACTTCTTCGCGTCGTCGAGCGTGGCGCGCGCGTCGCTCAGGTGCCCGCGCTCGGAGAGCAGCTCCGAGAGGGCCACGTACGGCAGGACGGCGCCGGCGCGCGAAGGGTCGACGTACGCCGTCGCCGCGCGCAGGTCGGCCTCGGCCGCGTCGTTGTTGCCAAGGTGATGCTCGACCTTGCCGAGGAGGATGAGCACCGGAATGCTCTTCGGGAACCGCTCACGGGCGGCGACGAGCTGCTGCTTGGCGTCGGCCAGCCGCTCGAGAGCGAGCTTCGCTTCGGCGTCGTTGGCGATCGTCTCGGGGGAGTTCGGATCGATGAGCAGCGCCGCGTCGAACCGGGCGAGGGCCTCGGTGTACCGCCCCTCGTTCAGGAACAGTCGCCCTTGGCCGTTCAACGCGTCGAAGTTGCGGGCGTCGAGCGTGACCGCCTGCGTGAACGCGTCGCGCGCGTCGCTCGCGGCCCCCTTGTCGAGGCTGACCCACGCCCTGGCTGCGTAGGCCGCGGAGAGCTCCGTGGGGGACGCCTTGGCGCGAGCCGGACCGTCCAATACGACGGCCAGGTCCGCGACCGCCGCGGCCGCATCCACCTGCCCGCTCCTCGGGCGCGCGCGGAGCGTCAGCGCGCCCACGTGCTGCGGAGACTTGGCGAGGGTGGCGGCGATCTCGCGCTGAGTGGCCGACGCGTCGTGCATCAGGTCGTAGGCTCGCGCGAGGCCAAAGTGAGCGCGCGCGTCGTCGCCCAGGCCGAGGGCGCGCTTGAAAGCCGCGAGGGCAGCGCCGCCGTCGCCCGCGGAAAGCGCCACCTCGCCGCGCAGCAGCGCGATCTCGCCCTGAAGCGCGGCGTCGGCCGGGTTGCGCGCGGCCGCGTCGAGCTCCTTGCCCGCGCGATCCAGCTCCCCGCTCTCGGCCGTCTGGGCGCCCGCCGCCGCGTCGGCGTAGGGGACGACCTGGTTGGATGGCAGCGTCGTCAGCAACTGCTTGGCTCGCGCGCCCCGCGCCGTGTCGCCCCCGAAGCGGACGTTCGCCTGGTAGTCGACGAACGCCGCAACCGCGGTGAGCGAATTGGCCCGCGGAAAGCGCGCGTGCGCCGCGGCGACGGCCTCGACGGCCTTCTTCGCGCTCTCGAAGGTGTCGGAGGCCATCGTCGCACGCGCGTCGCCGATGGCCTGGGCCGTCACCTTGGCGTACTCGCCGGCCCGAGTCATGTCGCTGATGACCAGGTAGCCGAAGGCGCCGTACGGGGTGACCTGCAGCGCGGCGCCGCCCAAGAGGACGACGACGAACACGGCGACCGCGATCCCGATGGCGAGTGTCCGCCGTGGCCGAGGCGTCTCTTCTTTGGGTGGTTCTTTGCCTTTGACCGCCACGGGCATCACGACGTCGAGCTTCGGCCCCCGGGGTGGCGAACTGCTGATCCGCGCTTCGGCGCCGATGGCGGCCTCGGTGCCGATCGCGGCCTCGGTGCCGATAGGCACCTCCGGGGCGCTCTCCGGGTGGCCGCCTCCGAGCTCGACCTCGCCGAAGCTCATGCCGCCGTCGTCCCTCGTGACCTCCGCGCCACCGGTGGGCTCCGGGGACGGCACGATGGATGCGCGGCCCGTCGGCGGCCGGATCGACCGGCGCTTCCCGTCGAGCTGCAGGTCGCCGAAGTCCGCGGCCGGGTCGATGGGGGGCTGGCTCTTGCCCGCACCCGGCACGCCCGCGGGTATCTCGCGCGGCAGGTCCATGTCCCCGAAGAGCGCGAACTCGTCGCTGGGGGGGCGACCGGAGGGCTGCCGGGGGGAGCTTGGCGGCACGGATTCGTTCGGCGTCGGCAGGTCGATCTCCCCGAACGCCATGCCCCCGGCAGCAACGGGCAGGTTGTTGTGGGCGACCGCGGGGAGAGCGGGACCGCCCGCGATCGGCAGCGACGCGGCGACGTCGGGGAGCAGCTGCGCGGGCGAGGGCAAGCCGACGGCCGACACGATGGGCAAGTCGTCGAAGGTCCCCCTGCGCTTGGCCGTCGGGAGGTCGACGGCGACGGCGGGCAGCGAGTGCGCGACGGCAGGCAGCGAGTGCGCGACATCGGGCAGCGAAGGCGCCACGATGGGAAGGTCGGCGTCGAGGTCTTTGGCGCCGCGCCCCGCGGCCACGGGAAGGTCCATCTCGAAAGGCTGGGTGAGCTTGGCCTTCGGCCCTGCGGCGACCACCGGAAGGTCCTGCTCGAATGGCTTCGGCGCCGCCGGAGGAGCCTTCGCCGCCGCGGCCACCGGGAGGTCCGCGTCCATCGGTCGGCCGGGCAAAGGACGTTTCGGGGGAGGCGCGCCCCGCGTCGCGGGCAAGTCGGCGGAGACGACCGGAAGGTCGAAGTCGAGTTCGTCGACGGGCGACGACGACGGCGTCGGTTTGGCGGGCGGCTGCGGGCCCCGCGAGACCGTCGGTGGCGCGGCAGGGGACGCCCCGGCGGGCGCGACGCCCGCTCGCGGTACGGCCGGCGGCGGCGCCTTCTTTGCGGGCGGCGAAACGACCGGAAGGTCGGGTTCGTCGAGACCGCCCAGCGACGCCGGAAAGTCCGAGGGGAGCTCGGGCCGCATGGGAGGAAGAGGCGGGGCCGGGCGCGCCACGGCCGGGGGCGCGATGGGCGGCGTGGCGGGAGGGACCGCCGGCGCACCGCCGGACGCCGTGGGGGGCGCCGGGGCCACGCCCATCATGGTCCTCTTCAAGGCAGCCATCGGCGACGGCGGAGGTTTGGCCGGGATGGTCGCGGCGTTGTGCACCTCAGCGGGCGCGGGCACGTTGATCGGCCTTGGTAAAACGGGGGGCTTCGCCTGGAGCGTCGGCGGCACGAGCGGCTGCTTCACCCCGAGATCCGCCCCGACTCCCACCATCGTCGACCTCAGCGGCGACTTGGGGCGCTGGGGCGAGGCAGGTGACGCGGCGGCCGGCGCGGGCGGCGCGATTGGCGGCGCCGCCGCGGGAGTGAACGCCGGCTTGACCGGGGCGGCCGTGGGCTTCGCCGCGGGCAAATCTATCGCCGGCGTGGTGACCGGCGTGGTGACGAGGAAGGAGTGCCCGCACTTCGGGCATCGCATCTTCAGACCCGCGGGCGGTACCCGCCGCTCATCGATCTGAAACGGCGATTTGCACGACTCGCACTCGACCTTGAACATCCGCAATTGACGGTATCACATGGGCCCAATGCGGCCTCGGCGGGCCGGCCCTCTCGTGCTAACCGGTCCATCTTGACCGTGGATCGTCTCGTCGTCATCGGCGCCCGGCAGCACAACCTGAAGAACGTCAGTGTGAGCTTGCCCCGGGGCAAGGTCATCGTTTTGACGGGGCCGAGCGGCTCCGGCAAATCGTCGCTCGCCTTCGACACGATCTACGCCGAGGGGCAGCGCCGCTACGTCGAGTCGCTCAGCGCCTACGCACGGCAGTTCCTGGAGCAGCTGGCGAAGCCCGACGTCGAACGCATCGAGGGCCTCAGCCCGGCCATCGCCATCGAGCAACGGCCCCTCTCGAAGTCGCCGCGATCCACGGTGGGCACGGTCACCGAGATCGCCGACTACCTGCGCCTGCTCTATGCGCGCGTGGGGATTCCCCACTGCCCGAACTGCGGAAAGCGCATCGAGGCGCAGACGGTCCAGCAGATCGTCGACCGGATTCTCTCGATGACGGAGGGCACGAGGCTGTCCTTGCTCGCGCCGATCGCGCGGGCGCGAAAGGGCGAGCTCCGCCTCGAGCTCGAACGTCTGCGCCGGGAAGGCTTCGTCCGCGCGCGCATCGACGGCTCGGTCGTCGACCTCGGAGACGAGATCGAGCTCGATCGTTCGAAGGTGCACGACCTCGACGTCGTCGTCGATCGCCTCGTCCTCAAGGAGGGTCTCAAGGCGCGGCTGACGGACAGCGTCGAGCTGGCGCTCAAGCTCGGCGAGGGACGCCTCCTCGTGCAGGCCGGCGACGACGAGCCGTTCTGGATGAGCGAGCGCTTCGCCTGCGTCGACTGCGGGATCTCACTCCCGCCCATCGAGCCGCGGATGTTCTCGTTCAATGGACCGCACGGCGCTTGCCCCGCGTGCGACGGTCTCGGCGCGCGCGACGTCGTCGACCCGGAGCGCTGCGTGGGCGACCCTCGGCATACGCTGCGCGAGGGCGTCGTCCTCGCATGGGGCCGCCGCGGCAGCGTCGCGCTGGCGGGCGAGGTCTCCGCCGCCGTCGAGACTTTGGGCGTGAACCCGGACGCCCCGTGGGGCAAGCTGCCGGAAGAGCAGCGCAAGGCGATCCTCTTCGGCAAGGGCGGCCGATCGGGTGAAGGTCCGGCGCGTGCCCCGCGCGAGCACCGCAAGCGGGAGGGCACCAAGCGCAAAGGCTACGAAGGCGTCGTGCCGCGGCTCGAAGGGCGCCTGGCCACCCTGGCCGACGTACGCGTCGAACCCGCCGACGCCGAGGACCCGGAGGCCGGCGAGGGAGGGATCGCCGACGACGAGCTGGGGCGTTTCCTCGTCACCCGCACCTGCGACGCTTGCCACGGCAAGCGCCTCCGCCCCGAAGCGCTGGCCGTGAAGCTCGGGGGCAAAGACGTCGCGCAGATCGGAGCGATGCCGCTCCGACACGTCCGGAACTTCGTCGAGACGCTGGGCGGGGCAGCCGACGAGGCGAACGCCTTCGGCTCGCGCGAGCGCGCGATCGCCGAACCGCTGCTCAAGGCGGTCGCGGCGCGGCTCGGCTTCCTGATCGACGTCGGGTTGGACTACCTCGCGCTCGATCGCAGCGCGCAGACGCTCTCGTCGGGCGAGGGGCAGCGCATCCGGCTCGCCACCCAGATCGGCGCCGCCCTCGTGGGCGTCCTGTACGTGCTCGACGAGCCGAGCGTCGGCCTTCACGCCCGCGACAACGCGCGCCTCATCGAGGCACAAGGCCGGCTGCGCGACTTGGGCAACACCGTCATCGTGGTCGAGCACGACCGCGAAGCGATCCTCGCGGCCGACCACGTCGTCGACATGGGGCCCGGCGCCGGCGTGCACGGCGGCGAGATCGTCGCCCAGGGATCGCCGGCCGAGCTGATGGCGAACCCGCGCTCGATCACGGCGCCGTGGCTCAACGGGAAAAAGCAGCTCCCGGTGCCGGCCAAGCGCAGGACGCGCACCAAGGCGTGCGTGCGCGTCGTAGGGGCGCGCGCGCACAACCTGCGTGACGTGTCGGCCGAGATCCCCCTGGGCTTGTTCACGTGCGTCACGGGGGTCAGCGGCAGCGGCAAGTCGAGCTTGATCGTCGATACCCTGCTGCCGGCGGCGAGGGCGAAGCTCTACAACGCCACGGTCCCCGTAGGCGAGTGCGACCGGGTCGAAGGACTGGAGCACATCGACAAGGTCGTCTCGATCGATCAGGCGCCGATCGGCCGGACGCCCCGCTCCAATCCGGCCACGTACACGGGCATCTTCGCCCTGCTCCGCGATCTCTACGCGGCGCTGCCGGACGCGCGTGCTCGCGGCTACAAGGCCGGCCGGTTCTCGTTCAACGTCAAGGGCGGCCGGTGCGAGGCCTGCCAGGGCGACGGCGTCCTTCGCGTCGAGATGCACTTTTTGCCCGACGTCTTCGTCGCCTGCGACGCGTGCGCAGGCCTCCGGTACAACCGCGAGACGCTCGAGGTGAAATACCGTGGACTCTCGATCGCCGACACGCTGGGCGTCACCGTCGAAGCGGCGTCCGAGCTCTTCGGCGCCGTGCCCCGGATCGCCGACAAGCTCGAGGCGCTTCGCAAGGTCGGCCTCGGCTACGTGTCGCTGGGGCAACCGGCGACGACTCTGTCCGGGGGCGAAGCCCAGCGCGTGAAGCTCGCACGCGAGCTGTCGCGCAAGGCCACGGGCCGCACGCTCTACGTGCTCGACGAGCCCACGACGGGGCTGCACTTCGCCGACATCGAGATCCTGCTCACCGCGCTGACGGACCTGCGCGACCAGGGCAACACGATCGTGGTCATCGAACACAACCTCGATGTCGTGGCCTGCGCGGACTGGGTGCTCGACCTCGGCCCCGAGGGCGGCGAGGGCGGCGGCGAGGTCGTCGCGGCGGGCCCCCCCGAGGAAGTCATCAAGGTCGAGCGGTCACACACCGCGCGCTACTTGCGCGAGGTGCTCGCCCGCACGACTCCGGGGGCGAAGCGAAGCAAGGCTAGTTAATAGGGTACTAGTGAACGGGATTGCCGTTTCACCATGTGCACTTGCTCCGCTCGACTCCGCTCGCGCGCTCGGTGAAGACACTGCGGGCATGGTGGGAGCGCGGCCGCTCCCCCCATGAGCCCCCACCCGCAAGACGCTGTGCGTGCCTGAAGAGTGAGCGGGCGGGCGGCTAAAGCTCCAGTGGGATCAGAGGCGGAGGCCTCCGCGCGCCGCTTCTTGCTCCAGCTTGGGGGGTGTGGGGGGAGCGGCGCGAGCGCTCCCCCCACGCCCGCAGTGCCGCCCGCGAGCGCGCGAGCGGAGTCGAGCGAGGAGTGGAGCGAAGCGCAACGACGAGTCGAGCGGAGCTCGCGCACATGGTGAACCGGGTATCCGGTTAACCAACAAGATCAATTAGGCGCTGCTCGAGGCCGCGGCCCTTGGTGACGCCGCTGATGCGCACCTCGTTCTGCAGGAGCACCGTCAGCACTTTGCCGATGATGGCCTCGGCGTCGGTCTGGCTGCGGTCGAAACCAACGACGAGCTCCGGCTGCTCCTCTTGGAGGTCGACGGTCGTCACGTGGGGGATGTCGCGCACGCGTGACACCGGCACCTCGCCGGGGGTCGTCCCGCGCCGGGTCCCTGCTGCGAGCTGGATGCGGACCTCCTGGTTGGCGGCCGTCAGCTCTGCCATCGACCCGGAGGCGACGATCTTCCCGCGGTCGAGGATGGCCGCGTAGTCGCATGTCTCCTCGAGCTCGGTCAGGTTGTGGCTGGAGATGACGATGGTGCGGCGACCCTTCTTCGCCTTCACGAGCTGACGGACTTCGAAGGCGACGCGCGGGTCGAGACCGGCCGTCGGTTCGTCGAGCAAGACGACCTCGGGCTCGCCGAGGAACGCCTGGGCGAGGGCCACGCGCTTGGCCATACCGTGCGACAGACTGCCGCAGCGCTGGTTCCACCAATCGCGGCCGGCAACGTCGTCGAGGCTCTCGCGCGCCGCGGCCAGGGCCTTGGGGTGCGGCAGATCCTGCAACTCGGCCATATGGACGAGAAACTCGCCCACCGTGTCCTGCGCCGGCAGGAGCGCGTCTTGTGGCAAGACGCCGAGGCGAGCGCGGAGCTCATCGACGGCCGTCGGCGCAAACCCGAGGACTTCGGCCCGGCCCCCGCTCGGGTGCAGATAGCCCGCGAGGATCGAGAACGTCGTCGTCTTCCCTGCGCCATTCGGCCCGACCAGACCGAACACAGCGCCCGCAGGCACCGTGAGCGAGACGTCATCGACGGCGATCTTCTGGCCGAAGCGCTTCGTCAGGTGGACGGTGCGCAAGGCCGCGTCTTCGACCGAGCCGCCCGGCGAAGGCGAGCGAAGGGAGGCCATCTACACGTCTCTCATGCGAAAGAGAGAGGCCCCCGCGCCCGTCGTGAGGGCGGCGATGGCGCCCGTTCCGAGGAGGCCGAGCGCCACGGTGCTGGGCCGCGGCGAGAGGAGCAGGCTGTCGTAGAAGTTGGGGTACGCATACGCGAGCCACGGCCAGTCCGAGAGCCCCGCCACCACCCGCAGGATCCACAGCCCCGAGAACGCCGCGGAGATGGCGAGCAGCGACAGCATCGGCGTGCGAAAGAGCGACCCCACGAGCACCGCGACGCCGCACCAGGCCGCGCTGATCGGCATCGTCACCGCGAAGAACCGCGCCCCCCAGGCAAGCACCTGCGCGGGCGGCACCTTGCCCACGCCAATCGTGACGCCCCACACGATCACGTTCATGCCGAGGGTGACGGCGAGGACGGAGAACCATGCGCCGAGCGCCTTGCCGAGGATGTACGAGCTGCGCCGAGTCCGCACCGTCCAGAAACGCACGCTGCGGTGCTGCACCTCGCCGGAGACCGTGTCGTAATCGAGCAGCGAGATGAGCAAGGGGCCGAGCCAGAGCGTGGCGACGAGGATCGTCCAGAGCGCATAGGGGCACGCCGCGATGGCCTTGCCGGTCTCCTCGCCGTACGAGGCCGTGAAGAAGGGCTCCTGGGCCGCCTCGATGTCGATGCCGGGCGGCAAGGACTCACGCTTGGCCCGATCGATCCACGCGAGCAGCATCGAGACTCCCGCCCCGCCGGCGATGGCGATGATGCCAAGCAGCACCCCCTTGAAGCTCCGAAAGCTGCGGCGAAGCTCGCGCACGGTGACGAGGCGGATTTCGACGAGCGGGCTCATGGCGCGCATCATGCCTCGACGGACGACCGCGTTGCGACTACGCTGCGCCCCGTCGTCGCTTTCGTTGCACGGCCTCATCGGGGTACGTGCAGCGCCGGCGCCCTCGTGCGGCCCTGCCGACGTGGAAGCGTGAAACCCGCCAGGCCCGGAAGGGAGCAACGGTAGCGCCGAAGCGTGTGGCAGGGCCTTCCCCTTTTGTGTTCTGCCCTGATTCGCCTGGCAAGGCGGCCGCGTTTCGGCTATGCGAAGAGCATAGGGGACGCGCTCTCCGGCCCGGATGGGTCACGCGCTACCCCGCAAAGGTTTGCGTGCTGCCGTTCCTTGCGGATTTAGTTCCGCGCCGGCGGCCGTGTTCATCTGTCGCCGGGCCGCGCGCTATGCGCCGAACGTGCCGCGGCGTCGCCCGAAGGCGAATGAGTTTCCTGAAGCCCCGTGAGCAATCGACCGAACGTCCCCGCCAAGACAAGGCTCTTGAGCGCGGCCGTCGTGTCGGGGGTGCGCGTGCGCGCGGCTGAGGGACCCATTGCCGTCGGGCGGGAAAGTTCCCCTCCGAATGGCCAAGAATATCCTCGTTGTATCNNCCGGGCGGCGTTCCTCCACGTCGAGGATCTCATCCGTCCGGACGACTTCGAGGCGTACCTCGCGGGGGGCCGCAAGCACGCGCTCGGCGCGGGGGAGGGGGGACGCGAATCGACGTCGGCACCGGCCGAGTCGGAGGGCGCGGTCGCGTCCGAGGGTGCGAGCATAGAGACCCCCGACGACGAGGTAGTGCCGTCCGAGGACGACCCAGGGGACCCCGACGAGGACGAGCAAGCGCCGGGCGGTGCGGACACGCTCGCGGTCGAGGGCGCCGCCCCCTCGGAACCCGAAGGCGCCGAAGACGCCGAAGACGACGCCGGGGAAGACTCTGCGGAGGATCCCGATTCCGACGCCGCCGAGAACGGCGCGGACACCGAGGAGGGGGCCGGCTCCCTTGCGAGCGAAGGCAGCCTCACGGCCGCGCCCGCTGCTTCGGAGGAACATGTCGACGATTCCGGGAGCGACCCTCCGGGCGCCTCTGCGCCCGCGGCGACGGACGACGAGCTGTTCGACAACCCGAACCTGCCCGGCTTCACCATCAGCGATCCCGGTGCGCCCATGCAGCGCGCGCCCGCGCCCCGGCTCGACGACCGGGGTGGCGGACGAGGAGACCGCTGGCGGGGCCGTGGGCGCGGACGCAACCGCGGACGCAGCAACGGACGGGGACCGAGCGGCGGCGGCGGTGGCGGTGGTGGTAGTGGCGGCGGTAGTGGCGGCGGCGAGGGTGGAAACCGTGGGCAACGACCTCGCTCGACGGGCTTGCCAGGCCGACTCTCGAAGTCGACTCCCATCCGTGACGTCGTCAAGGAGGGCCAGGACATCATCGTCCAGGTTACCAAGGAGCCCATCGGCACGAAGGGCGCTCGTTGCTCGAGCCACGTATCGCTGCCCGGCCGGTACGTCGTCTACCTGCCGACGCTCGAACACGTGGGCATCAGCAAGCGGATCGGCAGTGACAAAGAGCGCGCACGGCTTCGCGAGACGATCGAGAGCATGAAGCCCCCCTCGGGTGGCCTCATCGTACGCACCGTCGCCGAGGGGCTGACGAAGAAGCAGCTCAAGCAGGACGTCNNGCCCTCGTGCGCCTTTGGGGCGAAGTGGCCAAGAAGCGCGAGGGCGCGAAGTCACCGGCCGTCCTGATGAGCGAGCTCGACATCGTCCTGAAGACGGCGCGAGATCTCTTCACCGACGACGTCGACCAGCTCGTCATCGACGACCGCGCCCAGTACGAGCGCACGTGTCGCTTCGTCGAGATGTTCATGCCGGATCGGCTGAAGGACGTCCTCTACTACGGCGACGACGAGCCGATCTTCGACGCGTACGGCATCGAAGACGAGATCGCGCGCGCGCTTTCGCGCAAGGTGCCCCTGCCGAGCGGCGGCTACCTGATCCTCGACGAGGCCGAGGCGCTGACGGCGATCGACGTCAACACCGGCCGGTTCGTCGGCAAGGGCAGCAAAGACATGGAGGAGACGATCCTCAAGACCAACCTCGAGGCGGTCAACGAGATCGCGTACCAGCTGCGCTTCCGCAACATCGGGGGCCTCATCATCCTCGACCTCATCGACATGGAGAAGGCGTCGAACCGCGAGAAGGTGCGAAAGACGCTCGAGGACCTCTTGCAGCGCGACAAGGCCAAGACCACGCTCAACCGCATCTCGGAGCTTGGCCTCATCGAGATGACGCGCAAGCGCACACGCGAGAGCCTGGGGCGCCTCCTCCACGAGCCGTGCTTTTACTGCGACGGGACGGGGCACCTGCAGTCCAAGGAGACCGTGGCGTTCGAGATCCTGCGGGAGATCCGCAGAAAGCGGCACGATTTGCCGGGCTACAAGATCCTCGTCAACTGCCACCCCGCCGTCGCCGACCTCTTGACGGGGAGCGAGAAGGCCGCCGTGCAGGACGCCGAGAGCAAGTACATGCGCCGCATCCAGGTGAGCGCCCGGACGGAGTATCATATCGAGCAGTTCGATCTCGCGGGCCAGTGACCCAAGCTTGACGCCAGGAGCAGCAGAAATGAGCGACGACAAGCGAGGGAACGAGCGGGTCACGATCAACAAGGAGTTCGAGTCGTTCGACGCCTTCATTCAGGAGTACGTGACGAACATTTCCCGCACGGGGGTGTTCATCAAGTCGCAGCAGCCTCTGGCCATCGGCACGCGCGTGAACCTGCGCTTCACCGTGATCATGGACGACATCGAGACGATCGAGGGCGTCGGCGAGGTCGTGCGCGTCGAGGCGAGCCCGCCCGGCATGGGCGTGGTGTTTCGCGAGCTGTCGGCCTACTCGAAGGGCCTCATCGAGAAGCTGCTCGTTCAGCACGCGACAAGCGAGGGCTGAAGCCCGCGGCACTTCGAGTACGGTGCCTGCCATGCGCATCGCAAGAATCGGCCCCTTGGACGCCCGCCTCGCGGGCGGCCCCGACGGCAACGGCGGGGGCACGGGACCGGTCGTCGTGCTTCTTCACGGCTTTGGCGCGCCCGCCGACGATCTCGTCCCCCTAGGGCGAATCCTCGCACCGTCGTCGGCGACCCGCTTCGTGTTCCCTGCCGCGCCCATCGACCTCGGGCCCCTCTACATGGGCGGGCGGGCTTGGTGGCCCGTCGACTTCGCGGAGCGGGCGCGCCGCCAGGCCCTCGGCTCGAAGCGCGATATCACCGAAGTGCCTCCCGGACTCGAGCAAGCGCGCGGGGCGGTCGACGGATTTCTCGACGAGGTCTTGCGAAGCGTCGCGCCAGCTCCAACCAGGCTGGTGCTCGGTGGATTCTCCCAGGGCGCGATGCTCGCGCTCGATACGGCGCTTCGAAGGGCCGACGCGCTCGCCGGGCTGATCTTGCTATCGGGCACCCACATTGCCTCGGGCGAGTGGGCCTCGCGGCTCGACGCGCGGAGAGGGTTGCCGGTCTTCATGAGTCACGGACGGCAGGACGAGTTGCTGCCGTTCGCGGTGGCCGAGGGGCTGCAAGGGCTGCTCGTGAGGCACGGATTGCCCGTCGCGTGGCTGCCCTTCGACGGGGGACATGAGATTCCGGGCCGAGTCGTCGAGGGCGCGAGGGACTTTCTCGGACAAGTGCTGGGCTCGCCTGAGTGAGTTGACACGCCGCGAGGCCCGGGCAATCTCCCGTGTCCTAGACAGTCCCGACAAAGCAAACGAGACAAGGAGCCTCCCCATGCCGTTTNNCCGCCCCTCCCGTACGACAAAGGCGCGCTCGCCCCGCACATCAGCGCCGAGACGCTCGAGTACCACTACGGCAAGCATCATCAGGCGTACGTGACCAACCTGAACAAGCTGCTCGAGGGCAAGCCCGAGGCGAACAAGAGCCTCGAGGAGATCATCGCCTCGAGCGAGGGCGGCGTCTTCAACAACGCGGCGCAGGTCTGGAACCATACGTTCTACTGGCACAGCCTGAAGCCGCAGGGCGGCGGCGCGCCGGCGGGCGACCTCGCCGACGCCATCAAGCGCGACTTCGGCTCGGTGGAAAAGTTCGGGGAGGAGTTCTCGAACGCCGCCGCGACGCAGTTCGGCTCGGGCTGGGCGTGGCTCGTGCTGGGCAAGGACAAGAATCTGTCGGTCACCAAGACGGCCAACGCGGACCTGCCGCTCAAGCACGGGCAGACGCCGCTCCTGACGATCGACGTCTGGGAGCATGCGTACTACATCGATTACCGGAACGCGCGGCCCAAGTACATCGAGACGTTCTTGAAGAGCCTCGTCAACTGGGACTTCGCGCTGCAGAACCTGAAGAAGGCGTAGAGCATTCCGTCGCGGTCGAGGGGAGCGACCTC